>NZ_JAKLTE010000003.1:0-302577 GCF_022014395.1 Photobacterium sp. WH77 | reverse complement strand
AATATTTTAATAAATATAATGGGAGTTAACTGATTCTGACAATAGCAAAAGGTATCTTAGGTTCACCTTTTGTCAGTGTCCAGGGTTAGTGGATCGGATCATATATAGTACGTACTCTGTCGCCATATTCAGTGGTTTTTTCTGCACCTGCGAAATTATTGATACTTGCTACTTTCTCAAGTGTTGGGATTTCTACTCTTGCCACTATACGCGTAATAATCAGAGCAACCACTCCTCGTCGAACTGGCCACTCATCCATATATTTGTAGAAACCCTCAGCTCCATCAATTCTGCCAAGTGCCCCGATTACTCCGTGACTGCATGCCTCACAGGTTTGGTCCGAATCATGATTACCAGAATGAAGCTGAGCAGCGTGGTGATGGCAGCCGTTAAATAAAGTGGCCTGATCCCCCAATGATCTAATAGCCCGGCCCCTGCCATGGCACCTGCTCCGATGGCTCCGTTGAAGATAGCAGCATAAATCGCGGAAGCTGGTAATGCATCAGCTCCTGCTAATCGTATGATCCAGGCCTGAATTCCGACAAAGAGTATAGCGATGCCAAGGCCCCAGCCGGAGAGCAGCAAGAGTGCGATAATCCCATCTTTCACTGTGACTGTGCTGATCAACAGCAGACAGAGGGATACCAATAGCAGGCCGATGCTAAGCACAGCTTTCAGGTGTTTATCGATGAAGACTCCGCACAGTAAATTACCGAGTATTCCCGCAATGCCGAAGGCAAGCAGGCAGATGACGACCCAGTTTTGAGGAATGGCCAGTTCTGAGGAAAGCAGGACTTCGATGAAGGTAAAGGCAGCAAAGTGTGCAACGATACCGCATGCTGCAATCAGATATATCCGTCTTAAATCTGTATTGCGCAGCACCGAAACAAATTGGTTTCGGCTCAGAGAGGCAGTGCCGGCTACACGGGGAAGACTGAATGCCAGAGTAAGCGCGGTGGCGACAGAGAGTAACCCCAGCAAACCAAAGGACAATCGCCAGCCGGCGTCATGACTTATCCAGTTGATGAGCGGAACTCCGAGAACACTGGCAGTGGAGACGCCGCCAAAGATAATTGCAGTTGCCCGGCCAACGCGGTTCGAAGCGACCAGTTGTGCTCCCATTGTGCCAATCATCGCCCAGAAGGCACCATGCGCGAGTGCGCCCGCTAATCGGGCGATGAGAAGTACAGTGAAGCTATGGCTCGCTGCCGACACGGCGTTAGAGACTCCCAGTAAGAGCATCAGTCCGACTAACAGTGGCCGGCGGGGCAAATGGCTGATAGTCATCACTGATAATAATGCGGCTGCAGCGCCCAGCCACGCATACAGGGTGACAACTAATCCCGTCACACTGGTATTCTGATCCAGATCGGCAGCAATGGCTGACAGCATACCTATGGGGGCTAATTCAGTGGTGACCACAGTAAATGCAGCAACGCCGAGCATGGAAACGGCTGCCCAGTTGCGCCAACCCGTAGCGTTGGATGTATTCATGAGTTGACTCCTTTTAGTCCCTCGAAGCTATAACGGTCACCTGTCGGCTGAAAATCCCCTGTGGCTTGTTGTTGTGGATTCAGATCATCAGAGGTCAGAGTGATACTGGCTCTTTGCGGCAAATAGAATTCGCTCATACCCGTATAGCTCAGTCCTATCGCAGACACTTCAAGCCCTTGGCTCAGAAAACGCTTTTGCATCGCTATTTCTCCTTGGTTCGTTTTATGATTCTCAATATACTTTCCGAAACTGGAGGTTTGTATGGCGAAATATGGTAATCCGATTTCCGATATAGGAAAAAGGGGAAGGCATAACACGTTGAACTGGGATGATGCCAGGATTTTTCTGGCTATTGCCCGGTCAGGTACCTTAAGTGGCGCCTCAAAAGCGTTGGGAATTGGGTTAGCAACAACATCGCGTCGTATAGAACGGCTGGAGGCAGCGCTGGGACTGAGCCTGTTCATTCGTGATCAAATCGGCTACAGGCTGACAGATGAAGGAGTGATGCTGATTGCTCAGGCAGAGGCACTAGAGCAAGCTGGCCATGCGTTTGGTGCGGCTGCTCAGGGCAGCAATGATGACGTGGCGGGGCATGTACGCCTGGCAACAGCGCAAGGCCTGGCTGATCACCTTATTATTCCTGCACTTCCCCGGTTAATGTCATCACACACCAATCTGACCATCGAGGTTGTGACCGGTGTCTCTACGGTCAACTTGCATCGATATGATGCTGACATGGCAATACGTATGGTCAGGCCGGAACGCGGCAATGTGAGTATCCGGCGGTTAGGTGAGCTTGGTTTTGGCCTGTATGCATCACAAGAGTATTTGCAGCAGAGAGCCGCACCAGAAAATGGCGGGTTGTTCGAAGATGATGATTTTATTGGCTGGTCTGAGAGCCAGCAGCACCTTCCGGCGGCACAGTGGTTAGAAAAAAGGTTGCGTGGGAAGCCTTGTCGCCTGACCACCACCAGCATGTCATCTCAGGTAACAGCGGCTCAAGCTGGAGCGGGGATAGCCGTTCTCCCTCATTTTATTGCTCAAAAGCAGGGACTGACTTGTGTCCAGAGTGATATAGGGTGTAGTCAGCCGATTTGGCTGGCGATTCATTCCGATCTGGCACACTCCAGAAGAGTACGGCTTGTTGCCGATTTTCTGAGTGATCTTGTTCTTCAGAATAAAGGGCTGTTGGTGAGCGGGCACGCATGCTGAGTTCTGATTATTAATATGGGAGTTGGATTTTTCTGTTTATCCACTTACTTTCGTTGATTTCATTTTGTGACTCTGGTTGCTTATTGTTGTTTTTGTTACCACTAAACTTGTTGTGCTTACCTTCAACAGGTAATGAGTTTGCGAAATTCAACTGGAATAATAAGGATAATACAATGAGAGTGCTAATTTTGTTGTTGGTTACCCTGTTCGTGAGTAATACGGTAATGGCTCATGGCGGCGGTTGTCGAAAGAGCTCACCACCCGGTCAGTGCTGCCATAAGGATAATCGTACCGGCACAGTGCACTGTCATTAGGCCAATGACAGTGCGATAGAAACGCTGCAAACTTCAAAATAATTTTACTTATCAGAATGCCATTCGCTAATTTCTCCAATCGTTTTAGTCAACATACTTGAATCCAATGCTTCACAAACTTAGGGGATAATTCAGGAACAATTGTCAGGTTGTCGGCGCCGGGAGCGCCTGCAACCGGTCCGGATGTTCGCGCCTCAGCTTTAACGCTGTTTCCTGCCTACATTGCAGCATATATGGTCATAGCCTATTTTTTATGTAGTTTTACCTGAATATGGGATATGCCATGTGTTGAACTAGCCTCAGGCAGTGTGTCTGTATGAGTTTCAAAGACTCTGCAAGTCTGCCGAGCGGTGATAGCAGACAATATCACGTTGCTAGTGTCCGCTTAGGGTAACTTATTTAAGTTTCTTGAGAGGATACACTCCTTATACGCGATCCCATTGTGATGGAAAGCCCATGAAGAAAACCGCTTTTCGGCCCCATGAGCGAGGGCATCCGACTCAACTGCCCAAAGAATATGTCGATTGGATCACGCAACCGATAACCCGATTTCTACGCATTGAGGCTGCCGCTGGTGCTGTTCTGCTTTTCTTTACTCTGGTTGCTCTTGCCCTGTCAAATTCCCCCTGGGGGGAGGTTTTTCTGTCCCTGTGGGACATATCCATAGGGATAACACTGGGGTCAGTCGAGTTTGAGCGTTCACTTCAGGAATGGGTCAATGACGCTTTTATGACATTGTTTTTCTTCTTGGTTGCACTGGAACTTAAACGTGAAATCGTACTGGGAGAATTAAAAAACCCGCGTTTAGCGATGCTGTCTATTTCAGGGGCACTCGGTGGCATGCTGGTTCCGGCATTAATTTACCTGGCTTTTCTACAGGGCCAGCCCGGGCAAAATGGTTGGGGAATAGTGATGGCGACAGATACCGCCTTTGTTATTGCCTGCCTCATTTTACTCGGGCCACGCGTTCCGAAAAGTTTGCGGATATTTATGCTTTCTTTAGCGATTATTGATGACATTGGTGCCATTGTAGTCGTGGCTGTCGGTTACGGGGAAAACATTAGTTTTTATTATATTGGGCTTGCAGTGATCGGGTTTATTGCGGTGAGGGTCATGGCTGCGCTCGGTATACGCAGTATCGCTGTGTATTCGTTAATGGGTGGCCTTATCTGGCTGGCGGTAGATGCGTCAGGCGTGCATCCAACTGTCACTGGCGTGATCCTGGGGCTGATGACGCCTACAGGCCGGTGGGTCAACGAAGAGCGTTTGTTGACAATTATGGAATGTGTCGTGCCCTTGCCTTTGGCAAACCAGCATGATGTGAATGTGAACGATCGCCAAATCTTAAAGACCGCAGAAGCGGCGGCGCGTGAGGCCCTTTCCCCGCTGGAGCGGTTGGAAATGCTGCTGCACCCCTGGGTCGGTTTTGTCATCATGCCGCTTTTTGCCTTTGCCTTTGCCAATGCTGGTGTTGTCATTTCTTTTTCAGAGCAGTCCGGCTCGTTGTATATGGCTATTTTTGCCGGTCTTGTCATTGGCAAGCCCGTCGGTATTATTTTATTCAGCGGGCTGGCAACGTATACCAAACTGGCAGTGCGGCCGCCTGATTTGTCCTGGCTCTATCTTGCGGCAGGGGGGATGCTTGCCGGGATCGGGTTCACTATGTCGCTGTTTATTGCTCATCTGGCCTTGAGTCCCGCGCTGGTGGATGTTGCAAAGCTTGGTATTTTATCCGCTTCTTTATTCTCTGCTCTGGCGGGAATCATACTGCTCAGTTGGCTCATTAAGCGTGACGGCTTGCGCAAGAAGGGGAAAGCATCGCGTTAAATAATGAACCTGCTCTGCTTATGAACCGAAATCCACTGTATTTCGAGAAACAATATCGCTAAGCCTGAATGCGATCTTTTTACGCTTTTTTTACGCGAACTCTCAGGGGCCATTTGCTAGAGTGTCCCCACTGATTGTTGATTGACTCTGAACTATGTTTGCTCACTGGCGAAACAGCTATTTTCTTTTTTCTTTCATGGTGTTGGCGAGTGCGCTGCTGGCCTCGTGGCTGATTGATCTGGCGCTGGGCTCTACGATAGCGGTTCTGCTGATTTTACAACTTGCTGTTGTGGTGGTGGCGTTACAATGTACGGCGCGTTTTGCTTACGGTTTCGCGGTGATAGAAGCCTTGAGTTTCAATTTCTTGTTTACCACACCCCGTTATTCACTTCAGATGTTCCATGCGGAGGATATTATTAATCTGGTTGTTTTTATTATCGTGGCACTGACAACCAGCCAGCTTGCAGAGCATTACCGTCGCCAGCAGGATGAATTGAAAAAAGCCAAACTGCGCAACAGTATTTTGCTCTCGGTTTCCCATGATCTCAGAACGCCTTTAGCGACCATTATCGGTACGCTCACAACGCTTAATGAATATATGCCCAAACTCAGTGAGGGTGAAAAAAGTGAATTGCTTAACAGCGCCACAGCAGAAAGCCATCGTTTGCATCAGTATATTGAGAATCTTTTGCAAGCGACCAAGCTGCAACATGGCGCGCTGAAAATAACCAGAAATGATGAGTCCCTCGCTGATATTGTCCATCAGGCTATTTTGCGATTACCTGAAGCCAGGAACAGGTTCAGGGTGCAGGTACAAGGCCAGTTATCCCGCATTTTGGTGAGCGGCGTACTTATTGAACAAGCCCTGTTTAATGTATTGGATAATGCATTACGTTTTTCACCAAAACATCAATCCGTGGTGGTCACGCTGTTTCAGGAATCGGCTTATATTGTGATTGATATTCAGGACAAAGGCGTCGGCATCAAGAGCGATGAAGCGGCGCGGATCTTCGATCTCTTTTATTCAAGCGCTACCAAGAAAACGGCAGATTCAGGATCTGGCTTAGGTCTGGCTGTCGCGAAAGGCATTATTACCGCCCACCAGGGGCTGATTGAGTCTGTACCTGTGTCGGAAGGATGCCTGATCCGAATCCGCTTACCGATCGATCAGCCCTCAAGCAGTCCTCAAGGTGAAAAATCGTGAGCTATAAAATTTTAGTGGTGGATGACGAGCCTCAGATCCACACCTTTATTCGAATTTCGCTTGCCGCTGAGGGATTTGACTATCTTGGGGCTGACAGTATTCAGTCCGCCACAGCGTGTTTTCAGGCCCATACTCCTCATGTGGTCGTTCTGGATCTCGGTCTGCCTGATGGCGATGGCGCGGCTTTTTTGGCCAGCCTTCGGCAAACACATAAAACCCCGGTACTGATTCTGACTGCCCGCGATCAGGAAGAAGAAAAGATCCGTTTACTCGAAGCCGGAGCGAACGATTATCTGAGCAAACCCTTTGGCATCAAGGAGCTGATCGCGCGTATCAAAGTGCTGGTCAGAGATTTGGTCGATGATCAGGTTACCAATGATGAAATTCTCTGCGGCAGGCTGAAAATAGTAAAAAGCACCTATCAATTCTGGCTGGACAGTCACGAAATACCGTTAACAAAGAAGGAATTTGCCTTTGTTGAACAGCTTATTCTGCAACCGGGCAAACTGGTGAAACAATCGTATCTGCTCGATGTGATTTGGGGTAAAAGCCATCGCGATGACACACATTATCTGCGCATTTTGGTCAGCCAGCTGCGCAAGAAACTCAATGACAGTGCAGACGAGCAACAGTTGATCAAAACGGAATCCGGGCTGGGTTATCGTTTGGTTCTTGGCCAATCCGATAGCGGTTAATCGCTGACATTTCTGCCATTTCGCTTGCTTTGCGGAATTGGCGAACTTACTCCTTCATTTTTGGAAAAAATAACTAAGGTATTGTAATGGCACATTTTACAGTCATTGGCTTAGGGCGCTTTGGTGTGGCTGCCAGCCTGGAATTGATCCACCTAGGGCACACGGTGACAGGGGTAGACAGAGACCCGAAGATTGTCGAGAAGTATGTCGAAGAGCTCACGCAAGCTGTGATATGCGACTCCTCCGATGAAAGTGCGTTAAGGGAACTGGACCTGGCAAACAGTGAAGCTGTGCTGGTGGCTATCGGCGAAGATATGCAATCGAGCCTGCTGTGTACTTTGGCGCTGAAGAACCTCGGGGTGAAGGAAATCTGGGTCAAAGCGAGTACCAAAGCGCATCACACCATAGTGTCGAAACTGGGTGTACAGCGCATTATTCATCCGGAAGAAGAGATGGGGATCCGCGTTGCCCAGTCGCTCAATTATCCTATGGTCAATAACTATCTGGCGATCGGGCATGGCTTATACGTGGTGGAAATTCATGTGAAACCTGCGCTGCATGATGCACCGGTATCCCGGGTGCTAGGCGATGCCAGAGGCAGTGTGCAGGCTGTTCTGATTAAGCGGGAACAGGATGTGTTCACCGACATTAACGCGAACTTCTTACTTAAAGAAAACGATATACTCCTGCTCTGTGGCACCCGGGCGGAGCTGAAGTATATCGCGCCAAGGTTGGTGTAACATGGTGTTGTGGCATCCGTCCGTCTCTCCCATTGAGCGTAAACCCAAGGCGGGGAAAAAGCTGCTGGGCGCACCGCCCTTCATACTTAGTGGCAGCTTTTTACTGTTAATTCTTATTGGTGCCGGGCTGCTGAAACTGCCCATTGCCACTCACGAGCCTATCAGCTGGGTGCAAAGCCTGTTTACGGCAACCTCGGCGGTAACGGTCACCGGACTGGTAGTGGTTGATACCGGCACTGTGTTTACGCCATTTGGCCAAACTGTGATTGCCCTGCTTATTCAGTGCGGAGGGCTTGGTTTAATGACCTTTGCGATAGTGACCTTAATTGCGCTGGGTGGGAAAATCGGCTTTTTAGAACGCACGGTCGCCCGGGAAGCCTTTAACCAGACCGACTCATCGACGCTGGCCACCACCGCCAAATCCGTACTGGGGTTTGCTTTGGTCGTCGAACTGATAGGTATCGCTGTGTTAACCCTGTACTGGCAGGAGGAGTTAGGCTGGCAGACGAGCTTGTTTCACGGGTTTTTCTATACCATCAGCGCCTTCAATAATGCCGGTTTTGCGTTAAGTGCAGACAGTTTAATGCCCTATGTGGATGATCCTGTTGTGAATATCACGATTACCGGCTTGTTCATTATTGGCGGCCTGGGCTTTTCGGTCTGGATGGATCTCAAGCGCCATCGCTGCTGGTCACGCCTGACGGTGTACAGCCGGATGATGATATCAGGCACAGTCATCATTAATCTGGTGGCATTAATCGCCATTTATCTGATTGAGTATGACAACCCGAATACGCTGGCCCCTTTGAGTGAATCCGGCAAGTGGCTGGCATCCTGGTTTCAGGCGGTGACGCCGCGTACGGCAGGTTTCAATACTCTGGCCATTGATCAGCTAGAAGATGCGACTACCTCGATTCTGCTCATGCTGATGTTCATTGGTGGCGGTTCGCTAAGCACGGCAAGCGGGATCAAAGTGGTGACTTTTATCGTGCTCATTCTAGCGACATACGCCTATTTACGGCGCGATGAAGCGGTTGATGTGTTTAAACGCGAAATCACCAAAGAAACCATCAGCAAGGCGCTGGCGCTGACCTTAATCTCTGCCGGTGTAACCTGGCTGGCCATTTTTGCCCTGTTACTCAGTGAAAACGCGCCCATGCTGGATATTGTCTTTGAAGCCGTGTCTGCGCTGGGAACGGTGGGCCTGTCCAGAGGGCTAACCGGTAATCTTTCCGTCGCTGGCGAATTTATCATTATCTTTGTGATGTTCATGGGCAGGTTAGGCCCACTGACGCTGGCATACTTTTTAGCCAGCCCCAGAAAGAAAAAAATTCGCTACCCTGAAACCAAACTGGCTATCGGCTAGTGTGATTTGTGCTGGCCGGGAAACGGTTAACGCATTCCAGCCAGTACATTGGTCAGGCGTTGATGGGCAAATATCCCCAACATTTTCTGCAACTTGCTCATTTATCGCCATAATTAGACGTAGTCATCATAAAAAAGTGACAACACATTTTTCGAGCCGACTGGGGTAAGGAGACCAAATGAAGCATCAGTTGTTGGGGTTAAGTTTGACGGTGATATTAACGATTCAGCTTTCGGGGTGCGGTGTGTTGCTACACCCTGAACGAAAAGGTCAGCGGGGCGGTCAGGTGGATCCGGCTATTGCCGTTTTGGATGCGGCGGGCTTGCTCTTATTTGTTGTGCCCGGGTTGATCGCTTTCGGGGTGGATTTGTATTACGGCACGATTTACTTGCCGGGAACAGCCAAAACCTTAAATGAAGAAGAACTGAACAGGCTAAGGACAGTCGATGGGCAAATTCAGCCAGAACAGCTCGCCAGGTTTGTTTCAGAGCAAACCGGTCAGGTTATCCATGCTGAAGAAATGTTGTCCTATCCGGTCGGCTCAGTGGATGAGTTAACCTTTATGCTTGCTGAGGTACCAAAGAAGACCTCCTCTTAGATTGATGGCAGTATTATCAAAGGTATATTGCTGAAGGTATCTTACTGTCGATGGGTAGTGATCCTGAATATCAACACCAGCGCTCACGGCTGATGTTTTAAGTATTGCTACTCATCTGACTGCCAGGGTTCACTATGCATGGCGCGAGTTTCAACAAGGTAGGGCAATACATCATACATTTCTGGCGTTATACAGAAGCAGGTGTTGATATTTGGTCTTTGACGTGCTCAATGAAAAGCTCGACCGATCGGGATAGCCTGTTTGGATTCCATACCATATGAATATCCCAGCTTGTTTCTTTTGGAAACGGGATTAATTGAATGGCGTCATAAATTCCGAGAATTGATTTTTTCGGTAAAATAGCAACACCCGTATTAGATAAGATCAATGTAATAATAGTTTGCAAATCTGCTGAAATATTGGTGATCTTGTATGTTCTGTTTTTTAACAGAGACATAGTATTCAAATTGATCTGAGATTTACTGTGATTACTCATCATCAGCAAATTATATTTCTGTAAATAGAAGTCAATATGATCACTGTCATACTGGCTTTTTGAAACAGCTAGAACAAATTCATCACTTGAAACACGAATACTGCCGAGTGACTGCGAGGCTGGTTTTCTCATGAAGCCAATATCTAAGGAACCTGAAAGTAATTGATCTTCTTGATCTTGTGAGCATATATCTGACAGGGAAATAGAAATGTTACTGTGTTTCTTCTGGAAGTCACGAATAAAAACCGGCAGGAAATCATTACTTGATTTACCAAAACCAATAGATAAAGGTGTCAGGTTATTCTGTGAGATGCTGGATATCAATTCATCTGTTTTCTTAATATGCCGATTTAACGCTGTGATTTCATTAATGACGAGTTTACCTGTATCTGACAGGACCACGCCCTGGCTATCTCTGACAAACATTTCAATCTCATAGGCATCTTCAAAATTTTTAATCTGTTTTGACAGTGCAGGTTGAGAAATACAAAGTATCTGTGATGCAACCCTGAAGCTCTTCACTTTTGCAAGGATTTCAATAGAGCTTAAATGTTTTGGATTAACCTTCATAACTTTAAGTTATCGCCATTAAAATAAAATCACTATGCACTATAGCATAAACGTAGATAATTCTGATATCGAACACTGATGAATGGGTTTTATATGCAATATTGTGTGCTGGTGAAAGAAGAAGTGCTGGTTTTTGAAGAGATCCATGCAGAAAACGCATCGGATATCATCTTTAGCTTATTCAGGCAGGGGTTTGTATTAGCGCCTGTATTAATTGAGGCAAACAACGCAGAGAATGCAAGAGCGTGTTATCAGCATCGTTATGAATGGAAGGATGTTTCCACTGCATTTCAGCAGAAAAAGGTATTGGTCTGTTAGTTTTTATTGGATGAATACCAGAATTCATCAAAAGGTGTCAGACGTTGCGGTTAATCGCTGCGCCAACAGTTAAGAAGAAATCCGTGTGTTCACTGTCGGATTGACTGACAGCGGAGCACACGGAAATCGACATGAAAGCGTTGACGGATTATTTCAGGGCAGATTCCAGAATCGCATAGGCGGCTTTGATGCGTTCGCCGTTGGGATAATTCTTGTTGGCCAGAATCACGATGCCGGTTTGCTCGGCAGGTATATAGGCGACATAAGCGCCGAATCCGCCGGTTGAACCCGTTTTGTTCACCCAGATGTTCTCTGGCAGAGGTTTGGGTGACGCGATTGCATCAATAGGCATCGGGTTGAGAATGGTCTCAGTCGAATTTCCCGCCAGCAAGGTGTTCAGTGATGCCGGATAATCATACATTTCCCAGGCCAGCCCTTGCGTCAGGGTGCTGGACCGATAGTAACCTGTCTTGGTATTTGCCAGCGCTTGCTTCATCAGAGGCTGGACAGAAACTGTCCCGATATTGGCTTCGATATAGCGCACCATATCCGCACTGGTCGATTTAACACCGTAGGCTTCAGCATCCAGAACACCGGGATTGACTCTGACAGCGTCGCCAGCAGCGTTGTAGCCAAAGGCGTATTCGTGCATTTTAGCTTCCGGCACATTGACAAAGGTGCTGGACATCCCGAGTTCCGGCAGGATGAGATTTTCCATCAGCGCCGGGTAGGTATCCCCCATACTCTGAGCGGCGAGATAGCCAAACAGGCCAATGCTCGGATTAGAGTACAGCCTGTGAGTACCTGCCGGAAAGGCAGGCTGCCAATGGCGATAATAGTTCAGCATGCTCGTGTGGTTCGTGACGCTGTCAGGGAACTGAAGCGGCAACCCTCCAGCCGAGTAAGTGGCTAACTGAATTAACGGTGTGTTTCCAATCGTACTGCCTTTTAGCGCCGGTAAATACTTCGACACCTGATCGTCGAACGATAGTTTTCCTTGCTGTTGGGCATAGCTGGCCAGCGTCGCGGCAAAGGTTTTACTGACCGAACCCAGTTCAAAAATAGTGTTCTCCGACACGGGCTGCTGTTGCTGAACATCTGCCAGCCCATAGTTATAGTAATAGGTTTTGCCTTTGATAGTGATGCCAAAGGTTATACCCGGAATCTGGTAGGTGTCCATTAATCGTTCAGCTTGCTGATCCACGGCCTTGCGGAGCGTTGCTTCCTTCCCAGTTGTCTGACTGTAGGCAGGTGATGCGGCTGAGGCCAGAAATGCAGCAAAGAGTATCAATGATCGAGTATTGCAGATGGTGCTTTTCATTGTGACTTCTTAATGAGTATAAGGTGAATGTTAATTATCGGCCCCCATGGAGACAGGGCGGATATTAAAGTGAGTCAATTTGATGCACAATGTGCGAAATCTAATAAGAGCAATAAGAAAATCTAGGGTCAGAAAGTCTGAGGTCACAGGAATGAATATTACCCACCTGCCGCTGAACGCGATTCGTGCTTTCTTAGTGTCGGCAAAACATCTGAATTTTACCAAGGCAGCGGTTGAATTGTGCGTGACTCAGGCTGCAGTCAGTCAGCAGGTGAAAATGCTGGAGTCCCAGCTGGGCGTGTCTTTATTTATACGTCAGTCCCGGGGGTTAAATTTATCAGAAGAAGGCATGATGCTGCTGCCTGTGGTGCAAGGGGCGTTCGACAATCTGTCTGAAGCTCTGGACATGCTGGCGCAGGGTATCCACCGGGAAGTGGTCTCTGTGGGTGTGGTCGGTACATTCGCGGTGAACTGGCTGCTTCCCCGAATTGCTGATTTTCAGGCACGGTATCCCCTGATTGACCTGCGCATCTCAACCAATAACAACACGGCCGATCCGGTCGCTGAAGGTCTGGATTATCTGATCCGTTTCGGGAAAGGCAGCTGGCATGCCACGGAGGCGACTGAGCTTTTTCCCGCGCCGTTTACTGTCCTGTGTCCACCGGGAATCGGCCAGGTATTGGCCTCGCCGAGAGATGTGTTGAACTACACCTTATTGCGCTCCTACCAACCCGATGAATGGCAACTGTGGCTGAATGAAGCCAAAGTGGCAGTGCCAAAAGCAAAACTGAGTGCGATAGTGTTCGATTCTTCAATCGCCATGGTCGAAGCGGCAATTCAGGGCTATGGTGTGGCACTGGCACCGCCTGTCATGTTTGAAAGGCTGTTGATGGAAGAAAAGCTGGTGCAGCCGTTTGATCTTTATCTGCATAAGGGGTCTTACTGGCTCACCAGGCTGCATGCGCAGAAAGAGAGCCAAGCGCAGATTAATTTTAAACAATGGTTGCTCGCCTGTGCCAGTGAAGCGTGCAGCACCTCAGTATGAGCAGCGATGCCGGGCTTGGTTTTCTTCACTGATCAGACAGGCTTCCGTCAGCAGCTGGCTGATCCATTCCTGAAATACATTGACCCGTAAAGAGAGGTTTTTCCGGCTTGGATACAGGAACGAAAGCGGGATGGGGCTGGGTTGGTAGTCGGGCAAGACCTCCTGCAATGTATTGTTTTCTAATAAATGCAGTACATCATATTTTGGGATTTCAATAATGCCTATGCCAGCTAAAGCGCTGGCGATATAGGCTTCTGCATTGTCGACCGTGACCCGGCTTTGCATGGGCACCGAGACAGTTTCCCCATCTGAATGGTATTCAAGACTTGCCTGCTGGGCTGGCATCTGGATGGCGTAATGGATGAGATGGTGCTGACTTAAGGCTTCCATGTTGGCCGGAATGCCAAATTTAGCTAAGTACGCCGGACTGGCACAGTAAATGACTGCCAGATCGCCGAGTTTTTTGCAGATCAGCTCTGAGTCGGATAATTCACCGACCCGGATAACACAATCAACCCCTTCAGCCACCAGATCAGCCAGCCGGTCTTTCATGCTGAGTTCGATGTTAATCCTGGGGTACCGGGATAAAAAATCAGGGAGAGCAGGGATCACGATACGGCGGGCAATCCGGCTGGGCATGTCGATACGCAGTCGTCCTTGTACCTGATGGGGGGCAGTATGAAACATTCGTTCCGAAGCGTTAAATTTCTGCACAACATGGCTGGCGGTGTCCAGATAGCGAAGCCCGTCCTGAGTTGGCGTCAGTTTGCGTGTGGTACGGTGTAATAACTGAACACCCAGCCGGTTTTCTAATGTTTGTATCACAGTCGAAACCGTCGATCTTGGCATATTTAACGCTTCCGCAGCTTTGGTGAAACTGCCACTTTCCAAGACCTGAATAAAAACTTCTATTTGCTGGATTCTGTCCATCTTGTCTCTGCCATTGTTCGTAAACGCTGACAGGTTCTGTCAGGAATTCGGATTTATCTAGTGTAGAACACTCACTATAGTCATTCAGTGCTGTTATGAAAATGGATATAGGGAGAGAGAGCATGTCTAGACATAGTATTGAAGGTAAAGTTGTGCTGATTGCGGGCGGGGCGAAAAACCTGGGAGGATTACTGGCTCGCGAATTTGCCCGGCAAGGCGCGAAAGCTGTGGCTATTCACTATAACAGCGATGCGACCCAAGCTGCTGCCGAGGAAACCGTTGCGGCCGTCCGGGCTACCGGCGCCGAAGCTGTCGCGTTTCAGGCCGATTTAACCAAGGCGGCGGCAATGGAGAAACTGTTCAACGATGTTGTTGCTTCTGTGGGGCGACCTGACATTGCAATTAATACTGTAGGTATGGTTGTGAAACAACCGATCATGGAGGTAACTGAAGCTGTCTTTGATCAATCTTGCGCAGTCAATGTGAAAACGGCCTTTTTCTTCCTTAAAGAAGCAGGAAATCATGTGAACGATAACGGCAAAATCTGCACGATTGTCACGTCACTGCTTGGTGCTTATACGCCTTTCTATGCGGCTTATGAAGGTTTGAAAGCTCCTGTCGAGCACTTTACCCGCTCGGCGTCGAAAGAGTTTGGGGCGAGAGGAATTTCAGTAACGGCGATTGGTCCTGGCCCGATGGATACGCCTTTCTTTTATCCGGCAGAAGAGAAAGAAGCGGTTGAATATCATAAAACGGCTGCGGCACTTTCGCCATTCTCAAAAACCGGTCTGACTGATATCGAAGATATTGCTCCCTGGATCGTATTCATGGTCTCAGACGGGTGGTGGATGACAGGTCAGACGATTTTGGTCAATGGTGGCTATACCACGAAATAAACCATGACCGGCAGCGGGCAAGCTCGGAAAATCAAGCCCGCTGTTTATCTGGCCGGGACACCTGTGAGGAGGCGTCATATGAGCCACGCATTTCAAGCCGTTTTTGATCGCCAGAAAGCGGCATTTATGACAGACCGGACGAAATCGCGGGACTGGAGGCTAGATCAGTTGGCCCGAATGGAGCGCATGTTGCTTGATCACCAGAAACGGTGGTGTGCTGCGCTTCATCAAGACTTCGGAAAACCGCCTTTTGAACAGTTATTCGAGATCACTGTGCCTATGGGCAACATTGCATTTTACCGGGACAATCTCGATCTGCTGATGGCGCCGGAAGCGGTGATGATACCCGACGGACTAGCAAAACGTGGCTTGCGTGGTGAGGTACGGAAGGAGCCTTACGGTGTCACCTTGGTGGTTGGCCCGTTCAATGCACCGATACTCTTGCTGCTTGATCCGGCTGTTGCTGCATTGGCTGCTGGGAATCCTGTTATTCTGAAACCAGCAAATACCACCCCCGCAACTGCGGCATTATTTGCCGAGTTGATCCCGCAGTACTTTGCACCTGAAGATGTTGCTGTTGTCACTGGTGGCCGTCAGGAAATTTCAGCTCTGCTTGAATTACCTTTTGATTTCATTTTCTTTACCGGCAGCGCGTCGGTGGGCAAAGTCGTGATGCGAGCTGCCGCAGAACATTTGACGCCAGTTATTCTGGAGCTGGGAGGACAAAATCCGACAGTGGTTGATGAAACAGCGGATCTTGACCGTGCAGCTGATGCCATTGCATGGGGGCACAATGCGATATCGGGGCAATGGTGTATTGCTCCCGGTTTTGTTTGTGTGCATACGTCTGTTGCGGATGCTTTTGTTGAAAAACTGTCCGCTTCGGTGACCCGAATGTATGGTGCCGATCCGTCACAAAGTCCCGACTTTGCAAGAATGATCAGTGAAAAGGATACGGCCAGGGTGGCTTCATACATAGTGCCGGAGAAGACCGTATTGGGGGGGCGTGCTGATGTCTCTGCCTGCTATGTCGAACCGACCTTACTGTACCCGTCTGACTGGACGGATCCTGCTATGCAGCAGGAGGTCTTCGGACCTGTGCTGCCCATACTCCGCTATAGTGATATACAAGACGTAATCACTCGGTTGAAAACCTTTGAAAAACCGCTTGCCGCTTATATTTTCAGCCGTGATGAGGCCACCATTGAGCGATTTCTGCACTCACTCTCGTTTGGTGGCGGTTGTGTGAATCTGGTCAACCTGCACTGTTGGATTGGCGCTTTACCCTTTGGCGGTGTGGGTTCGTCTGGGATGGGAAAATACTACGGCAAGGCGGGATTTGATGCACTGAGCAATGCTAAATCTTTGTTGCTGTCACCAGCAGACATCAGTGTCGACGTTTATCCGCCGTATCAGGGTAAAGACATTGATGCGATGCTGGATCCCTTTTCCTGAAAGAAGAGCCAGAAACAGGAGCATTGAATGCATACGATCTATGTCATTGGCGGGGGCTTGCTGCTACTCGGACTGTTCTTTGTGGTGTCCTGGTTCACCGGGCAGCCTTTTGCACGATTTCTGAAACCGTTTCTGCTGGCCTGGCTGATTTGTGCCGCTGTGAATCTCTGGGTGGGGGTTGTTGATGCGGGATACAGCCTGGCAGAGGAATTGCCTATTTTTGCTGTGGTATTTGCCATACCGGCCGTCATTGCCTGGCTGTTGGCAAAGCATCGCGGATAAGTGATTGCCTGTGCCGTTCACTGGCTCAGGTGAAAGGCACTGAGATGAGGTATTTTCCGGGAAGGCAGATGATACAGTCCATGATTCTTAAGCTTGCTCCAAAAGTCGCGTTGCGCCAGTTGGCGACAGACGAGCATCCCCATGTGACCAATATCGAGTTGTTTTTCGATTTGGTGTATGTGTTCACGATTATTCAGCTCTCGCACTTCTTGCTGGCACACAGTTCCTGGCTGGGGGCACTGGAGGCTTTAACGCTGTTTGCCGCGGTATGGTGGTCCTGGAACTATACCGCATGGGCCACTAACTGGCTGGATCCGGATCACGCCCGCGGCCGGATGCTGATGGTTGTGCTGATGGCCTGTGCATTGCTGATGGCGATTGCTATGCCTCTGGCGTTTTCTTCAAGGGCTGGGCTCTTTGCCGGTGCTTACGTGGTGATGGCCTTGACCCGTGCCGGATATATGGCGCTTGTTTTCCGGGGCGAAAGGATGGGGCAGAACTACGCTCAGCTTGGTGCCTGGAGTGGAATATCCGGCCTTTTCTGGATGGCAGGCGTTTGGCTGCCTGAACTCCGATTAGGATGCTGGATGCTGGCTGTGGTGATTGACTACGCCGCTCCATACGTGGGGTTCTGGTTGCCCGGTAAAGGGGCGACGCCAATGGAAAGCTGGCCGTTGCGCGGATTACATCTGCTGGAGCGGAATCAGCAGGTGTTCATTATTGCATTGGGTGAATCCATCCTATTGTTGGGTGGGTTGTTAGTGGGAAATGCGCTGCAGGCTGACACGCTGGCTGCGGCTACTGTGGGCTTTTTTCTGATTGTCACGCTGTGGTGGATATATTTTGTGCACCTGACGGAAGCGGGGGAGCATCGTTTTCTGCAGGAAGCTGATCATACTAAGCTAGCCAGAGCCAGTCTGGCTTATGCGCATGGCATTATGGTGGGTGGTGCAATAGTGACAGCGGTTGCGATTGAACTCATTGTCGATCACCCCCTGGAGCCGGTCCATCTGCCGGTTGTGACGGCGGCTGCTGCCGGCCCGTCGATTTTTCTGTTCGGCAGCGCTATGTTTCGCCGGACCATAGCGAAGAAAATGCCGTTTGCTTACCTGATTGCTGTTGTAGCGCTTGTCCTCTGGAGCTGGCTGGCCTTTTCTTTCCATTGGCTGGGGCTCTGGCTCGGCACTGGTGTGTTGGGCATTCTCTTATCACTTGCCCGATTCGGGGGGGAGGGCAATCGGGCATGACGGGGCAACCGCTGGCTGCAACTCGGGGTGTGGCCGTCAACCTGACCCTGCTATGCGCCATCCTTTTGCACAACCTGACCTATCCGCTGTCGGTGGCAGGCGGGATATGGCCTGCCGTGTTTTATTGTTTTTACGCTGTTATTTTCGTTGCTGCGACATGGGCGCTAACCGGCGATGTCTGGTTGCGGGGCTTTGTCGCTGTAAGTGGTCTGGCCGTTCTGATGGCGGGTTTGAACAATTCTTACCTTCCGAGCCAGTCAGCGGCGCTGGCTGTTTTTCTCACTTCAATTGTCTATCATCTCGCGATGGTCGTGGTACTGGCATTGTATACATTTCGCGCCCGTACCGTGATGGCCGATGTGGTACTTTCAGCGACCTCTTTATATCTTGTGATTGGCTCAGGGTTTGCCGCCATTTTTGCACTGATTGAATGGGTTGCTCCCGGTTCGTTTATCGTGAGCTCTGGCGCAATAATCAACTGGCAGCAGATGGTGTATTACAGTTATATCACGCTGACTACCCTGGGATATGGTGATATAACGCCAGTGGGATTTTATGCTCAGGCTGTTGCATCGCTCGAAGCCGTCATCGGTGTGCTTTATACCGTGATCTTGCTGTCCAGACTGGTCGGGCTGTACGCGTCAGGCAGAAGATAAGGTCAGTGATGCGCTATCTGGTGAGGCAAATTACGGGTGATTCCAGTCATTCAGTGCGTGACTCGTCATAATATTGCCCCATCACTTCTATGACGTCTTTCATTGCCTGGCGCAACGCTTCAGGCTGGATAACCTGAACTTCCGGTCCGAATCTCAGCATTTCCACCACCGCCTGTTCGGTTTTGCCTGAGGGTAAGGTGACGCTTGTCCAGCCCGTATTATCTGTGTGAGTAATTTGTGTGTGTTGCCGGACATAAGGGGGACTCAGGCTATGTAACATCTTGAGCCCTTTGGCGGTGAGTTTGATCTCTGCTGTGTAGGGGTAGAGTTCAGTTTCCATCTGGCGGGTGCTTTGCTGCCAGTATGCGGATAAGTCAAAGGGCACCGGTGATTCAAAAGAGTGATTCAGGATACTCAGATCCTGAATGCGGGCAACCCGGTAAGTTTTGACCTGCATCTGAGACTGAGCCACCAAATACCAGGTGCCAGCCTTTAACACCATACCCAGCGGATTCACGACCCGCTGGCTGCTGCCACGCCAGCTTTGATAATCAAACTTGATCTGGTTTTTCTGCCAGATTGCGTTGAACAGCTGCGGCAGGTCGCCAACGGTTTCCTTTTCTGTAAACCAGCCTGGGGTATCCAGTAGAAAACTGGACTGAAATCGTTCGGCGTGAGTGCGGAGACTGACCGGAATGGCAGCCAGTAACTTCAGTCTGGCTTCCGACATGGCGGGCGCGAGTCCCAGTTCCTGCATCGGGCCGGACAAACCGAGCATGAAAAGTGTTTCGATTTCCTGTTTTGAGAAACCATTGAGCTGTGTTCGGTAGCCTTCCAGCAACCGGTAACCCCCATTGACGCCCTGTTCGCTGTATACAGGGATACCCAGCGCACTCAGGCTGTCGATGTCGCGGTAGATACTGCGGACAGAAACCTGACAGTCGCGGGCGAGCTCTGCTGCACTGACTTGCTCGCGGGATTGCAGGGTCATCAGAATGGTCAGGAGTCGACTGGCGCGCATCAGCTTTTCCACCGTTAAAGAAAGAAATCAGAAAGAGTCAGGATCGTTTATAAACCTGACAAAATCTGACAGGTATGGCCAATATAGTGACCCGGACTGATAACAACAACAGGAAATAACAATGTCCGATAAAGCACTTGGTAACGAACTGGTATTCTTCCATTCACCGCATACGCGCTCGTCCAGCGTTCTGATCCTGCTTAACGAGCTGAATGTGCCTTTTAAACTGAATGTGCTGAATATGCTGGTGGAGGAGAACAGACAACCGGCCTATCTGGCGATTAACCCGCTGGGGAAGGTACCGGCTTTACTTGATGACGGTGCCTTGATTACTGATCAGGTAGCAATCTATCTGTATCTGGCTGACTTATTTTCCTCCGGCGGCCTGGCTCCCGGCCTGAGCGATCCGCTGCGTGGTCCCTATTTGCGTTGGATGCTCTATTACTCCGCCTGCTTTGAACCCGCTGTTTGCGACAAAGCCATGGGGTGGGTGCCCAATGAGCAAAAGGTCAGCCCTTACGGAGACTACGACACTGTGCTCGGGATACTCATTGAGCAACTCAGGGCAGGCCCTTATTTGCTGGGAGAGCGTTTTACGGCGGCTGATCTGTTATGGGCAACAGCACTGAAATATTGCACGGCATTTGGATCGGTTGAGCCAGATCCTGTGATTACTCAGTACCTGGCGCGGGTCACTGCACGGCCTTGCTTTACATATGCCAAAGATCTGGATACTAAACTGGCGGCTGATCATGAAGCCGGGCGTTTAAAAATACTGGAAGCAGGGGAATTCGCACGCAGGTAGCGGTTTTCTGCCCATCGTGCGGACACCAAAAAATGGCTGGCTCAGATGGCATTCATCAGAGCCAGCCATACACCGCAGGGGCATGAATGCCCCCTCTTTTTCAACGCGATGTCTTGTACAGAATCATCACCTTGAAAGGAGACGTTATCGTTGTGAGTCTAACGTTTCATTATTTTTCACAACATCTTGCGCTTTACCATAGCTCTCAATCAGGAGTTGGTAGGCCGGGAAAATCTTGGTATAAATTGCCGCCCATTCCATCGCATCTTCACGATTCCAGGTGCCTTGTAGCTCAGATGCAACAGCGGCGGTATCCATAGGAACCACACCAGCTTGTACCACTCTAGCAAGTGTGATCTCTTGGGCCATTTTCGAGTAGGTGCCCGAGGCATCCACAACCGCAAAAACCTTATAGCCATCGTAGACAGCACTGATAGCGGGAAATGCCATACATACACTGGTAATCGTGCCGGCAATAATGAGTGTTTTTCGCCCTGTTGCTTTTACAGCATTGACAAAGTCAGGGTTGTCCCATGCATTAATTTCACCTTTTCTCGCCACATATTGAGCATGCGGAGCGTTTTCATGTATCTCTGGAATCAACGGACCATTAGGCCCCTGAGGTACGGACGCTGTTGTAATGACAGGAAGCTCTGACAAAGTAGCCATTTTCGCTAAGGCAGCAGCCCGTTGGCGTAGTTCTGGCATAGGCATGTCACCGACGGTTTGGAACAGACCACTTTGGTGATCAATCAGTAGCATTACGCTATCGGCGGGATCGATTGTTGGTTTTGTATTTCCGAAATTAGCTGGAGAGCTCATTATTAATTCCTCAGTAAGTGCTTTATTTAGCTGATTTTTCCAAATTGGCCGTTGTTGTAATCAAAGATTGCCTGTGAAATTTCTTCACGGGTGTTCATTACAAAAGGGCCGTGACCGACAACAGGCTCGTTTAATGGCGCGCCATTCAGTAACAGCGCAGTTGTCTCTTCTTCTACACTGAAGCTAAAAACGTCTCCTTCACGTTCCATGACTGCGAGTTCAGCTTCATGAACAAGATGTTTGTCCTCAATCTTGACCTTACCTTTCAGAATGAAAAGCGCAGTGGTATGTCCTTCCGGCAGTTGAAAGGAAATGTGATGATTGGCTTTTAAACGCAAATCCCAAACATTCATCGGGGTAAATGTGCTGGCTGGCCCGGTAGTGTGTTCATAGGAACCGGCAATGATGCGAGCGATACCGGCATCGTCTGGCAGAGAGGCTTCAGGTATCTCCGCGTTGGTAATTCCCTGATAGGAAGGCGATGTCATCTTATCTTTTGCCGGTAAGTTCACCCACAGCTGGACCATTTCGAAGGCCCCGCCAGACTGAGCAAACGCCGGGCTATGATATTCTTCATGGATGATCCCTGAAGCGGCAGTCATCCACTGAACATCACCAGGCTCGATCGTGCCACCGGCACCGGAAGAGTCACGGTGTGATACGCCGCCGTCATAAACGATGGTGACGGTCTCAAAACCGCGATGCGGATGCTGGCCCACACCCAGTTTGTTTGTTGTGGGTGGAAAATAAGCGGGTCCGGCGTAGTCCATTAATAAAAATGGCGACATTTCTTGTGCAATATCGGCATAAGAAAAAATACCCCGTACCGGAAAACCATCTCCGACCCAATGATTACCGTTACTTTTTTTAATAAACGAAAGCTTTTTCATCATTCAACTCCTCAAGATTGCATGAATCTTAATGTAGTTGATACTCAGCTCTTTTATTAGGTAGTAAAATTCAAAAACACTTTTCAATGAGATGAACAATGGACTTTAATGAAACCGCAGTCTTCGTGAAGGTTGTTGAATCCGGAAGCTTTAGTGCAGCAGCAAGGCTGATTGGCTCGCCGACATCAACCATCAGTACGCGTGTTGCGCGGCTTGAAAAGCGGCTCGGCGTGACACTGTTGCAACGCACAACCCGAAAATTGCAATTAACCGAGGCGGGGGAAATTTACTTTAAGCATGCCGCGAAAGGGCTGCATCATATCCTTGATGCAGAATCGGCAGTCGTGGAGTCGGTGGCGGAACCGGCGGGTCGCTTGTGTATTACGGCACCGGCCGATCTCGGTGATCATATTCTGTCTGAGATCATTTCGACAATGAGGCAGCATTGCCCGAAAGTCACCCTGGAATTGGTCTTAATGAACCGGTATGTCGATCTGATTGCAGAAGGTATTGACGTTGCGATCAGGACGGGATCGCTGGCCGACTCAACCTTAGTAGCAAAAAAAGTCGGAACGGCATGCTGGGCACCCTTTGCGAGTCCGGCATTTTTAGAAACAATTGACCCCCCCGAAAACCCTCAGGATCTTCGTCATTACTCGTGCCTGCAATTCAGCGCATTAGGTAAAGCATCCTGGACACTGTACAACCAGAGCAACAGCGTCACTGTCCCTATGCCCGGTACCGTCGTGGTGAATGATGTCGGGCTCATGCATGCCATGGCGATTGCCGGCGAGGGCATTGCGTTATTACCGACGTATTTGTATGAAAATACGGGTCATGCAGGCAAGTTAGTGCGTATTCTACCTGAATGGCACGCAAAGGCTGATCCGATTCATATTGTTTATCCCCGACAACAATTTATGCCACCAAAGCTGAGGTATTTCATTGATTTAGCTTCAGAGCTGTTGGAGAAAAGGCTCGGTGGTATCAGTCGGTCATCGATGGCTGAAGGGTAATATTTGCATTGATGGCGGACAACGAGCTTACCCGGCTACAGACATGAGAGTTGCCGCCCATCGGCTTTCTTACCTAATGCAAGCAGAGGAAAGTACTGCTCCTTGCTAGCACCTCAAACAGTATTGACTTGCGGGCCGTAACCCAATAACCTCATCATATTCGAAATTTCATATATGATAGAGCCATGTGTGACGCATTAACGTTTTACAAATCACTGGCCGAGGAAACTCGGCTTAAATCATTGTTATTGCTGATGTCTAAGGGCGAGTTATGTGTGTGCGACCTGATGTCTTCGCTGGATCTGAGCCAGCCTAAAGTGTCTCGCCATCTGGCTGAACTCCGGAAGAATGGTCTGGTCAGCGATCAACGTCGTGGCAAGTGGGTGTATTACCGGCTGAATGACGAACTCCCTGTATGGATGCAGGAGGTTTTGAACCACACACTGAAAAACAATCAAGCGCTGATTACGGCAGAACTGCATTCGCTTTCTGCAAACCTATGTGATTTTTAGGAGGTTATTATGCCTGAGGTGCCAGAACTGTTGCCAAATATAGAAACGGATGAATTTCACATTCCGGAGACCGATATGCTTTGCCGTCAGTATGCCACGCACCCACCGCGAATTCTGCTGCTGTACGGCTCACTCCGCGAGCGATCCTATAGCCGCTTAGTGATAGAGGAATCTGCTCGGTTGCTCACCGCCATGGGCGCGGAAGTACGCATTTTTAATCCTGCTGGCCTGCCTCAGCCTGATACCTGCGAGGTGTCTCATCCTAAGGTGGCAGAACTGCGGGAGTTAATGATGTGGTCGGAAGGCCAGGTATGGTGCTCACCGGAGCGGCACGGTGCGATGACAAGCATTATGAAAAGCCAAATCGACTGGATACCGCTGAGTATTGGCTCCGTCAGGCCAACACAAGGTAAAACGCTTGCAGTGATGCAGGTTTCAGGAGGCTCCCAGTCGTTTAACGCGGTAAACCAGATGCGCATTTTGGGCCGATGGATGCGGATGTTTACGATTCCCAACCAGTCTTCGGTGGCGAAGGCATACATGGAGTTTGAAGAGGATGGCAGAATGAAACCGTCCGCCTACTATCGGCGCATCGTCGATGTGGTGGAAGAATTATTTAAGTTTACCTTATTGCTCCGCGACAATAAGAATTGGCTTGTTGACCGCTATTCTGAGCGTGTAGAGAGTGCTGAAAAGTTATCTGAACGTGTTAATCAGCGAAGCATCTAATTGAGATAGAGAATCTAGCATGACAAATACACAAGCCTGCGCGGATGTGGCTGTATCCCATAAAATGCGTTTTCTGGACAGGTATTTAACCGTCTGGATTTTTTTAGCCATGGCGGCAGGTGTCGGCCTGGGGGTGGCTTTTCCTGAGGTGGCGCAATGGAATGAGTCGATGTCAGTGGGAAGCACCAATATTCCGCTGGCGATTGGCTTGATTCTGATGATGTACCCGCCGTTGGCGAAGGTGAACTACAGCTTGCTGGGTGAGGTGACCCGGGATAAGCGTGCCATCACCCTGTCGCTGATCATGAACTGGATTATCGGCCCGATTCTGATGTTTTCACTCGCGGTGATTTTCCTGCGTGATCAGCCGGGATACATGGTTGGGCTGATTTTGATTGGTCTGGCACGTTGCATTGCTATGGTGCTGGTATGGAATGATATCAGTGGCGGCAACAAAGAGTACGGGGCGACCCTGGTTGCCCTGAACAGCGTGTTCCAGATTTTCACTTATAGCTTGATGGCCTGGCTGTTTATTACGGTACTGCCACCCATGTTCGGGCTGCAGGGATTTGCGGTTGATATTACCATTATCGACATCGCTGAGAGTGTATTGATTTATCTTGGCATACCTTTCCTTGCGGGCTTTCTGAGCCGCAAATGGCTGGTCGCTGCCAAGGGCGAGGATTGGTACAACCAGGTCTTTATCCCGCGCATTTCGCCGATCACCTTAATTGCTTTGCTGGCGACCATAGTGCTGATGTTCAGCCTGAAAGGCGAAATGATCATTGAGCTGCCAATGGATGTCGTACAGGTAGCGATACCGCTGGTGATTTATTTCTTGATCATGTTTTTTGCCAGTTTCTTTATCGGCAAAAAAATGGGCTTGCCTTACGATCAGAATACCTCGATTGCTTTTACCTCATCAGGCAACAATTTTGAGCTGGCTATTGCGGTGTCGATTGCGGTTTTTGGCCTGAATTCCGATCAGGCTTTTGTCGGTGTAATTGGCCCATTGGTGGAAGTACCGGTTTTGATTGCCTTGGTGAATGTCGCGCTGAAAATGAAGCGTAAGTATTATCCGGCTTAGTTGCGTATCTAGCACGCCATGAAATCCCGTCCAGCCTGCTGCGTGTAGTGGCGCAGAAAAGTGTGTTTTTTGCCACTACACGCAAAAGGTACGGTTCAGTTGCTCTCTGGTTGATACCGAGAGCGACTGAAATCGAGGGCTGCTGATACTGGGATCTACTGAGCTATTTCACTCGTTTCTTGTGCATTTTTATCGACTATGTCCTGCAATCTGTCTTTGATCTGCTGGCTGGATTCAGTCTCAATCTGCTGTCGGAGTTGCTCCAGAGTCGTGTTGTCCAGCGCGCGATAACTGAGAGAATTGGCGGCCACTTCGCGGGTGGTGACATTCGTGTCATCTTTGAGCGTCTGCAACAAATAGTCGGTGGCATCCGAGCCGGGGACAAACCGCAAGGCATGGGTAGCCCGCTGGCGAATGTCGGTATTGGATTGCTCGGTATAAGTGTGCAAATCTCCGAAGCTCAGGTATTGCCCCATATTTCCCAGCACTGTTAGATGATGAAGGGTCGCCGAGGTATCGGGCGCAGATCTGAGTTCCCGCAATTGATCAGAGACATAAGCGTTGGCTGTGGTGCTGTCTTCCACACCCATACGCTGAACCATGGCGCTTTTGGCCAGATCGACATTGGCTGGCATCGACGCCGCCAATGGGCTGTTGCCGACCATATTGGAGAAGCGTTCAAAGGTTTGTGTATTGCCCTGCGGCGACAGCGCCAGCGACGCCATGATTGAGGCCGCCGCCTGATTCTCATTCATCCTGGTATTCAGCGTGGTTAGCATTGCTTCCTGCGAAGCGCGGCTGGCCACTGTACTCAGTGCACTCAGATACAGGCTGAACCCCGGTTCATGAGTACCAAATTTCGCCAGATCATCGGTCAGCAGATCCAGATCGCCGGGATAGGCGCGGGCAAAGTTCTGCAGCAGGGCGCTCAGCTGGCTTTCGGCTTTAACCCTTTCCAGACCATCCAGCGACAGCATGGCATCATAAAGGTCTTTAATTTCCTGATAAGCCTCTTCCGCTGAGGTGTTGATACCCTGAGTTGTCTGATCTGACTTTTGTTGCTCAGCACTCGCTGCTTTCTGAGCGCCGGCCCCCTGACTGGCTTTGCCCCCGGTGGAGAGAAACACCTCAGCGGCGGTTAACTCGATCTGACGCTGCGATTGAACCTGTTGGATCAGGGCTAGTTCAGCCTGACTGATGCTCTGAGACCATGACGTCAGGTTAAGCACCAAGCGGTTGTTATTGCTTGCCAGCGCCTGGTCGTTGAGCAGATGCTGGACGCTTTCATCCACAGACAACGATTGCAGCATTCTGTCTTGCTGATCCCAGCGAGCCTGATGGCTGAAGGAGTAGACAGGCTTGAGTGTGTTTGCCAGTCCGCGGGCCTGAGCCAATCCACGGGCTTGGTCATAGACGGCTTTGTCCAGTTCACGGCGTTTGAATAAGGTGTAGCTGTCGGTTGCCGGCGTCGGCGTGGTGTCCGGCTGCAGGCTGTAGAATGCGGTGAACTCGCCGTTGTAATCCTTTTCTGAGCGTTGCCATTGCGCGTTGCCGCTGAGCGTTTCCGGAATAATGTGTTGCATCATGAAGGCGATCGTCTCCATGGATTTCAGCGACGGATGAGGCTGTGTCAGATAGACTTCCAGGATCTCACCTTCAGCGGAGCTGATGAACTCTATCCCTTGCTGCACCTGCTGACGAATTGCCGCCACTATCTCGGGATTGGCCTGCTGATTGACGACGGCAGTGATGTCCGGCGACGGTATTCTTATCAGCTTGTAGATGAGATCATCCTGGAATTGCCGGTACTGGAACATTTCACCGGTAATATCAAAACGGATCGTTTGCTCAACTGTGGTGCCAGGGGCCGAAAAAGCGATATCGGCACTGTATTGCAGCGCAAAGACTTGTTTAGCAAATGCCTCAGAGGCGGTGTTGTCACTGTGTGAAGACGGCATGCCAGTGTGCTGAAAAGCCGGCGTATTGCTGTTCGTGCTTGTTTGCGTGGCGGGTGGCTGGACTAAGGCAGAATCGGATTCATGGTCAGGTACGGCGGAAGCGGGCGATTCTGAGAGACGAAACAGCGCGGCACCTGCGGCTACGCAGCTGACCAGCAGCAGGATAAAAAGTAATTTGTTCTTCATAGAATATTGACTCATGACACAGAGATGCTCCCCGCACTGTGGATGCGGGGAGGAAGGGCGCTGAGATTACTGAACGGGCAGGAAAGTGCTTCCTTGCGCTAATGTTTTCTCAAAGGTGTAGCCAGGCCATTCATAGATGGTCAATTTGTACTTATCGTTCACCGAACCGTAAATATTGCCACCGGCCAGATTGGCGGTATTGGTAATGCCGTAACCAAACGCAAAACCATTTTGCGGCGCATCCCAGCGACCATAGGCTTCAAAGGCCAGATCATCCGAGATAATAGACACTTCACCACCGAGAGAGATTTTATTCAGCAAAATGCGGGCGGAGGCTTCAGTGAATCCTGTCACATCGGCGCTGGGCACGGCTTTGGCGGTCAGTGCTAGATTGTCGTAGCCTGCTTCCAGTGCCACGTTGAGCTTGGTCCTTACGCCGACACCAACATCCAGAATGACAGGTCCCAGCGGGATACCCGCATACAGGCCAAGATCCGGAATGGGCAGAATCGGCAGGTCTTTCTTCAGCGATGGCCCTTCTTCTGCGGACATGGTGTATTCCTGAGAAAGGATATCGGTACCCATCACATTGACGCGACCATCAACGCCGAATTGCGCTGCATTGGTTGCTGTGGCACCTGCGGTGACAGACGCCACCTGAATATCATTATTCAGTAATTTGCCATCAATACCGGCAATACCTTCAACACGCAGGCAGTTGCTGCGGCCTTGCACGTTCAGATAACCTTTAATGGTAGAAGAGGCCAGATCCTGAGAAGAATCATCCACATCTTTGGTATAGGAGCCTCCGAACCTGGCGTCGACAAGTGCCTCACCGGAGGCAATACAGTCGGCGTACAATGAGGCGTGAGCAACTGGAGTCAGGCTGAATAAGGGTAAAGCGATGAGCGCTAATTGCTTAAATTTGGCCATAAAGGTTTCCTTATATAATAGGAGTGTTAACGCGTCTTGAGGTTTTTCTGGAATACACGAACGTGATGGATACCTTTTAAAAGTACGTTTTTGCTAATTTATTATTATCTAATGTTGTGGTTTTCTAATTAATCTTCTTTGTGAAAATAAAAGGAACATTTTTCATGTTTGTATATGGGCTGGAAGCTAATAAAGAGTTTTCTGTTTTGCTGTTCCTTGTGGTGTATTATTCACTGTTTTTTTATTCTTTTATTGAAATTATCAAAATGAAAAAATAAAGTCCATCTAATTTTCGTTCGAGCGCCGTCTTTATCTGGACGTTGTTAATGTGAGCAAAACGGGTTGCCGTTAATTATTTGTAATGAATGCTACGAAAGGCGGTTGGTGTTGGGTTTTTATAAGCTTTCGGTTAACAACAATTTTATTAATTCTTTTATTATACTTTAGTAATATCTAATGCTTTGGCGGAGAAAAGGTGAAAGATTTAATTCGATGTTATATGAAGGGGTAAGCTGACGTGTATAAGTCAGACACGAAGGGTTGATAATAGCCCTTGACTGATATCATGGATGCTAACGGCATTTTACCGTGAGAGCAAAGCAACCATTATTCTTCATCGATGGTATTGAACCTTTGTGCAAGATAGTTAATGAGCGTGCGAACAGAAGGTAATAATCCGCGCCGGGTTGGGAATATGGCATGAATAATTTCCTGGTGAGGAGACCAATCAGGCACCACTCTGACGAGCAGGCCCTGTTTAAGTTGCTTTTGCACCATAAGTAATGGGAGCTGAACGATACCCACACCAGCTAAAGCTGCAGTACGTAAGGCAATCATATCGGTCGTGATAAAGCGGGGAGTATGCTGCACTGTGATTTCAGATTGATCCGAACTAAACAGCTTCCAGGTGAAAACCTTCTGCTGACTACTCAGCCCGAGACTGGGCAGGGTAGTCAGATCATGCGGGGTGACAGGCGGGTTGAGTTGTCGAATCAGATCCGGGCTCGCCACCAGACACTGACCTCGCACCGCTAAGATACGCATAACAAGCTCACTGTCCTGGATTGGGGGTGGCCGGACACGGATGGCGATATCGATGGCTTCTTTGACCACATCAACCCGGCGGTTAGTGGCTTCCAGATGGATGGTAATCTGCGGATACATGGCCATGAAATCAGCCAGCATCAGTCCGATGTGCTGATGTAACAATGCAACCGGACAAGTTATACGAATAACACCTCGCGGCTCAGCCCGGGTTGTCTCAATGACCTCTTGCGCCGCCTCCGCTTCTACCAGCATGGCTTTACAATGTTCATAATAAGCACGGCCGATTTCCGTCATTATAAACTGGCGTGTGGTACGTTGAATGAGCCGGACACCGAGCTTGTCTTCTAAGTTAGCAATGCGGCGGCTGAGCTTGGATTTTGGGATACCCAACGCCTTACCGGCGTGAGTAAATCCTCCATGATCTACAGCTTGAACAAAATAGTAGAGATCGTTCAGATCGTGCATCGTATACATTGTTCTGAAAATAGGACACTGATACTCATTTTAGCACCCTACTCTTCCCTGCGAGCAGTATCTACTTTTATACGATGCTGTCATCGGCCACCGTTCATGGCAGTTCGTGAAAAGTGTATGGCACTCACAGAACGGGGAAGGAGAAAACCATGAGTAAACAATATGTTCGGCTTGATAAAAATAATGCAGCAGTGTTGCTGGTGGATCACCAGACCGGCCTTTTGTCACTGGTTCGGGATATAGACCCTGATAAATTCAAAAATAATGTGTTGGCAGTCGGTGATTTAGCAAAATATTTCGGGCTGCCAACGATTCTGACAACCAGTTTTGAAACGGGTCCTAATGGTCCTCTCGTTCCTGAACTGAAAGAGCAATTTCCGGATGCGCCGTATATCGCCCGGCCGGGGCAAATCAATGCCTGGGATAATGAAGACTTTGTGAAAGCGGTTAAATCGACCGGTAAAAAACAGCTTATTATTGCGGGTGTAGTGACTGAAGTCTGTGTTGCATTCCCGGCATTGTCAGCGATTGAAGAAGGTTTCGATGTCTTCGTCGTCACCGATGCTTCCGGAACTTTCAACGAAGTGACCCGCCATTCTGCCTGGGATCGTATGTCTCAGTCGGGCGCGCAGTTAATGACCTGGTTCGGGTTAGCCTGCGAGCTTCACCGTGACTGGCGAAATGACATTGAAGGACTCGGCGCATTATTTTCAAATCATATCCCGGATTACCGCAATCTGATCACGAGCTTTAATACCCTGACTGAGGGTAAAAAGTGAGTGTTTTATTAATATTTATTGATTACCGCCGAGCCTCAGCTAGCCTAAGTAGGCACTGGGGCATCGGTGGTGTTTGAATACTTGAATAGATCAGCTGTTCGAGCGTCTTTTCTAAATAAAAATACCGATTGAATTTAAAACAGAACTCAGAAAGATAGCGTGGGAAATACTTGTCGATAGCGTTACAAGTGCCATGCGCTGACTTTTTTGTGTTAATAATCATTGCGTTAAGTTACTTTAACTAAATCAGAACCACGCCGTTTTCTCCAGCACCAGTGATAATCATTTTACGCTATTTTACGATTATATATACCTGAGGAAGTTGTACTCAATGGCTCGTGGAAGCGACCACTGATGACAGCGGTTAAACAATAATTGACTGAGTATCCGCACCTCAATATTTAGAATAATATTGGGGTGTGGGTTCGCTCAGTGATGAAATGTGATTCAATGATTTTATCTGCTTGGCTGTTACAATTTCTCAGATCTTCGATAATGCTACGGAACACGAAATCAGAGCATTAGTCTAATAATTGTCCAGGCTGTTGGACATAGTGCATTTATTACTACCCAGTCAACAAGAGCAAACTAAGCTGTCAGTAATGAGCTGGGTTGAGTGTAGTCTTGTAATGACAGGTATCGGGTGTCGTGTCAGTGTTAAGTTGGCTGGATTGGTCTTGGTGTCGGTATGCTTTGTTTCGCCTGCGAATCATGCGGCTTGGCATACAACCACCTCGATCGGGGGGCATGATACCTGGGTACCCGAGGCAGACTCGGATACCCCAGGGGGGAATCTTGGCCTCGGCCTGTTCTATTCCAATGCCGACAGTCTGGCCGGGCAAGCCAGTATTATTGCTTATTATGATAACGATAGTGATCATCTGGATCCTGATCATGACCCTTTCTGGACTATGGCGGGCGGCTCGCTATCCCAACCTCTGGTTAACCTGGATGATTCTGGCATAACACTTGGCTGGCAGACGGGTGTCAGCTGGCTTCAGAATACGGTGTTCGGCGTGGAAGAAGCTCTGCAGGCACAATTGGGGATTGTAGTGAATTATCAGCGCCAGGCTGACGCTGTCGGGCTGGCACTTGGCGCCGGCTACTACGGGCTGGAGTTCGATGACGATGTCCCTGAAACCAGAGGCTATAGCCGGGAAGCACTGAAACGCAGCAGTGACGCATTAGCCTGGAAGCTGTTTTTTCGGCGCTCTGTAAAGAATACATTTAGCTGGGAAGGCTACTGGCAGCAGTGGCGAGATCAGGATAACTGGCTGGAAAACCAACTCTTTCTGGCGATCCATTACCCGATTCTCCATCCCGTTATGAACAGCCTGAATGTCTCGGTGTCATACACCCGCTATAACCTGACGCCTTACCGTGTCCAGGGTAAAGCGCCGATCCTGCCTTGGGACGAGAATGTATTATTCCGGCTCTATACTGAGATCCCACTCAACTGGTAAGACGTTGGATTGTGGCTCTGGAGTCATAGTTAAGGCTTGCTGCAGGTTGTCTGCCATGGCTTCAGAAGCCAGCATACCCCGGCAGCTGGCCCAGTGATTACCGTCGACACCGATGAGCTGCCCGCTGGAAACGGCCTTCAGCGATTGCCAGGCAGGCCGTTGCTGCCACTGTTCTAGAATACTGCCAGGTTCCATGTTGCCGGATAGCAGAATGTCGGGATCCATGCTTGCGATATCGTCAAAAGTCAGCTGTCTCAGTGCTCTGTCTTCTTCGCCGACTTTCTCGGGCACCGTTAGCTTGAGGGCTTTCAATACGCCGCCAGGGTAGGCGGCCCCGGAATAAGCGTATAAGCCATTTTCGGACGCCACAGCGAAAAGCACGCTCTTACCGTGAAAGCGGCTGAGTGCGTTCGCCGCACCCTGCATAGTATCTTTGTGTTGCAGAAGCCGTGCCTGCATGACATCAGGATGGCCTGCGATGTCGCCAATCTTCAGGGCAACGTCAAGGTTCTCCTGGTAGGTTTCACCGCGGGATGCCAGCAGTACCGTCGGGGCAATCTGGCTGAGCGTGGCATAAATCGCCTGATGCCGGTTAACATCGGCGATAATCAAATCCGGTTTCAGCGCCGCGATCTGTTCAAGATCGGGCGTCGCTCTGCCACCGACGGATACCCATCCCTCCAGCTTCGCCAATACCGCAGGATGCAGATTGAGCGGATCATTATCATCGGCAATCCCCACGGGGCTGATATCAATAGCTGCCAGTGCATCAGCGAAGGCATACTCCAGTGTGATAATGCGTTGGGGTGGTGCGTCCAGGGTAAACGGGTTCCCAAGACTGTCGGTGATGGTAGTGGAAAAAGCTGTGGGGCTGGTGAAAAGGAAAAGAGAAAAGGTTATCCAGCGTAAATATCCCAACAGTGACATGGTACTCCCTTAAAAGTCAGAGAAAAATTTTACTTTTACTTGATAATGAAGTGCATTTCATTGCGCGACATTCTAATGGCTTTTGTTGGCAGTACAAGGGGGAGTGATGAGCTGGCCGTCAGTATTGGACCATGATCAATGCCTGTTGGGCATATTCCTCATCTGTCGCGAAGTGAGAAATATGCAGCAGTAATGAGTATGAAATTACGGCATGCTTGTGCTAACACATTGAATTTCACCTTATCTTAACTAGGTTTACCTTACAGCCTGTCTTGGAGTGGCGCTAAATGAAATCTGTTGGGTCATTGCAATTTATGGTGCTGACTCTCTTGTTACTGGCTGGGTGCGACAATCGTCCGTCTTCTCTGGCACTGGGCACTCTGGAGCGCGATCGTATTACGTTGACGGCGACGGCAAATGAAATCATCCGCGACATGCCGGTAGCCGAAGGTCAGTCAGTGAAAGCCGGAATGGTGCTGGTCAGGCTGGACACGACCCGCCAGGCCGCTATTCTGGCGCAGGTTAAAGCCGAGCAGGCCAGAGCGGCGGCTTATCTGCTTCGGCTCACTAACGGTGAGCGGGTGGAAGATATTGCGGCGGCTAAGGCGCAGCTTGAACAGGCGAATGCCCGTTTGACCGATGCTGAAAAAACCTATCTGCGCAGAGAGAGCCTGGTGCGGCAGAAACTGATCAGTGTGGCCGAGCGGGATACCGCAAAAGCTGAGCGTGACAGTGCTCGGGCGCAAGTGGCTGAGGCGCGGGAGAATTTTACCAAGCTGACCCGGGGCGAAAGAATTGAAGACATTCAGCAGGCGCAGGCGGAACTGGAAGCGGCAACAGCCAATGTGGCGCTGCAGCAGCGGATTTTTAATGACCTCACTGTCTTGGCGACTCGCGACGGTATTTTGGACAGCCTGCCGTATAATCTGGGCGAGCGAGTGCCCATGAGCGCCGTTGTTGCCGTCATTCTGGCTGACAGCCAGCCTTATGCCAGAGTGTATGTCCCTGAACCATACCGAGTTGCATTGCAGCCCGGCAGCGTGGCAAAGGTGTATGTCGATGGCGTTTCAGAGCCTTATGAAGGCACTTTGCGCTGGATTGCGACAGAGCCGGCCTTTACTCCTTACTACGCGCTGAATGAAGACGACAGGGCGCGGTTGGTTTATCTGGCTGAGTTCGATTTGTCGGATGCCGAGACCTTGCCAGCCGGCGTACCTGTCCAAGTGGAGATGCCCCTTGAGTGATCTTGCTATCAAGGCAACAGGGTTGACGCGGCGGTTCGGCGATTTTACCGCAGTGAACAAGCTGAACCTGCAAGTACCCAAGGGCAACATCTACGGCTTTCTGGGGCCGAATGGCTGTGGCAAATCCACAACGCTGCGTATGTTAACCGGACTGCTGAGCCCCAGTGAGGGAACGATTGAAGTGCTTGGCCTGCGTATTCCTGAACAGGCGGAAGCGCTACGGATGAAAATTGGCTACATGACGCAGAAATTTTCTTTGTATGAGGATCTGTCAGTCAAAGAAAACCTGCAGTTTGTTGGTCAGATTTATGGTTTACCAGGCAGAGAGCTGAAACCCAGGGTGGCAGAGCTCGGCAGCATTTATAACCTCAATGAATTGATGAAACAACGGGTTGGCAGCATGAGTGGCGGGCAGAAACAGCGGCTCGCCCTTGCGGCGGCTGTGATGCACAAGCCCGATTTACTGTTTCTGGACGAACCGACCTCCGCGGTGGATCCCCAGTCGCGGCGTGATTTCTGGGAGCAGCTTTTTGACTTGTCTGACGCTGGCACCACCATTCTGGTGACGACTCATTACATGGACGAAGCTGAGCGCTGTCACGGGCTGGCGATTATGGAAGCCGGTGAAATAAAGGCAGACGGCCCGCCTGATACCCTGATGAAGCAGATGGGGGTCAGTGTGGTTGAAATTCAGGCACCGGGACTCAGGCAGATTAAAGACAGTTTGCTGGCCATTCCGGCCGTGGTGTCTGCAGCGCAGTTAGGTATTCGTCTGCGGGTCTTGGTGCGCGCAGAAGAATCTGACCCCGTGGCCTGGCTGAAACGTCAGGTGCCGGCACTGGCTCAGGCTGAGCTGGATGTGGTTCGCCCCAGTCTGGAAGACGTTTTTGTGACCAGCACAGGGAGCAGGTAATGAATGTTATCACCTCCAGTCTTATCAGAATGAAAGCAATTCTGGTGAAAGAATTTCGCCAGTTGTCCCGCGACAGAATTACCTTTGGCATGGTAGTGATGATCCCTCTGATACAGCTGTTGTTGTTTGGCTTTGCCATCAATACGGATGTGCGCAATATTCCCGTGGCGATTGTGGATCAAAGCCAGTCTCAGTATGGCAGGGTGATCACCGAAGCGGTTAAAGCCACTCAGGTGGTCACTGTGGTTGCTACTTACGCCACGCCCAGAGAAGGTGAACAAGCCATTACTGCCGGGACGGTACGCGGTGTGCTTGTTCTGCCGAGGGATCTGGATCAACGATTGGCACAGCACAGAAAAGCCGGGCAATGGCTGGTGGATGGCTCAGATACTATGGTCAGTTCTGCTTTACTGCAATTACAGAATATGCCGGTCGATCATCTGGTCTCGGATTACAAAGCGCAGCAGTCGAGTGTGATGACACCGACCTTTGAAGTCGCGCTGTACTTCAACCCGGAGCGGCGAACGGCGGTGAATATTGTGCCGGGTTTACTCGGCGTAATACTCACCATGACCATGATACTGTTCACCTCTGCGGCGATAGTCCGTGAACGGGAAAGGGGGAATCTGGAGTTGCTGATCACCACACCTGTGCATTCCCTTGAACTTATGCTGGCAAAAATTGCTCCTTATATCGTTATTGGTCTGATTCAGGTGGTGATTATTCTTGGGCTGGGTCATTACATTTTTGCGGTGCCTATTAATGGCCCGGTCAGCCAGATTCTGTTGGGCACCTTGCTATTTATTGCTGCCAGCCTGACTCTGGGGCTGGTGATCTCGACAATTGCCCAGACTCAACTGCAAGCCATGCAGATGACAGTGTTCATTCTGCTGCCTTCTATTTTGTTATCCGGCTTTATGTTCCCGTATGAAGGTATGCCCGTGGCTGCCCAATGGATTGCAGAAATTCTGCCTGCTACCCATTTTATGCGCATGATACGGGGTATAGTGCTGCGCGGCGCCGATGTGGCTGTGCTGTGGAAAGATGCACTTTGGCTGCTGGGTTTTACCTTGCTCGGGTTGCTGCTGGCTTCCTGGCGATTTAAGAAAACGCTGGACTGACCCGGCTCCCATCCTCTCAACGTCCTGCATCCCTGACGGAAATTTATATCGCCATTGGCGACAACGGGCTGATATCATCCTGTGCGTTTAAGGTTGTCGCCAAATGGATCGGATGTCAGGGGGTAATGTGGGAAAAGGCGTTTTTCTGTCAGTGATGTCGTCGTGTCTGTTCGGGGCGCTGTATTACTACTCGACCCTGCTGCATCCTCTGAATGGCGAAGCTATCTTTAGCTGGCGGCTGTTACTGACCTTACCGTTTCTCACCGCTTTTCTGCTGTTTAGCAAAGAATGGCCACAGGTGATGGCTATTGTGACTGAAATCCGCCAGCGACCTGGCTTATGGCTGGGCTTGCCACTGTCGGCTTTTCTGCTGGGTTTGCAGTTCTGGCTGTTCATGTGGGCGCCGATCAATGGCCGTGCTCTGCCGGTTTCTCTGGGCTATTTCATGATGCCGCTGGTGATGGTGGTGCTGGGCCGTTTCGTTTATCAGGACAGACTGAGCGGGCTGCAAAAAATTGCGGTTCTCTTTGCTGCAGTCGGTGTTGCTCATAAGCTTTGGCTTTCGGGAGGTTTGTATTGGGAAACGCTGGTGGTGGCGATAGGTTATCCCGGCTATTTTATGCTGCGGCGTAAACTCGGTACAGACAGTCTGGGCGGCCTGTGGTTTGATATGGCCATCATGATCCCACCGGCCATCTGGTGGTTATTTTTTGAGCATGAAAGCCTGAGCGTTTTTGCCCAGCACCCTCATCTTAGCTGGCTCATTATGGGGCTGGGTGTCATCAGTGCTTTTGCGGTTGGCAGCTACATTGTGGCGAGTAAACTGCTGAGCTTCAGCCTGTTCGGATTATTGAGCTATGTGGAACCGGTATTGCTGGTGGTGGTGTCTTTGGTACTCGGGGAAAGCATTGCCGACGGAGAGTGGCCGACCTACCTCTTTATCTGGGTGGCAGTACTCTTTCTGATCTTGGATTGTGTGCGTCAGATAGTGACCCAGAAGCAGATTCGGTTGGCAGTAAAGGCAGAAGAGTGAAGCATGCCTGCGCATAGCAGGCATGCTGGGGGAAGATTAATGATCCAGATACAGGTAGTTCTGCCAGCTCTTCATGCGAATTAATATCTTACGCATAACTGCCAGGTGGTGTGCGTGATCTGAATACACGGCAATTTCCATATTGGCCCCTAAAGGCAGTTGGTACTCACTGAGATCGTCAATCATTTTGAACCTGACCAGCGGCCGGCCCTGGCGCATTAGCATATCGGTGCCAATCAGCGTTCCTTGTGCTTGCGCCTGACCTTCACCAATGGCCGGTAATACATCAATGACTTCGGCTTTAAACGTTTTCCCCGGAATGGCACGGAAAATGATATCGGCTTCAAAGCCGGGTTTGAGGCGCAACAGCGAGTTCTGACGAAACGCACCTATGATGAAGTCATCGTTGGTATTGATAAAGGTCATCACTGGGCGCAGTGGCAATGGCACAGCCATCATGCCCGGGCGTAACAACACCTGAGTCACAAAGCCATCTGTAGGCGCACGAACGATAGTGGAATCCAGGTTAAACTGGGCTTTGACCAGCTGCGCTTGAATCTGAGCAACAGCTGTATTCTGGCCATTAATGTTAGACTCGTAAGCCAGCTTTGCCCGGCGCTCATCAGCTTGCGCGGCTTCCAGTGCCGCTTCGGCGCTGCGGTAGAATTGCTCACGGTTATCAACATCGGCTTTGGTGAAAGCGCCGCGTTTATACCCTGTCGCATAACGTTGGTACTGCTGATAGGTGCGATCGCGTTCTGCCTGCGCTTTGATGCGGGTTGCCATTGCCGCTTTGTAGCTGGCTTCCTGCCCAAGTACATTTTGTCGGGTTTCTGCAAGCTGGGCTTCCAGCCTGTCAACTTCCGCCTGAAAAGGCGTGGGATCAATTTTGAATAGAATATCACCTTCATCCAGCGGGGAATTCGGGGTGACAGGCACTTCAATGACCTTACCGCGCACGTTCGGCATGATAGGTGTGGAGACGAAATATTCACCGCCCAGGCTGGTATGGGGGTGGTTATAGTTCATGAACAGGACCAGAGCGCCGACAAGGATGATACCGCCAAGTACGGCAGTCGGCACTGTCCACTTATTTAACGGAATCCGGAAAACTTTGAAGATAAAAATACAGATGGCCGCGTAAGAGAGGACCAGTAACGTTTCCATTATTGATTACCCTCGCTGTTATTATTGCTGTTATTCATTGGCTGTCGTTGTTGTTTTAACGCGGTAAGTTCGGATTGCAGTAGCTGGAGTTGCATTTCCATTTTGGTTAACTGGGTCTGAAGCAATACTTGTTCATCATGAACCTGTTTGAACCCCCAGCCTCTTTCTTTACGCCACAGGGTTGCCCATATCCATAAAAATGGCCACAGAGCATGTAATGTGAACAGGCTTACCCAGCCCGCATAATGAATAGCATCCTGATGAGGGTGCTCTCGCTCTTTGGCGATCTCATAAGGAATATCGTGAATCGCTATAATGCCGTAAAACAAAACAAGGGCTACAAAAATAAGTAAACCCAATGCAAAATAATCCAAGAACATATATTTACCGTCAAATTTTAACCATGATATTAAGAATATAGCTAATAAATACACTTAGCAATTATGAGGTTTTTGTCTTTCAGGTTTAATACAGATTTCATCAGGCCAGCACGAGAGGCTGGCCTGACAAATATACTATCAGATTAATTGCATAGTTCAGCTATTAAGATGCATCATCAGCGGCTTTTTTTGCCTGGCTAATCCAGTTGTCAAATACTTGCTGGTGCGACTGAATCCAGCCGTTAACATGGTTTTCTATGTCTTTCTGGGAATTCTGGCCCTGACTCATACGCATATTCTGAGCACTGACGTCATTGATATTCAGTGTCATGATTTCAAACAGTTTGGCCGCAGCCGGATTGTCTTCAGCAAACTGTTTGTTGGCAACAATGCGCATGCTGTTCATTTCAAAGCCGTAGTTTTTACCGTTAGGCAGGGCGGTATCCACTTTTGCCCGCTCGCCCGGTAATGACGAGAACGGCACTTCCAGCCATACCACATCTTTACCCGGAACCAGCACACCGCTGACCCAGTAAGGGGTCCAAGTGTAGTACAGAATGGGTGAGCCATTGCGGTAGCGGGAGATGGTATCGGCAATGATGGCGGCGTAATTACCCTGGTTATGGGTGACTGTGTCACGCAGCCCGTAGGCATCCAGTTGGTGTTCGATCACCCCTTCACATCCCCAGCCTGGGTTACAGCCGGTCAGATCGGCTTTGCCGTTTCCGTTGGCATCAAACAGCTTTGCCAGCTCAGGGTCTTTCAGCTGGCTGATATTGGTGATGCCGTATTTATCGGCGGTTTTTTTATCAATCAGATAGCCCTGAGCGGCTCCGGTGATGTAATAGCCTTTGCGGTAGAATTTATTGTCTCCGCCTGATTGGATGAATTTGTCTTTATGAAGGGGTGCCCAGTTCACGGCCAGGAAAGTGGCATCGCCATTGGCAATCGAAGTGTAGCCTACATTATAGTCCACCTCTTTAGTGGGCCGGACGTCGTAACCCAGTGCCTCCAGTGCTTTATTGACGATCAGTGTCTGGAAGGTTTCTTCCGCCACTGTACTTTGTACTGGCTGTACGGTAACGCCTTCACCGGGTAAATCTGCTGCTATGGCAGGGAAAGAAAAGGCGCCGGCAAATAATGCCGTGCTCAGGGAAAGTGACTTCCAGGACCTTGTCATTGTCTTCTCCTCAGGGTTGTGAATGTGTTGTCAGATGCGGAGCCTGGTCTTTTTTGAACCGGCGATAAATGAACCCGATAGGGCCGTGTTCATACCAGTGACGGTAAGATCGGCCGCGCTCGGACGCTCCCATTGCCTGTGTCAGCCGGTCGAGCAGGATAGCCAGAATGACAATACCCAGCCCGCCAATGGCGGCCAGCCCCATATCCAGACGGCCGATACCGCGCAGCACCATCTGGCCCAGTCCGCCAACGGCTATCATGGAGGCAATCACCACCATAGACAGTGCCAGCATCAGGGTTTGGTTTACCCCGGCCATAATGGTGGGCATGGCCAGCGGCAACTGAACCTTATAGAGCATTTGTTTCGGGTTCGCGCCAAAAGAGTGGGCGGCTTCAATCAGTTCCTCAGGCACCTGGCGGATCCCCAGAATCGTTAGCCGGATAATCGGAGGCAGGGCAAAGATGATGGTTACGACGACACCAGGGACATTCCCGATACCAAATAACATCACTATAGGCACGAGATAGACGAAAGCGGGCGTTGTTTGCATCGCATCAAGAATAGGCCTGACAATTCTGGCCGATTTTTCACTCCGTGCCAGCCAGATACCGGTTGGTAAGCCAATCAGCAGACAAAAGAAAACGGATGTCAGAACCAGCGCCAGCGTGACCATCGCCTGATCCCAGGCTCCGATAGCCCCTATCAGCAGCATCGAGATCACACTGGCAATCCCCATGCGCAGGCCGGCAATCTGCCAGGCCAGGATCATGATCAGAAAAATCATCAGGAGTGCCGGTGTGCTCTGCAGTGTTGCCTGGAAGGCTGTGAGGATGTAATCAATCGGCACACTGATAGCCTGAAAGGCGGGCCGGAAATTGACAACCAGCCAGTTGATGCCGTCTTCGACCCATTGGTCGAAGGGGATCAGGGCATCCTGGAACGGATGGATCCAATCGATGGACGGGTCAACGGGCGTTGTATCTGTGGTATTGAGCCAGTCGGAGCCGGAATTGGGTGTCGAAGTGGCTGAATTGCCCCAGGGGTCGGTATTGCTGGTATCTGTGCTGGACCAGGGGTCTTGTGAGGCCGGTACGGATGAGGGACTGTTCGTCACCGGTGCGGATGATTCTGGGTGATTTTCCTGGCTCATATCAGGCCTCCCGGTCTAGCGTCTGTAACAGGCGTGCTTTGGTAATAACACCATGATAAACCTGGTTTTCATCGACAACAGGCACACCGTAGGGCAGGTCGGCCACCCGACCTATCAGCTCACCTACAGGGGTTTCAGGCAGGAAAGTCACGGTATCGACCAGCAGAGCCTGAGTCAGGGTCTGATCTGCTTTGCTGGCCGTTTGCAGTGTGTCTGTTGACACCAGTCCGACATACAGGTTACGGCGGTCGACCACAATGCCGAACTCTCTGTCATTATCATTGAGCAGTTGCAATGCGGCACGCGGGCCGTCCGTTTCCCCCTTTTTAATCACAGTGACCTGGTGTTTGCGAGCGATGTCTTTGGCCGTAAAGACATTGGTAACATCTACGCCCTTAAAGAAAGAGCGCACATAGTCATTGGCCGGGTGATGGAGGATTTCATCCGGTGTGCCAATCTGAATCACTTCACCGTTCTGCATAATGGCAATCCGATCGCCAATCCGCATGGCTTCATCCAGGTCGTGAGAAATAAAAACCACAGTGCGTTTGTCATCATTTTGCAGGCGGATAAGCTCATCTTGCATTTCGGTGCGGATCAGCGGATCAAGGGCAGAAAAAGCCTCATCCATCAACAGGATGTCCGGGTCATTGGCCAGCGCTCTTGCCAGACCGACCCTTTGCTTCATACCGCCTGACAACTCGTCAGGGTATGAGGCAGCATATGCTTCCAGCCCAACCCGTGTCAGCGCCTGGAGTGCCGTATCGTAACGGGTGTCTTTGTCGACCCCCGCGAGATCCAGGCCGAAGGCGGTATTATCAATAACCGTCATATGGGGCATGAGAGCAAATGATTGAAACACCATGCTGATATTGTTCCGCCGCACAGTACGCAACTCATCCTCTGAAATGTTGGCGATGTCTTTGTTATCAAGCAGTACCTGACCGCTGGTGGGCTCGATGAGGCGGTTAAGCAGGCGAACCAGAGTCGATTTTCCTGAGCCGGAGAGGCCCATGATCACGAAAATTTCGCCTTGGTTAATGGTGAGAGTGGCATCTTTGACGCCGACAGTCAGGCCGGTTTTTTCAAAAATGGCATCCTTATCTAACCCCTGTTCCAGTAATGGAAACGCCCTTTCAGGGGCACTGCCAAACACTTTGTAGAGATTCTTCACTTCCATTTTGACAGTCATAAATGAGGGTATCCGCTATACAATCCTTACAGATAAAACGTTTTGCTATCTAAGTAATTATGGCAGCTGATTTTAAGCGGGTAGGGTTTAATTTGGCTCAGCTTGTGTGATTGTGACGTGCGTTGGTTTGTTTTTTTGTTTTTTAATCAGATGAATAGGTGGAGATAGCGTCGTCGACCAGATAGTCAGCTTATATGGTTAGGCCACTATTGAATGTGGCCGGTTTTGAGCGGGAAGGTGACCTGGAAACCGTTTTTGCCTGCCGAAGATTGTGGTTCCAGTGAAATAGAGCCGCCATGCAGTTCAGCCAGTTCAGCCAGTTCAGCGATGTTGCGGATGATGGACATGCCCAGTCCCATCAGATGACAAATTGTGCTTAGGGAGGCAACATAAGATTCTGTTTTCTCACGTAAAGGATGATCTTTATCAATATGCACCAAGGTTAATTTGTTAGAATTATGCCGATTCATCGCAAAGTTCCCCTGAAGGTATGTATGCACACCTTAGAAAGGGAAACTTAAAACAGACTTAAGACATAAAAATCATCATCTCATCTTTACGTCTTTTCAGTCGCTATTAGTTGATACATTGATTTTAGTTATGTTTTCTATCTTCAATATTTGTGACCTTGCTCGTGGTGATATAAGAGGTACGTCCAGTTTATTGAGGGATATGTCAATTTCTTACAGGGAATTAACGTTTAACATAAATGTCACATTGAGATTTATTATTGTCATATTTTGTTGCGATGATGACCGCCAAGGAAAGGAGTGAAGAAGCGCAATGAACATGAAAATTCGAGCCAATCATCTGGAACCGATGGGATTTGAAGAGTTCTCCCGTTTAATCGATATGATTCCAGCTTCTCGCAGTCCTATGAAAGTCGAACCGCTGCTGGGTAGTGTGCTTTCCCATCATTCGGGTGAAGCACGGGAAGGGAAGATTGTTATGTTGTCGTCCGGTACGGCTGAGTGGCCGAAACGCCTGCGTACTGCTAACGGGTGTTAAGTCAGACGTTTGACACAGACAACGCTATATCAGGGATGCTTATTTCTTTTCCAGGCTTAACAGGTAATTCCTGAGATTTACCCCTCTGTTAGTAATACCCAGTTTATTGCGTAAGCTGTTTCTGTGGTTTTCCACTGTCTTGCGCGCCACATTCAGGGTACTCGCAATTTCTTTACTCGACATCCCGCCTCGGATGAATTCTGCAACCTGCAGTTCTGACGGGGTCAGCACCTCCAGCAAACGGCTATTCATCCCCGGTACATCGTTCAGCAGGCTTTCCATATTGGATTTCACAATCTCAAGGCACATTTTCAGCCCGGGATCCTGCACCTGTTTCAGGCGGGCTTCCACTTCCGGTAAATGGGTATTGCGTACTTCCTGCTGTAAATGCTCAGGCAGGTGATTCTCCGATGCCGTAGTGAGGAAACTCAGGGAGCTGGCAAGTTCGTTGATGATTTTATAATCCTGCTCAATGGCAGACAGTTTAGGCTCAGCTGTATTATCGTCCTTGGCTTTGATGTGCAGGCAATAGACAGCAGGCGCATTACCATCTTGCAGACACAGCGTCTCGAAGGCCAGATTGGCGACAGAAAACCGGCACTGTTCGGTTTGCTGCAACAGCACTGATCTGATCTGCGCAATATTGGCCGGGCCGACCAGAAAAACAAGATCATCCAACTGCTTCAGAGTGAGCGTCGCAACCGGGTAGTTACTGGCAATCACCTGCTCATGCTGATCAAATGCAATGAAGTAGATGTCGTGGTGCGCCAGAAGCTGTTGATAAATGCCGGCAGTCACTTTGGCTGCACTGCTGTTTTGATTGGCGGTGTGCTGACTCATGTTTCCTGATTACCTCGTTTTCTACTGACCGCGGCCTTGGCCAGTATTACCCTGCCATGATACCCAGCTTTTACCTATCAATCACCTTGCTTTTTTGTTTGTAGGTGTTTGGTAGGTGTTTTATCTCGTGTTATTACGTATCTAACTTGTGTTATTTGTCTGGTCAATGAGGAGTTCGTTGTTTTTCAGCTGTTATTGTGATTGTTATCACTATGTAAAAACAATGTGTCGAGATCTTGATCTCATTAAATACCTAAAAAACACCTATATTAATACTCATGTAATACTCAAATCACAGGTGGGACAGGGAATGAAATTGAAAAAAATAGCTCAGGCATGCCAAACCTTAGGTTTCACTGCTCTATTGGCAGTGGCCATGCCTTCAATGGCGGAAGTGACTTCAACACAAGGACCAAACGGAGAAACAGCAACGTCTTATACTGATGTGACTTTAAATGCATCACAGGAAAATGCGATTAAAACCAAGGATTACACTGCAGCGATTCTGATGCACAGCACATCAGACTGGTCTAATGCGCTGATTGATGGCGCGAAAGACATGTTTGCTGAACTCAATATTGATGTGGTGGCCGTGACCGATGCGGAATTTGATGCCAATAAGCAAAAAACCGATGTCGAAACCACTATGGCCATGAAGCCTGACATTCTGATTGCGCTGGTGGTCGACCCTGTGTCTGGCGCCGCGGCGTTTAAACCTGCGGTACAGCAGGGCAGCAAACTGGTGCTGATCAGTAATTTACCCAGTGGTTTTGAACATGGCAAAGATTATGCCGGTATTGTGACGGATGACTTGTTCCAGATGGGTAAACTGGCAGCCGATATGCTAGCAAAGGCGGTGGGTAATAAAGGCAAAGTCGGGTTTATTTATCACGAAGCCAATTATTACGTTACCAACCAGCGTGATCAGGCGGTACTGACCAATCTGCAGAAAAATTACCCGGATATTGAGATTGTGGCAAAGCGCGGTATTGCCAATGCGAATGACGGTGAGGTGGTTGCCTCGGCACTGATCACCCAGTACCCGGACATGACCGCCATTTATGCTCCCTGGGACAGCATTGCCGAAGGTGTAGTCGCGGCAACGCGCGCCGCGGGACGTAAAGATATCAAAGTCGTGACCATGGATCTCGGCGCTGCCAATGCGCTGGATATGGCCAAAGGCCGAAACGTTGCCGGTATCGTCACCGATTTGCCCTATGACCTGGGTCAGACACTGGCGCGTATGGGCGCTCTGGCAAAACTGGGTGAATACACGCCACCTTTTGTCACTGTCAGTGCCAGTGCTGTGACCCGCGAAAATCTGGCTGATGCCTGGCAGCAGGCGTTACGCCGCGAAGCACCGGCTTCTGTGCGAAAAGCACTGGGTAATTAAATTCGGTTTGCAGGTATGCCAGCTTGCTGTCGGCATACCGTTATGAAGAGGTATTCAATGGAAGTGAATGCAATTGAAGCCCGTCGCCTTAAGAAAGGCTTTGATGGTAATCCGGTGCTGAAAGAGGTCAATTTCACCCTGAAAGCCGGAGAAGTACATGCCCTGGTTGGTCAGAACGGGGCGGGTAAATCGACCCTGGTCAAACTGATCAATGGTTTTCATCAGCGCGATGGCGGTGAAATCCGTCTCTTTGGCGAAGAGAGCCATTTCGCCACCCCGAAAGACGCGCAAGCGAAAGGGATCGCTATGGTCTATCAGGATCTCAGTCTGATCCCCAGCCTGAGTGTGGCAGACAATATTTTTCTGACTCACTCAAACCAGCGCTCTGCGCTGATCTCCAACCGTGAGCGGGTACGCCAGGCTGAGCCAATTCTGGCAACCTTGGGCGTGGATATCGATCCCAGACAAAAAATTGAGACCTTAAGTGTCGGCGAGCAGCAGTTTATTGAGATTGCCAAAGCCATGGCAATGGATGCCCGTATTCTGGTGCTGGACGAGCCAACGGCTTCACTGTCGAATAATGAAATCAATGCACTGTTCACTGTGATAAGAAACCTCAAAAGCAGAGGTATTTCAATTATCTACATTACGCATTACATGAGTGACATTATGCGTATCTGTGATGCGGTCACTGTGCTGCGGGATGGCTATACCGTACTGGAAACCCAAACGGCTGACACCTCAGTTGATGCCTTGGTCGAAGCCATGCTGGGCAGTAAAACCGACACGGATTTTATCTGGGACCGCCCGGCGACATCCACATCAGAGACAGTGCCTTTATTAGAGTTGTGCAATGTCACGACCTGCGATCTTGATGCGGTATCGCTTAAGGTGATGCCGGGCCAGGTGGTAGGCCTGGCAGGGTTACTGGGCAGCGGAAGAACGGAAATTCTGGAAGCCATTTATGGCTTAACGCCGATACAGAGCGGCGAAGTGCGGGTGAACGGCCGGGCAGTGAACATTCACTCCCCCCGGCAGGCGATAGAAAACGGGATCAACATGGTGCCGGAAGAGCGCCGTTCGCAGGGGCTGGTGCTGGATTTTTCTGTCGAAGACAACGTATTGATGGCGTCGTTTGACCGGATTTCACGATCTATGGTGCTGGATAAAGCCAAAGGCCAGTCAATGGTGGAAGAGACCATTAAAAGGCTGGGTGTGAAGACCACTGGCGTGTCTCAGCCGGTACGTTTTTTGTCCGGCGGTAATCAGCAGAAAGTGGTGATTGGCAAATGCCTGTCTACAGACGCTAAAGTGCTGCTGCTTGATGATCCGACCTTCGGCATTGATATCAATGCGAAATACGAAATCATGAAAATTGTGAATCAGTATGTCGCTCAGGGTAATGGCGTGATTTTTGTGTCCAGTGAATATGCCGAAGTTGGCAGTTTCTGCGATGTAATTTATGTGGTCAATAAGGGGCGTATCGTTCGCCATTTCAGTGGCCAGCGTATGACGGAAGAAGCATTGCTGGCAGCAGTGCAGTAAGGATAAGGAATTGCGAATGAACGAGAAAACACTTCAGCCGCCACGTACAAGCCGTATTAACTGGCGCGATTACATCATTTACTTTGTCTTTATCGGCATCTTCATTTTCTTTTCGGTGATGCTGCATGACAAAGGATTTCTGACCTCGATGAACCTGATGAACATTGCCCGCCAGACTGCGACTATCGCGATCATGGCTGTGGGGATGACTTTTGTGCTGAGTGCCGCCGAGATTGACCTGTCCTTTGGTGCCACGGTTGCCCTGGCCGCCATAGTGTCAGCCCTGACACTGCAGGAAACCGACAGTATTTTGCTCGCAATGTCTGCCGCTCTGATGGTGGGCACCATGATAGGTTTTGTGAACGGGGTTTTTGTTACTCAGGTGGGTATTCCATCTTTCCTGGTCACGTTAGGTACTACAGGCATTATTACCGGTATTGCCCGCTGGTCTACATCGTTGCAGTCGATTCCGATTGATAATGATACCTATACCTTCATCTTTGGCTCCGGCGACATAGGCCCGTTTTCCATCCTGTTTATCTGGACCATTATCGTCACCGTCATCGGCGCCTTTGTGCTGCGTAATACCACTTTTGGTAAACATGTACTGGCGACCGGCGGTAATAAAGTCTCTGCCATGTATTCGGGGATCAACGTCAACCGTATCAAGCTGTATGTGCTGATGCTGAACGGCTTTCTTGCGGCACTGGCCGGTATCTTGTATTCAGGCCGCCTTTACAGTGCCCGTTACACCTTAGGTGAGAACGACCTGATGCTGGTGATTGCTGCCGTGATCATAGGCGGCACCAACTTGTTTGGTGGTAAAGGGACGGTTATCGGCTCTGTGATCGGGGCGCTCATTATGGGAATGGTGAACAACGGCTTGATTCTGATGGGCCTGAATGTCGATCAGCAGCTGATCCTGCGCGGCATTATTGTGATCGTGGCGGTGACTTTCACTATGGGCCAGATACGTCAGTTACGTAAGAAATAATGATTTGATTTTTATTAAGGATGATAGGGAGAGAAACATGGCTGAAGACACAAAAGTGGCAGAGCTGATTGCCAGCTGGACGCTCAAGGAAAAAGTTGGCCAGCTGTTTATTCTGGCGTTTCCCGGCAAATCTGCCGAGGCGGCGCGCCAGATGGTGGCAGAGTATAACCTGGGCGGCTGTTACTTAAGTCAGGACAACGCGGAAACCTTTACCGAAGCGCATCAGCTGAATCAGTCTCTGGATGTTATCGTCAAGCACCATCATCGCTTACCTTTGTTACTGGGAGTGGATCAGGAAGGTGCCTGGGGTGTCCTGGTGGGAGAGTCGACAACAGGGCCGGGCAATCTGGCTCTGGGGGTACCGGATGCGGTGGCGGGGACGGAGCGTATGTATAAAGTGATCGGTGATGAAATGCGCTATGCCGGCTTTAACTGCATCCTTGGCCCCTGCTGTGATGTGAATTTTAATCCTGAATCGCCGATTATTGACACCCGTTCGTTTGGCGATCAGCCGAAGAAAGTCAGCGCGCATTCTGCCGCCGCGGTTCGCGGATTACACCAAGGCGAAATAACAGCCTGCGCCAAGCATTTTCCCGGCCATGGTGATACGCAAGGGGACACCCACAGAGATATCCCCCGCGTCGGTAAATCTTACGACGAGCTGAAAGCCAACGATCTGGCGCCGTTTCAGGCGGCGATCAATGCCGGCGTGGATCTGGTGATGACCAGCCACATTCTTTATCCGCAGCTCGACGACACATACCCGGCGACATTGTCATCAATTATCTTGCAGCAGGTGCTGCGCAAGGATATGGGATTTGAAGGCATTATTATTTCCGACAGCATGAACATGGGCGCTATCCAGCATCATTATACGCCGGTCGAGGCTGCTGTCAGAGCGATGCAGGCAGGGATTACCATGATCATGCTCTCTGAAGAGCACTATGATCACTCAGAGGCGTATCTGGATAAGCAACTGGCGATGATTCACGGTGTGATAGATGCCGTGAAATCTGGCGAACTTCCAGAACAAGTGATTGATGAGGCATTACAAAAAGTGGTGCGCTTTAAACTGGATAAGCTGTTGCCCATGCCGTTATTTCACAAAGTCTCTATGCCAGCCGGCCAGATAGTGGCCAGGCAGGCCGCAGAATCGGCAGTGACCTGGGTGCGTGGCGGCTTAGATATCAGTGGTCAGAAGCTGTATGTTGTCAATGCCACGCCAGATGCCAGCTATCATAACCTGATGAATCCCAGAGGGATTGGCCCTAACCAGTCTCAGCCTGCTTATGAGGCTTTCATTCAAACCCTGCGCCAGACGGAAGCCGTGTGGCAGGAAGTCAGTGTCGAACAGCTCCCTGACAACTGTAGTGATGGTTACCTGGTGGTGGTCACAGAAAATCATCCGCTACCCGGTGAAGACTTTGACCAGACGCAGGCTCAGCAACTGGTGCAGCAACTCAGTCAGGACTTCAGTAATCTGATCGTTGTGGCGCTGCGCAGCCCTTATGACTTGCTGCGTTATCCCACCGTCTCTCACTACCTCTGTGCTCACTCTTCCCGCCCTGAAAGTGCTGCCGCTGCAGCCAGGGTATTGGCGGGTGATCACGCAGCCGGACACGGCTGTGCTGTTAGCCGGGTGAGCTGACTGCTCACTGTCTAATCGAATTTACACATATTAAGTTTCCTGCTGGCGTGCGCCAGCGGGGTGGCCTCCTAGCGCTTTGCGATTAGGAGATTCGGGAGAGGTTTTGCCTCGTAGGAAAAGTAGAAAGGGAAAATATGTTGAACACGAAATATGGACTCGTCACTTTGCTGGTGGCGTCAGCACTCAGTGGACAGGCACAAGCAAGCGGAATTCAGGGGTTTCTGGATTCACTGCGTGATTTTGAGTCGGGGATTAATCCTGCTCTGGCAGATTTTTATGCCCAGAACCTTGATAATCCAGTGTATACCTATGCGCAAGTGACAGAACCAGGCCGGTTGGTGCGTGATTGCTCTACAGGTGTGATGATCTCTGAGCCAACGACTATCAGCCAGTTCTTTACCAAACTGGGTATTGATAATATTTATAACCCGAACACACCCAACGATCCGGAAATGTTCCGGCAGATGCAGTATAACTCCATGAATGCATGGGGATTCATCGGTTATCAGTTAGGTGAGGCGGTGCTGATTGATGCCGGTTATTACAGCCCTAATGTGGTAAACATTGATGGTACTGACTACGACAGTTTCTATATGTTTGTCCCTGATTCAACCTGGATTGGCTGTAAAACCGAAGCCTTAGCAGAAATCGAAGGTTCAGGGGGCAATCAGGTTTATGTGACAGATAATAACCGCTGGGAAGGCACATTTGTCGGTAAAAATGGTGTGAACTCTCTGGCTGATTTACGTCTGCCAGAAAAGCAAGAATTGGTGATGCGTGATGCAATGCACTTTAACGTGAAAGTGATCAGCAAGTTACTTGATGACGCGAACATGAGCTGGGGACAGGCTCTGGCAAAAAGCTGGCCGGGTACAGACGATGACGGCAATCCGATTCAGGTTCAGGCAACAATGTCCGGTATTCTGGCTGCAGCCCACTTACGTGGCGCCTGGGGGACTGCCGCATTACTGACCAATGATCAGATTACCTGTGACGAGCTGGGAACGTGTATTACCAAATATGTGCATAAGTTCGGCGGTTATAACACAATTTTTGATACCCCGGGGAACGATGTCATTGAGGGTTCACCTTACGATGAAGTGCTGACTGCCGGTGAAGGTAATGACACTGTGATTACCGGTGGCGGTAAAGATCAGATTCTGCTGAATGAGCAAACGGGTGCGGTCACTACAGTGAACGATTTTACCGTTGGTGATGACATTATCGTGCTGCGCGGCTGGCAAGCTGCGGATCCATTGGCTGGTTTGGTCGTGTCGTCGGTTGCTGGTGGCACTGAGCTGCAATTTTCCGGACAGACAGTGATCTTAACCGGAGTTAATGCCTCAGATGTCCAGGCCAATACAGAGCAGGTTATTGTTAAATCGGATGTCTATGCGCTGGCCTGGAACTCAGGCAAGCAAGTGGTTACCGGGTTTGATCCGGCGGTTGATAAGATTGAAGGTACAGCGGGTATCGGCTTTAAGCACCTGAAAGCTTTTGAGACAACAAGCTCTGTCGTTATCGGGCCTCAGGCCGAAGATGGCGGTATTTATGCCTCTTACGAGCTGGTGGGACTGACCCTGGCTGATCTAACCCCGTATATGTTTGTTAATGTGACAGGAGGTTATGACCGTCTGGGCTACATTGTGCCAATCAATAGTGTTACCTGGGGCTGGAATGTTGAGCTGGTTGTAAATAGTTTTGATGCGGCGAAAACTGTCATCACTACGCCCAGCAATGAAGCGATTCCGTTCAGTGCAGTGAAGCTGACTCAGGAAGGCGCAAACACTGTAATAACGTTACTGGATCCATTTGCTCAGGGAAATCAGAAGCGTTTGGTACTCAACAATACGGATGTGACTGCGCTGTCTGCCAGCAATTTCGCCGGTTTCACTGGCAGTTATACAGAGGCGACCATTGATATCCCTGTTTACTTTGATATCAGCGCAAGTGTCAGTGGCAGCGGTGGTACAATTTCACCTGCTCCTGATGCATCCGGTGTGCTGTCTGCTAAAGGTGGTGATGACTTTACTGTCAACTTTGTACCAGACAGCGGTTATACCGTCAGTTCAGTGACTGTTAATGGTGTCGCTCAGCCTGTGAGCAGCAGTTACACCTTCACAGCTGTGACGGCAAATCAGACTCTGGTCGTGAGCTTTGAGCCGGGTTCATCTTGCCCTGCCCCTTGGGTTAATGGACAGATTTATACCGCAGGCCAGCAGGCGATCTATGAAGGCAATATTTATGAAGCCAAATGGTGGACGGATGGCAATCAGCCTGATCAGGGTGGCCCTTGGGCATTGATTGGTCCTTGTAACTGATCGGTCATTGATAACAAATAAACGTATTCCTTGAGAGACTAACGAAAAAACCCGGTAAGCGATTATCGGGTTTTTATTTTATGAAAGGATCGCTTTTTAATCTGCATTAATTCCAATACATCATATCTCGTAAACTCAGCTAAGCTTCTTTTGAACATAGTGAATTCCGACGAGAGGAGTGAAAAATGGGTATTTTTTCCTGGATTATTCTGGGCCTGATAGCAGGTGCACTGGCCAAATGGCTGATGCCGGGTAAAGACGGCGGGGGCTGGATTGTGACTATGGCTCTGGGGATTGTCGGTGCTTTTGTCGGGGGCTGGGTAGGCAGCTTAATTGGCCTGGGGCCGGTTACTGGGGTGAATATTGGCAGCCTGATCACCGCGACCTTAGGGGCGTTTATTGTCTTGCTTGTTTATAACAAGTTCATTCGCTCTTAGCCGATCATCTCGTTGCGGGTAAGCCGCTCATACTGAGCGGCTTACCCGTCAATCCTGAAGGATTATGCGGCGGGCTGATCCTGTTGTACCGCAGGCGAAACAAGTTCGCCGGAGGTAGTGGAAGAGTTGTCACTGGGCAGCTGTGGCGAGGTTTCAGCGTGTTTTACCGGCTGAATGGGCTGAACAGCGGTGGCCGGAGATGGTGGCGACTGGGCCGTTTTTTCTGCCGGCAGGTTATTGACGGTCAATTGGGCAATTTGTTGTATCAACAGGTTTTTTTCTACTGCATGCTGGCTTTGAAGTGCTGCAATCTGCTGTTTTGCTGCCACCAGTGAGACTGCCAGTTCATCACCGCGTTGAGTTTGCTCTGCCAGTTTGTTTTTGGCTTCTGCTAAGTGTCTGGCTTCATCACCTTGTTCATTCAGCGTGTCACGAATAGCGGACACCAGTGTTTTGCCCTGCTCTGAAATGGGCTGATTACGCAGATCTTCCGTCCCCAGCTCCTGACTGAACGCCAGCAGAATGTTTTCATAGCTCAGAATGTGGCGCTCGTAATCACTGGTTTTCATGGCTTTGAGCTGTTTAACAACATGCGCGATATGTCTGGCGTGTGCCAGTGCAAAAGCTGTTGCGTCCGCTTTTTCCTGAATAGCGTCTTTCGCGCGAGGTTCTGCGGTAATGAAAGCTTCTGTTGCTTTGAGCGTCGTCTCGGCATGTCTCAGTGTTTCGGGGGCATGTTGTCCGGCTTGTTCGGCCTGGAGGCGTTTGAGCTCTTTCTGGCTGTCAGCCAGATAAATGGTCGTCACGGTATCCACTTCTAAAGCACGTTGTTTTCGCAATAAATCCGCCTGACCGTTAATGGCTTTGTCATTGTTATTATCAGCGATGTAATCAACGAGCTTTTTCAGTTCTTTTTCTGCTTGTGCCATTGCCTGAGGGAAATAAGCAGCAGCACTGATGCTGTTTAACTCAGTGCGATTACTGAACGCTTCACTTAGTATTTTCGTGGCTTCAGCACGCGTGTGATTGGCGGATTCAATATGCTGATTGAACTGGATTAAGGCTTCCTGTGTGGCCTGCAGGTAGGTTGTTGAGGTGAAAATCCCGATACTGTCGTTCGCTTTATCTGAATCCAAGCCATATTCACTGAAGTAATCCAGGGCCTCATCCAGTGCTTGTCTGGCTTCATCCATACTGTCAGTTGCAAACCAGCTGAGCGCCTGGTTTTGCGCAAAAGTTTGTTCGGCGGCTTTGATCTTTGCTTGTATGTCTTTTAATGGCTCAAGGCTGGTAGCGCTGGCATTGGTTTCAGTTTTTGGGCTGGCAACAGATGCCGAGTCTGAGGCGCAGCCGGTTAATAGCAGCAGGCTGGCAATACTGGTGAGTTTCAGTCCATTAACAATAGACAGGTTGCATAGTTTGGTCATTCTTAATTATCCCTGGAAAAGCAAACCATCATCAGGCATCCGTTCTGATACTGGCTGATTCATTATTTTTATCAATCTGAGCAGATATCTTAGAGAAGAACAGAATGAATCTGAATTGATATATTACGTTTTAGGATAAATAAAAAGCGGGATCATTAAACGACGGGTTTAATTTAATGTTTCGTCATTATTTTGACGGGTAAGCTTACTCATCGCTTTTTCGCTGCAACTTCGCCTGCAGATCGGTTTTTACTATTTCCAGCGCGGCCAGTGCCAGTTCGGGCTCAACCTTGTTGGTTTCCAACAGATAGATCAAATCCACTGCCAGCTGAACCTCTTTCGGGGCGTCGGTGAGCGAATGTTTCACTGTGTGTTGTCCGGTTGACTGTTGCTGTTGTTTTTTGTTCATCATGCATCCTGAAAGTCGACAGTGCCAGCTGGCGCAGTGATTTGTTTATCGGGTTGATGGACAGCCAGCGCTGCCCAGAAGAGCTGGGCATGGATATTAACCAATTGCTGGTGATCGTCACGGTATCCGCCTCCTACCACAGCGGCAAGCGGGATGTTGTTATCGTGGCACTGGCTGATGACAAAATGATCCCGCTGAAAAATACCCTCAGTGGTGACGTTAAAATAGCCGAGTGCATCGTGCTGGTGGATATCCACCCCTGCATCATAGATCACCAGATCAGGCCGGTGCTGTGCCAGCGCCAGTGTCAGCACAGCCTTAAAGGCCGATAAATATTCATCGGTGCCGGTTTCGCGCGGTAAGGCTAAATCAATGTCAGAGTCAGGTTTGCGCGCCGGAAAGTTTTTGTCGCAGTGGACAGAAAAGGTCAGGATGTTGTCGTCATCGGCCAGCAAGGTGGCGGTGCCGTCACCCTGGTGGACATCGCAGTCAATGATCATGACTTTATCAATACCAGGCAGCGTCAGGGCATGCCGGGCCGCAAACGCCAGATCATTGACCAGACAGAAACCGCTGCCGAAGTCATAGTGTGCATGATGATAACCGCCACTTAAATGCAGACTGATACCGTACTGACAGGCCAAATCCACAGTCATTCTGGTTCCGCCTGCCGATGTCAGGGTCCGCTCTATCAGCTGCGGACTCCAGGGAAAGCCGATACGGCGCATTTTTGCTGCCGGTAAAGTGTTGTTTATCAGGCTGTCAATATAGTCGGCCTGATGCAGCGTTTTGAGGGCGTCGGGCGTGACAGCTTCCGGCTGGAAAAAAGCCACATCGGCCCATGTCTCAATCTGTTTTTCCTGAGTAAGGTGCAGGAACAAGCGCTGATATTTGGTAATAGGGTATCTGTGCTTTGCTGGCAGAACCAGCTCAGAGTACACAGGATGATAGACAAGTGGCAGCATAGTTACCCTTTACGCTCAAGCTGGAGGATCGCCTTTTCAAGGCGTGTCATTGCCTGCTGGCAGCGGGCAAGCCGGCCTTCCAGCGCGAGCAGTTGTTGTTGCAAAGGCTGGCGTGAACTGGCCTGCGGTGCCTGCTCCAGCGCAAACGCCTTATCTTTCACCATAGCGGTAAGCCGCCTTTCCCAGTCCTGATGCTGTGCCAGTTCATCGTACAGCTCGTGCAGGCTTTTACGTTGTTTGACCTGGTATTTCGGCTCGGACTCACGAATCTGTTTGGTGGCCATTTCCCGCTGTACTGCCTGGATCTGAGCCAGAATTTTTTCGCAGACATAACTGGCTCTGGTGGCGTGTAACCGGCCTGATGCCTGCTCGCTTTTCAGTGCCGCAATCTCTTGCTGAATCTCGCGAATACAGGGAACCAGCAGGCGCGACTGGCCGTGAAATAATTGTTTGTCAAAAAGGGGTTTACTGCTTTCTCTGCGCTGATGATCCAGTGCTTCGGCAGGAGAGAGCAGCTTGTCGACCAGATCAGAAAGGCGATGAAGGTCGTTTGTCATAGCTGTTTTTCCTCTTACCTGTTTATAACCAGGCTTGCCAGGCCAGCCGGATGGCCAGGATAACCACCACGGTCACAAATACCGGGCGAATGAACTGACTGCCAAAGCGAATGGCAGAGTGTGCGCCAATATAGGCGCCGAGCATCAGGCAGACGCCCATGGTCAGCCCGAGGGCAACATTGATATGACCCAGTATGGCAAAGGTTATCAGTGAGGTCAGGTTACTGGTGAAGTTCATGGCTTTGGCCAGGCCGGATGCCAGCAAAATGTCCAGCTTATAGAGCGCCATGCTCGACACCGTCCAGAACGCGCCGGTTCCCGGTCCGGCCAAGCCGTCATAAAAACCCAGCCCTGTGCCCTGCAGCCACTGTTTACGTTTCAGACTGGCGTTGGGTTCAGGCAGCTTGTGACTGTCGGCTTTGGGGTGCGGATGCCAGATCGTATAAATTGCCGCTGCAAGAATGATCAGCGGGAGCACTTTCTCCAGCCAGCCAGTACTGATGATGTTAACAACCAGCGTACCTGTCACGGCGCCAATCAGGGTCGCGACAAATGAGGCTTTCCAGAAAGCCGGGGAAAACAACTGCTTTTTATAGTAGGTCAGCGCGGCGGTAGAGGAGGCAAAAGTCGCCGCCAGTTTATTGGTCCCTAATGCGATGTGCGGTGGCAATCCTAACGACAACAAGGCCGGGACTGTCAGCATGCCGCCGCCGCCGGCGACCGCATCAATAAATCCGGCAGCCAGGGCTACCAGACCGAGAATGAGCCACATGCCCGGATCTATCATTTCAATCATTAATTATTCATTTTTCTTTGATGGTGTGTTCAATTACGCGCTTAAATGGCGGCAAGGAATCGAGCAGTGCTTTGCCGTAGCGCCGTGTGATGATCCGTCTGTCGAGCAGCACAACTCTACCAAAATCCTGCTCTTTGCGCAGCAGTCGGCCTGCAGACTGGATCAGCTTCTTACTGGCTTCCGGTACGGCAATCTGTAAAAAGGGATTACCACCCCGACTTTCAATGTATTCCGCATGCGCTTCTTCAACCGGTGAGGTAGGCACCGCAAACGGTATTTTTGTGATCACCAGATTTCTCAGAAGATGCCCGGGTAAATCGAGGCCTTCGGAAAAGCTGCCGGTGCCGAACAGAATGCTGGCTTTTCCTTGTTCGCAATTGCTCTTGTGTTTATCCAGGAGGATTGTACGTGACTCTTCTCCCTGTACCAGCAGTTCCCAGCTGTTTTTTTGACAAAGCGGCTTTAAGGCTTCCGCGACCTTGTTCATTTGCCAGTAGGAAGAAAACAGCACCAGGCTGGCGGTCTCCCCTTCAAAATACTCAGGCAGGGTTTCTATCAGTAAGTCAGTGAACTGCTCTGCCTGCGGCTCACATTTCATCTGCGGGATCACCAACCGGCCGTTATTCTGGTAATCAAACGGCGAGGCGAGGGCAAGAAAGCGTGTCCCCTCCGTTTCGCTGATACCGGCCTGACGACAGAAGTAGCTGAATTGATTCAGAGCCCTGAGTGTCGCCGACACTAAAATGGAACCTGCTGCCCGGCTCCACAAAAGCTGATCGAGTCGATAGCCGATTTCCAGCGGTGACACCTGAACGATAAAATCCCCGTCCTGTTCCGGATTTTTTTCCAGCCAGCGCGCTAACGGAGCGCCCTGATCTTTGATGGGCTGTGCCATGAGCGACCAGACTTTCTCCAGATTTTCAAGCCGCTGCAGATAGTGGCCAGATTCTGCCAAAGCCGGTTCTGCGCTACGTGCCGGTACTTCGTCATCTTTCAGACGTTCAGTGATCATGTCATGCATTTTTGCCAGAGATTGCCTGGCTTTTTTGCTGGCATCCCGGCATCCCTGAGCCTCTTCTGTCAGCCAGGAAGGCAGTTCGCCGTGTGGAAAACGGTAACTGCCGTCTTTGCTGAATACCGCTGGATCGACCTGACCGGCCAGCTGGCGTAACGTCGGCACTAAGTGCTGGATAGATTCCTGCAGCGTATTTTGAAAACGGCCGGCCTTTTGGACATCAGCCAGATCAGCCAGCTTACTGACCGACTGATTGAGCTTTTCCAGCCAGTTACTGGCACCTTTCAGGCTGGCTGCCGCGGCAGAGAAGTCCCTTGCCACTTGTGGCAGGTGGTGCGCTTCGTCAATCGCATAAATGGTGTGTTCAGGCTCTGACAATATAATGCCGCCGCCTAATTCCAGATCGGCCATCAGCAGCGCATGGTTGGCAATAATCACATCGGCTTTATCCATGTGCTCTCTGGCTTTCGCAAAAGGGCAGCTCCGATGTTTGGCCATGCCGGAATTACAACTGTGCTTATCCGATACGATTTGCTGCCAGACGCGATCCGGCACCACAGTCGGCCAGCTGTCTCTGTCGCCATCCCACTTTCCCTGTTGCCAGGCGGCAAGCATGCGTTTAAGCATACTGAGGTCAGACTTTTTCGGTTTCTCCTGCCAGAGCGCCAGCTGACTGTCATCCTGACCGGCACAGCTGGTTTCAAGACGATGACTGCAACAGTAACGCTGACGGCCCTTTGCCAGAATAAAACTAAATTCTTTCGGAAAAATTTGCCTGAAAAGCGGTAAATCCTTATGAACCAGCTGCTCTTGCAAGGCAACGGTTGCCGTCGCGATCAGTACTTTTTTGTTATTGAACAGTGCAAACGGGATACAGCCAATCAGATACGACAGGGACTTGCCGATGCCCGTGCCCGCCTCCGCAACCAGCATTCGCTGTTTATCATGGTATTCCCCCGATAGCGTTTTAGCGATTTCAGCAACCAGATAGTTTTGCGCACGACGGGGTATAAAATGCTCAAGTTGTGCACTCAGGTTGGTATAGCACTGTTTAATATCACTTTTTATCTGGTTGTGAAGCATGATTGAAACTTAATCTGGATTGGGGCCGTCATTATAACACGAAGCTCTGGCCGTGGAGCTTCTCGCTGATCCTCGCGCATTTTTAACTTGAAATGGGATTCTCCTCACGAAATAAGATTGAACCCCAGTTGAATGGTGTGCTGTTAACTACTTGATTAATTCAATTATCTTAAAATTGTTTGTTGTGAAGTTTAATATTCTGAATTTATTTGTATTTGAATGCTTTTATGGCTGTAAATTCTTTTATTTGACGCTATTAAGTAACCATTAAATTGCGTGTGCTAAGTGTATCTTTGTTAAGTTTCTGCTAAATAAACGTCTTAAGTTATTGAAAATTAAGGTTGTATGAAAAATTTGTTGTTACACAGTGAGAATTTGACATGGTAATAATTTCTCTGTCAGGATGAGTTCCGCAAGTTACGCCATCCCGGCATGGTTTTGCATGGTCAGGTTTTCTGAACCGAACACAGGCTGCCGGGAAGGGATATAAAAAAACAATAGGGATTCTGGAAATAGGAATTCCATCCATAAGAAAAGGCAGTGGATATCATGAAAAAAACGCTAATTGCACTATCTGTACTGGCTGCAGGCTCTGCAAACGCTTCTGTAAACCTGCTGGACCAAGACGGCGTTATCGTCGACTTGTCTGGTTCTGCTGAAGTTCAGTTCATCCAAAAGATTGTGGCTGACAATGTAGATTCTGATCCAAGCATCCGTCTGGATGATGGTGACATCACGCTGAACACCACTATCCCAGTGAACACTAATCTGAACGTGGTTGCAGGTCTGAGCTTTGATCTGTCTAACACAGATGAGAACGGTAACACTAAAGATTTCTTCAATGACGAGTTGTATGCTGGTTTCCAGGGCGCTGATTTCGGTACGCTAACTTTCGGTCGTCAGTACCTGATTTCTGATGACGCAGGTATCGGCAAAGACTACGAAATGGGTCTGGAGCAGCTGGATCTGGGTAAAACTCAGGGCAGTGAAGTGGTTAAGTACGTTTATGACAACGGCCAGTTCTACTTCGGCGCTTCTCACGATGTGAATGCGAACGACAACGGTGGTATCACTGATGCACGTCTGGGTGCCCGTTTTGCCGGTCTGGACGTTCGTGGCTATTACTACACCTCTGATGATGTGAAAAATGCTGACCTGAACCCAGCTGGTATTGGTAACGAAGTTGACGGTTACAACATCGAAGCTGAATATGTATTTGGCGCATTCGCATTTGCTGGTTCTTACGGTAATGTTGAAGTGACTGACGGCATAACTAATGCCTCTGGTGATGTAGACCTTATCGAAGCAGCAGGTTCATACACCATGGGTAAAAATACCTTCGCATTGGGCTATGTTCGTGCTGACTCTGATGGTGAAACAATTGACAACGTTTACGGTAACGTGACTCACCAACTGCACAGCAACGTGAAGCTGTATGCTGAACTGGGTTGGGCTGACGGTGACAACACTGATTACGACCTGGGCTACGTAGCGGGTATGGAAGTACTGTTCTAAGAACGGTTCTTACCTGATACAACAGATATTGCAAAAGCCGCCGTTTGGGCGGCTTTTTGTTTTGGTGAACAAGATAACAAGACTGATTGGCTATGAAAAAAATTCTTTTATTTGCATCGCTGCTGGCGACGCATGTGCAGGCAGCAACCCTGTCGGTAAGCAATGGTATTGAGTTGTTGGTGGTAGATGGTAAAGAAGTGAGCACATCGCTGTGGTCACGTGCGACAGAGGTAGAGCTGCCTGCGGGTAAGCATCAGGTAGTCTTGCGCTACGATGCCGAACTGAAAAACGGCAGCAAGAACACCATTTATACTACCCGGCCTTATTTATTTGAGTTAACTATGCCGGCGCAGGATGCCCGTATTGAACTGCCTGCCATGGTTGCTCTCAGTCAGGCTCAGGCTTATTTCCAGCGTGGCCCTGAATGGACGCTGGTGCTGGCCGATGGCAGCAAGCGTGTTTTACCTTTTGTTGAATTGCAGGGCGATGGCGTCGCGGCATTCAGTGATATGGAAGCCTTGGTGTCTGAGTACAACCGGCAGCACGCTATCACCTTTGAGCAGGGTTATGCCGTTGATTTGCAGCAAGCGGCTGTGGAAGTCGGGCAAGACGGCAAAGTGGAAATTACCGGTGATTCGCTGGCGCAGCTTAAGTTGTGGTACAGCAAAGCGAAACCCGAAGAGAAAGCCGCCTTCAAGGCATGGATGGCTAACCAGCCATAAAGGCGAAACGCTAGGGACAATACCACTATCAGGTGAGGGCAGGTTATGAGCGCTGATGGTGGTATTTACTGTGTGACTGGCACTGATGGCAGCGGGGCTGCGCGGGGTCCTGCTCAAGGGTGGTTGTATCAATCGGCTCTTCGCAGTCGGTACAAATGCCGTACAAATCTAACCGTATTGCACATAATGCGGCATCAATGGCTTCCAGGCGCCGTGCTTTGCGTCCCAGTGCCGGTTCGGTGCTATGCGTTGCCAGCGTCAGCAATTCATTGATGGTTTTTTCGGGCTGTTTTTTTTCTGTGCTGTCAGCACGAATAGCATTCAGCGCTGAATAGAGTTCCACTGAAAGTGCCTCATATTCTTGCTCCAGTCGAGTGGACTGCTGTTGCAGGTAATCACTATTCATAGAGAGACTCCTAGGTAAACTGAGTCACAGTGTATGCCTAAACGTCACGCCAATACTGACTTATGTCAAAGCAACAGCAGAATAACCCTTCTTTTTGTCGGTTTTTGTTGTCAATAGAATGCTTTATAGTTCCTTGCTGTTTTTATGTGGCCACTTTGCCACTTTTTTCTATTTTTCAGTACGTTAAATTTTGGAAAAGGAAGATACAATGGAACATGATTTCAAAGAACCGTATAATCTTAATTACTTTATCGGTTTTCTGATTGCTATGCTGCTGCCGACATTACCTGCAAGCCTGACCTGGCTGGGTATTCTGAGCAATTAATCCGTCAGTAGCGGAAAGCCTGAAACAGGCTGAAAGTAAAAGAGAGGGAATGTGAAACAACTGATCTGGCGAACCCTGTTGCTGGTTTCCGGCTGGTGTTTCGTAATCTTAGGCGTGTTGGGCATTTTCCTTCCTCTTTTACCTACCACTGTCTTTTTATTGTTAGCCAGCGCCTGTTTCATGCGTGGCTCCCCCAGAATACACGCCTGGTTACACAGTCATCCTAAGCTGGGTCCCGTACTGGATAACTGGCATCAGCATCATGCCATCAGCCGGGCAGTCAAACGGCGTGCCAATCTGACCATAACCCTCAGTTTCGCTTTATCTATCTTCATCGTGCCTGTCTCTTGGGTCAAAGTTTTACTGTTTGTAATTGCTATCGTTCTGCTGATTTGGTTTAACCGTTTACCTGTCAGGGAAACGCAATGTTCCGGACGTGGTGAAAGCCGTTAACCCCTGTGAGCTCTTACATTTCAGAGTGAAAGTTGCCCCTTACCGTAAAAATCACTACTATTTGCGCCTAAACTGCCTGATAACAGGCGTCAAATACCTAAACAAACTGCTGTAATTATGCAGCCGGTGGAAAAGACTATGAGCCAAGATACCCTTGTCCAAGACGATTTCAGTTTGATCAAAAACAGCATCAAAACGATTCCGGATTATCCTAAGCCAGGCATACTGTTTCGCGATGTTACCAGCCTGATGGAAGACCCGGCCGCGTACGGTGCAACGATGCAAGTTTTGCTTCAGCAGTTCAGTGACAAAGGGATAACAAAGGTCGTTGGGACCGAGGCTCGGGGGTTTCTGTTTGGTGCCCCGCTGGCGCTGGCGCTGGGTGTCGGTTTTGTGCCGGTACGCAAGCCGGGTAAATTACCGCGCAATGTGATCAGCGAAAGTTATGAGCTTGAATATGGCCAGGACACGCTGGAAATCCATGTAGATGCCATTGTTGAAGGCGATAAAGTATTGCTGGTCGATGATCTGCTGGCAACCGGCGGCACCATTGAAGCTACCACGAAACTGGTTCGCCGTTTGGGCGGTATTGTGGAAGATGCGGCTTTTGTCATTAACCTGCCTGAGATTGGTGGTCAGCAGCGGTTGCGTAATATTGGCCTCAATGTCTTTAGTATCTGCGACTTTGACGGTCATTGATTGCCCCGTTCTGTTTAAATCTGGGGGATGTGGATTTTCAGGTTAAAATGTTGTCAGTAACAATCTGGAAAGGAAACATCCCCTTGAGTTCTCTCGCGCCTTTTCACTCCCTGTGCTAGCATGGTCGACTGGATTCAGTCTGGCGGATCACCGTCACTGATTGATCGGATTCTGTAGGATTTATCACCATGAGTTACCAGGTTCTGGCTCGGAAATGGCGGCCGCATCGTTTTGATGATGTGGTAGGCCAATCCCATGTCCTGACAGCCCTGACCAATGCGCTGACACATAACCGACTTCATCATGCTTACCTGTTCAGTGGTACCCGTGGCGTGGGGAAAACAACCATTGCCCGCCTGTTTGCCAAAGGGCTCAACTGTGAACAGGGCATCACAGCATCCCCCTGTGGCAAGTGCCATACTTGTCTGGAAATTGAGCAGGGACGTTTTGTTGATCTGCTGGAAATAGATGCCGCCTCCAGAACAAAGGTCGAAGATACCCGGGAACTGCTGGATAACGTACAGTACAAACCGGCGCGAGGGCGCTTCAAGATCTATTTGATCGATGAAGTGCATATGCTGTCTCGTCACAGTTTTAACGCCTTGCTGAAAACGCTGGAAGAGCCGCCAGAGCACGTAAAATTCATTTTGGCGACCACAGATCCTCAAAAACTGCCCGCCACGATTCTGTCCCGTTGCCTGCAGTTTCACCTCAAACATCTGGATAATGCCCAGATACAGCAACAGCTGAGCCATGTCCTGACCGAAGAAAGTGTCACCTTCGACAGCAAAGCGCTGAGTCTGCTGGCACGTGCTGCAGAAGGCAGCATGCGAGATGCACTCAGCCTCACCGATCAGGCGATTGCTCTGGGTAACGGCCAGGTACAGTCAGACTCAGTTGCGGCTATGCTCGGTACGCTCAATACAGAGCAGGCGCTGTATCTGCTGGAAGCAATGGCTCAGGGCCAGGTCGAGCCTGCAATGGCTTGCCTGGCAGAGCTGGCCACTGTTGGTGTGGAGTGGGATAGCCTGCTGAGTGAATTAGCCGCGCAGCTTCATCGTGTGGCTATGTATCAGGTGTTACCTGCCGCGCTGGATCTGTCCGCACCTGATGCCGACAGAATCGTTCTGCTGGCCAAATCAATGTCGCCGCAGGATGTGCAGCTGCACTACCAGATCGCATTGCAGGGCCGGCAGGATTTACCTTTGGCACCGGATGGCCGTACAGGACTGGAAATGGTGCTGTTGCGTATGCTGGCATTCCGTCCTGTCGCGGCGGGCGCATTAACTCCTCAGGCGGTTCCTGTACCGGCATCAGTACCAGCTGGTCGTCCGGCTGCATCTCAGCCAAGAACTGCACCTCCGGACACTTCAGCGGTTCGACCGGCAGTGCAGTCAGAAGCGGTAAGGCCTGTATCTGAAGGTGACTCACCTTCGCAGCCTGTAGCGGCTTCCGAGACAGCAACAGTTCACGATCCTGCAACAGTTCACGATCCTGCATCAGTTCGTGAGCCAGCAATGGCGCCTGATCATGCCCCTGAGCCGCAAACGGCACCTCGGCCTGTAATGCAAGCGCAGCCGGCTGAGCACAACCCGCCGCAGTCAGCGGCAATGACACAGGCTGCATCACCGGCGTCCGGGCTACTGGCGGCAAGAAATCGCTTGCGCAGCCAGAGCCGGCGAGGCCAGGAAGCTGCCGAGCCCAAAAAGACTGAGCCGGCGTCGGTGAAGAAACCTGCTTCCAGTGTGCTGGAACGGATCACGAGCCAGCATGCTGGTCGCCGTTCTCAGCCAGCAGGCGCAAATCACGTGTCGCCGGTCGCTCAGCAACAGCCAGTTGAGCCAGCCAAAGCTGAGGATTATCAGTGGCAGCCGACGAGTCAGCCCGAGCCTGACACGCAATTGCCGGAGGCGATCGCGCCCACCGATCTGAAGCAAGCGCTGGAGCACGAAAAAACACCTGAAATGGCGGAACTGCTTGTCAGTGAAGCGGCAAAGCAGGATAGTTGGTCAGAACTGGTGACCCGGTTAAATACCGATCGTTTGGTACAGCAATTAGCATTAAATTCTGCGATGGAGCAGCAGGGTAGTGACCTGACTTTGTATCTGCGTCCGTCTCAGCAGCATCTGGATACACAAAAAGCCAGGGCTCAGTTAAGCACAGCACTGGCTGAGATACTGGGACAAGAGATAGAATTACACATCAAGCCTGGTGATAATGGACGTACTCCCCTGGAATGGCGGGAATACATTTATCAACAGAAACTGGATCAGGCTAAGACAAGTCTGCAGCAGGATCCTCACGTGACTTTCATCTGTCAGCGATTCAGTGCTGTACTTGATGAAGAGAGCGTAAGACCCTTATAAATTAACCAGACCGATAGAGAGAGAAGATATGTTTGGTAAAGGTGGTATGGCGAACATGATGAAGCAGGCGCAGCAGATGCAAGAGCGTATGCAGCAAATGCAGGAAGAAATCGCCAACATGGAAGTGACAGGTGAAGCGGGTGCCGGCATGGTAAAAGTAACCCTGACCGGCGGTCACAGCGTTCGTCGTGTTGAGCTGGATGACAGCTTGATGGAAGACGATAAAGAAATGCTGGAAGATCTGATTGCGGCTGCTTTTAACGATGCGGCACGTCGTATTGAAGAAGCGCAGAAAGAAAAAATGGCCAGTGTTACCGGCGGCATGAACTTGCCTGCTGGCTTCAAGATGCCATTCTAATCAATGCGTACCAGTCCGTTACTTGAGCAGTTGATGGACGCGCTGCGCTGCCTGCCCGGTGTTGGGCCAAAATCAGCGCAGCGTATGGCTTTCAGCCTGTTGCAACGCAACCGTCAGGGTGGGTTGCAGTTGGCTGATGTGCTGGGGAAAGCCATGACCGAAATCGGCCATTGCCGCGATTGCCGTACCTTCACTGAAGAAGACGTGTGTGCTATCTGCGAAAATCCCCGTCGTCTGGAAAATGGCCAGATTTGTGTGGTGGAAAGTCCGGCAGATATTATGGCCGTTGAAGCGACAGGTCAGTTTTCAGGCCGATATTTTGTTCTGATGGGACACCTGTCGCCATTAGATGGCATCGGTCCGAGCGATATCGGGTTAGATGTGCTGGAATACCGTTTGCAAAATGAACACATTGCCGAGCTGATCCTGGCCACCAATCCCACGGTTGAAGGTGAGGCTACTGCGCATTTCATTGCCGAGCTTTGTCAGGCTTATCAGGTACCTGCGACCCGGATTGCACATGGTGTACCTGTGGGTGGTGAGCTGGAGCTGGTGGATGGGACAACACTGTCGCATTCTCTGGCAGGCCGGCAGAAACTGTATTAAAGCCGCTTTGCCATATTCTTGACCTGTTATGAATAACCGACGATTACCGTCGGTTTTTTTCGTTAAAGGTTGGCGTTCAGCACCTGAGATCGGGTATTCAGTCCGGTTAACAGCACGGCTTTTTCACTCATGATATCAATCCGGTTACTTTGTTCCGCATTGAGCTGAAAATACTGGTTGATAGCGGTAATCTGCTTGTTGCTGAATGCGCTTTCATTACCTGTTTTCAGCTCATTAAAGTGCGTCGGCCGAATCTGCAGATAACCACCACTGACTTCCCACCGGCCATATTCAGTAATCGTCAGGTGAAGCTGGCCCTGCTCCTCATTAATCAGAGTCACCCGGGTTACCCGGGAATATGACTGGTTAGGCATATAGACAATATGGCTGGTTTCAATAACCTTTTTAAGAATTTCGAGCCCGGGCACCTCTGTTGAAGCCACATCTGTGACCGCGTAAGACTGCCAGTTATACGAAGTAAGAAAACGGGAAATCTTATGGTCACTGCTGAAGAAATAGTAAAGGCTGCCCAGGGTCACCAGGCTTGTTAATGCAATGATGATAAACAAGTAATATCTGTGCGTTTTGCCCGGCTGGGTTAGTGTACTGAACATGGCAGATCCCTTTCTCTGTCAAGTGTCACTATCGTCAGTGTCATATTTTTCCGGTAATCAGCCGGCGTATAAATCAGATTAATCCACAGCTGATTATGTGCCCCGCCTGTGACAATGATTTTGGCCGGAGCCGCTGACGGCTTGTGGTCACTGCTCAGCATATGGGCGGAGACACATTGCCTGATGAGTGGACGCCATTCCCCGGTAACCTCAACCTCACTGGGGATCAGCACGGGAATATCATTGATCATAAAGGCTTTATAGAAGGCGCTCGATGAAGGTGGGGGTGCCAGGTATGCCCAGAGTGGTAATACAATACACAGTATGAAGGTTGCCAGGGCGCTGAACATGTACCTGGGCTGGAAAAACCGGCGTGTTGCCGGGGCGTGCGTTATCTGTGTCGCTGGCTGTATACACGTTGTGTCAGGTGCATCCTCAGCCAGGCTTGCAGATACCGGAAATGGTTTGGGCGAATCAATGAAGCCATCATTGTTATCAGTCTGTACACCATTGGGGATATCGGCTGGAGGGGCAGGGGCTGCGTCAATACGATCGACACTGGCTATCATCTGATAACCGCGCTTGGGTATCGTCTTGATAAAGGCTGGCGAGCGGGTTGAGTCCTGCAGGTACTTACGCAAGGTTGAAATCGATTGAGTCAGGCTCGAGTCATCCACCTCAAACCCTTGCTCGCGCCAGATAAAATCATGCATACGCTGACGGGAGATTATGGTGCCCGGTTCATCCAGCAGCAAATGCAATGCCCGGCTTTCATTGATACCTAAATAAATGGTTTCTTCCGGCTGAAGATTGTCAGCCAGGCTATTGTGTTGGGGGGAGAAAGTAAATCTGTTGCCAATCAGAAATTTACAATGCGTATGATCCATTACCAGCCTTTTGGTGACTTGTGACTCGTATATAATAGTCGTCCGATCATTCATTGAATAGCTAAGATGCTGACTTGAGGGCAATCTTAGATTTTTTCACGCTAAGGCTTGATTTAAGTTGAACTGACCATATCTAGGTATCAGTAATGAGGTAAACCTGGATTACGGAGTTCAAATGAGCGAGCAAACTTTAGAGAAAAATAAAGAAACACGTGGTTTTCAGTCAGAAGTGAAGCAATTGCTTCACTTAATGATCCACTCATTGTACTCAAATAAAGAGATATTTTTACGGGAGCTGATTTCCAATGCTTCTGATGCGGCTGACAAACTGAGGTTTCGTGCCCTTTCATCTCCTGAGCTGTATGAAAACGATGGCGAGCTGGCAGTGCGTTTGTCGTTTGATGAAAAAGCGGGCACTGTCACTATCAGTGACAATGGTATCGGTATGACCCGCGATGAGGTGATCGAGCACCTGGGGACTATTGCCAAGTCCGGTACTAAAGACTTTTTCTCGAAGCTGAGTGAAGATCAGAGCAAAGATTCTCAGTTGATTGGTCAGTTTGGCGTCGGCTTCTATTCTTCGTTTATTGTTGCCGATGCAGTGACTGTCAAGACCCGTGCCGCCGGTGCGGCCGTCGAGCAGGCGGTAAGCTGGCACTCAACCGGTGAAGGCGACTATACGGTTGAGGACATCGAGAAAACAGGCCGTGGTACCGAGATCATTCTTCATTTGCGTGAAGAAGAAAAAGAATTCCTCAGCGAGTACCGCCTGCGCAATATCATCAGTAAATATTCAGACCACATTGGCATTCCTGTGCTGATGGAAACGGCTGAGCACGATGAGGAAGGCAAGGAGACCGGTAAAAAGTGGGAGCAGGTCAATAAAGCACAGGCGTTATGGACCCGCAGTAAATCTGATATTTCAGATGATGAGTACAAAGAATTCTACAAACACGTCTCCCATGACTTTGCTGAGCCACTGAGCTGGAGCCATAACCGTGTGGAAGGCCAGCAAGACTACACCAGTCTGCTGTATATTCCGTCCAAAGCGCCGTTTGACCTGTATAACCGCGACAGCAAGCACGGCCTGAAACTGTATGTTCAGCGTGTGTTTATCATGGACGATGCCGAGCAGTTCATGCCGATGTACCTGCGCTTTATGCGCGGTCTGATTGACTCGAATGATCTGCCGTTAAATGTGTCCCGTGAAATTCTGCAGGACAACAAGGTGACTCAGGCGCTGCGCAAAGCCTGTACCAAGCGTGCCTTGTCCATGCTGGAAAAACTGGCGAAGAAAGATGAGTATGCATCGTTCTGGCAAGAGTTCGGCCAAGTGCTGAAAGAAGGTGTGGCGGAAGATTTTGCCAACCGCGAGAAAATTGCCGGGTTGCTGCGTTTCAGTTCAACCCATAACGATACGTCTGAACAAAGCGTTTCTCTGGCAGATTACGTCAGCCGGATGAAAGAAGGTCAGGAAAAGATTTATTATATTACCGCAGACAGTTTCAAGGCGGCGAAAAACAGCCCGCACCTGGAGCAGTTCCGTGCCAAAGGCCTGGAAGTGGTGCTTATGCACGACCGCATTGATGAATGGCTGATGGGTCATCTGCCGGAATTTGACGGTAAGCCGTTCCAGTCAATTACCAAGGCCGGTCTGGATCTTTCTAAGTTTGAAAACGAAGAAGAGAAAGAAGCGCAGCAGCAGACAAAAGAAGAATTTGCTTCGGTTATCGAGCGCACCAAAGCCTATTTGGGTGATCGTGTGCAAGATGTCCGGGCAACGTTCAAGCTGCAGGATACACCGGCTGTGGTGGTGACGGATGAAAATGAAATGGGAACACAGATGGCGAAACTGCTGGCTGCGGCTGGTCACGAAGCGCCGGAAGTGAAGTACATTTTTGAGCTGAATCCGAAACACCCGGTAGTGAATCGTATGGCCGATGAAGCAGACGAAGATGCATTTGGCCGCTGGGTTGAGATGTTACTGGGGCAGGCGATGCTTGCTGAACGGGGTTCGATGGAAGATCCATCCCAGTTCCTGGCGGCAGTCAATAAACTGTTGGCGCAGCCATAATAAACCACGGGCGCAGAGGCAATCTGCGCCCGTTTTGCTTCAAAGAGTATGCTGATAAAGAATGTAATCGTTTAGCTTCCAGGGACGCGGACTTGCGAGTATGGTCTAATCAGTGTATTTTTCTGACTTTCCAAAAACTCCGGCTAATTACTAGAAAAGGGGATCAAGATGCGCATCATTCTTCTGGGCGCTCCAGGTGCAGGTAAAGGCACACAGGCACAATTCATCATGGAGAAATTTGGTATTCCTCAGATTTCGACGGGTGATATGCTGCGTGCGGCAATCAAAGCGGGTACTGAGCTGGGTAAACAAGCGAAAGCCGTGATTGACGCAGGTCAGTTGGTGTCTGACGATATTATTCTGGGTCTGGTCAAAGAGCGTATTGCTGAAGACGACTGTGCAAAAGGCTTCCTGCTGGACGGTTTCCCACGCACTATTCCTCAGGCTGATGGCCTGAAAGAAGTTGGCGTGGCAGTGGATTACGTCATTGAATTTGACGTTCCAGACAGCGTAATTGTCGAACGTATGGCGGGCCGCCGTGTACATTTGGCGTCAGGCCGTACTTATCATGCCGTTTACAATCCGCCGAAAGTGGAAGGTAAAGATGACGTCACTGGCGAAGAACTGGTTATCCGTGAAGATGACAAAGAAGAAACAGTTCGTGCACGTCTGGGTGTATACCATAATCAAACTGCTCCGCTGATCAGCTATTACAGCAAAGAAGCAGATGCTGGCAACACTACCTACATCAAAATTGATGGTACACAGCCAGTGGCTGATGTCAGTGCAGAGCTGGCAAAAGCTTTAGCTTAATCGAATATCAGTGATGTTCCACAGTCAATGCGATTAACCGAATCGGGTTAGCAGACTGTATGGTCAAAAAGCGGGAGGTTAACAGCCTTCCGCTTTTTTTATGCTGAAGACTGCGATACCCAGGGCAAATCAACCGCTTAATGGTACACTATCACTGTCATTGAATAACAAGATGAACTGCAGGTGATGATGGAGAATAAAGGCATTGGCGTACTCTTGGTCAATCTGGGTACACCGGATGAAGCAACCCCAGCGGCTGTAAAGCGTTTTCTGGGTGAATTTTTGAGTGACCCCCGTGTTGTCGATCTGTCTAAATGGCTATGGCGACCGGCGTTGTACGGGGCAATTCTTCCTATCCGTTCTCCTAAGGTTGCGAAACTGTATCAGTCGATTTGGCTTGAGGAAGGCTCGCCGCTGATGGTCTATTCGCAGCGACAACGCGACGCGCTGGAAGAAAGGCTGAACATACCGGTTGCACTCGGTATGACGTACGGTAACCCCAGTATTCAGTCAGCCTTGTCGATGCTCAATGATCAGGGTTGCCGAAAGGTGATTGTCTTACCGCTCTATCCACAGTATTCGCGCACGACTACCGCTGCTGTGTTTGATAAAGTGGCGCGCAGCCTTCAACAAACAGATTATCTGCCAGAGCTCAGGTTTATCAATCAGTACCAGGACCACCCTGGCTATATTTCGGCGCTTGCTGAATCGGTCACTAATGTCTGGGCCGAGCATGGAGAGCCTGACTACTTGTTGTGCTCGTACCATGGAATTCCAAAACGTTACGCTGATCTGGGCGATCCTTATCCCGAGCACTGTAACCAGACAACGGCACTTCTGGCGGAAGCGCTGGCGATGCCAAGAGAAAAGATGAGCATGAGCTATCAGTCAATTTTTGGTCGTGAAGAATGGCTGAAGCCCTATACCGAGCCAACGATTATTGAACTGGCAAAAAAAGGGGTTAAACGGCTGGATGTGATTTGTCCTGCGTTTTCAGTCGATTGTCTGGAAACCATCGAAGAAATCGCAGAGGGCTGTAAAGATGCCTTTATCAATGCCGGAGGTGAAACCTTCAACCTGATCCCCTGCCTCAATGATAACAGCACCCATATTGCTATGATGGAAACCCTGATCCGGCAGCATACCCAGGGCTGGTAACCTTTTCTTAACTTCTACATATATCATGATCTGGCTCGCACTTATTGTTTGGGCCATTTCTTCACTGAACTATATTTTGTGATATCATCCGCAAGTTTTTTCTACCCGGCAGCGCGATATCATGAAATTTCCTGGTCAACGTAAATCAAAACACTATTTTCCCGTCCATGCCCGAGATCCGCTTCTGACTCAGGCCAGCAGCAAACCGCTTGCGCGTACGCATGTCGTTGGCATAGACCAAACGCTGGTGGATATTGAAGCGTGTGTCGATGATGAGTTTCTGAGTCGCTATGCGCTGAGCAAAGGACACTCTTTGGTTATCGCCGAAGAGGCAGCAGAAGCACTTTATCGTGAATTGAAAGAAAAAGACCTGATTCGTCATGAGTTCGCGGGTGGAACGATAGGAAATACGCTGCACAACTATTCGGTACTGGCGGATGATAAATCCGTGCTTCTGGGCGTGATGAGCCAGGATATCCAGATTGGCAGTTATGCATACCGGTACCTGGTCAATACATCCAGCCGTATGGATCTGAATAACCTTCAGCCGGTGAACGGGCCGATTGGCCGCTGCTTCGCCTTGATCACGCCTGATGGTGAGCGGACGTTTGCCATTAACGAAGGCCGGATGAACCAGCTGGAACCAGACAGCATTCCGGAGTCGATCTTTGAGCGTGCTTCTGCGCTGGTGCTGACGGCATACCTGGTGCGTTGCAAAGAGGGCGATCCAATGCCGGAAGCCACCATGCGTGCCATTCAGTATGCCAAGAAATACGATGTGCCGGTTGTACTGACATTGGGTACCAAGTTTGTGATTGCGGATGATCCGCAATGGTGGCGCGATTTCCTGCGTGAGCATGTCACGGTTGTTGCTATGAATGAAGACGAAGCCGAAGCACTGACAGGATTTTCCGATCCATTACTGGCTTCTGATAAAGCCCTGGATTGGGTTGATTTTGTGTTGTGTACCGCGGGTCCTGTAGGTTTGTACACAGCAGGTTATACGGAAGAGAGCACTAAGCGAACGACCAGTCTGCCGCTGCTGCCTGGTGAGATTCCTGAGTTTAACCGCTACGAGTTTAGTCGTCCGATGACCAAAGCCGATTGCGAAACGCCTCTTCGGGTTTATTCGCACATTGCCCCTTATATGGGTGGGCCGGAGCGCATTAAAAATACCAATGGTGCCGGGGACGGCGCACTGTCCGCGCTACTGCACGATATGGCAGCGAACCGTTACCATAAAGAAAACGTGCCGAAATCCAGTAAGCACAGCTACGATTTCCTGGCCTATTCATCGTTTTCTCAAATCTGCCTGTATTCGAATCGCGTCAGTTACGAAGTGCTGGCTCAGCACTCTCCGCGTTTGTCACGAGGATTACCCGAGCGGGAAGACAGTCTGGAAGAGGCGTATTGGGAACGTTGATATCCCCGATTCCGATGAAAAGCACAGGCTTTCATGTTTGTAAAAAACCGCCATTTTGGCGGTTTTTTGTTTTTCAGCCTTGGTAAGATCGGCATGATTCTGGGTGTAGAGTCACGGTTATATTCAGGCAAACGATTTCGTTTGATAGGTTTTGTTAATTACTTTCAGAAAGCCTACCAAATAAGGCGCTCAGCATGTCGTGATGAAAACTGGCCGGTGAGGATGATTTTGCACTAAAGACGCGACGCGAAAAGTGTGCAGTATTGGCCTGCTTGCCATGATTTTTTTTCAGAAGGTAAAATATTTAGATTTTGATTTTTGCTCAACTTCGCGGCGTTTTTTTATGCTTTTCATGTAATTTCAGCTCAAGTCATTCGACAAAGCTAAGGTGGCTACCTGAAAATGGGCGGGCAGTGAGATATTTTATCCGGCCTTCATGTTTCAGTTTTTATGTCAGTTGATAGAATTAGCGGGATGTAACTTTGTGACAAATGCAGATATAGTGTGCTCCATCTTGGGGAACCCCACTTTTTGATAGGTATAACCTATCAAATTGAGAGGCCAGGACATCAGCACATTGTCGTTCTGAATGTTATGCTTTGCCGGAATTAGACCCGTCAAACTTGTATACCTGTTAGGGAAAGATAAAGAACATGGTCATACCTGAAAACAGCGATATTGTTATTTTTGGTGCCTCAGGCGATTTAACGTATCGTAAGCTTATCCCAGCGCTGTATCATCTGTATGTTAATCAGATGCTACCTTCTGATTTCTCTATCCTTGGCGTAAGCCGTACTGCAAACAGTGATGAGGAATACAGAGAAAAAGTCCGGGCTTCTCTGGTCAAAACCGAGAAGACGGATCCCGAGAAGTTGGCTGCATTTTGTCAGCATGTTGGATATCAGGCCATCAACACGTTAGATTGTGATGACTATGGTAAGTTGCAACAGCGACTGGAAGAAAAAGCCACTCAGTCTGTTGCTCCTCGTAACACTCTATTCTATCTCGCCACTCCCCCCAGCTTATATGATGTGATCCCGGCCAGTCTGGCTGCCCATGGTCTGAATGATGAAAGCACCGGCTGGAAACGACTGATCATCGAGAAGCCGTTTGGCTACGATTTGGAAACCGCTCAGGAACTGGATAAGAAACTGCACAAGCACTTCAAAGAAAGCCAGATTTTCCGTATTGACCATTACCTGGGCAAAGAAACGGTTCAGAACCTGCTGGTATTTCGCTTTGCTAACGGTATGTTTGAGCCATTGTGGAACCGTAACTTTATAGACTACGTTGAGATTACCGCAGCGGAATTCCTGGGTGTGGAAGAACGCGGTGGCTATTACGAAAACGCAGGTGCGGTTCGCGACATGCTACAGAACCATCTGCTGCAGGTTTTGGCCATGGTTGCTATGGAGCCGCCATCGGCTATCAATGGCAACGTAATGCGTGATGAAGTGGCCAAAGTGCTCAATAGCCTGCAGCCACTGTCTGAAGAAGACTTGCGTAAGAACCTGGTTCTGGGGCAATACACAGCCTCTGAATTACGTGGTAAAGAGCTTGCCGGTTATCGTGAAGAGCCAGGCGTTGCTGAAGATTCCCGTACCGAAACTTATGTCGGCCTGAAAGCCTTTATCAATAACTGGCGCTGGAACGGTGTACCGTTTTACATCCGAACCGGTAAACGTCTGCCAACGCGTGTCACCGAAGTGGTTATTCACTTCAAGAAAACGCCGCACCCTGTATTTGGTAAAGATGCGCCCGATAACAAGCTGGTTCTGCGTATCCAGCCTGATGAAGGCATTTTGATGAACTTTGCTCTGAAACGTCCGGGCGCAGGATTCAAAACCCAGGAAGTGGCGATGGATTTCCGTTATGACGAACTGGTTGACAGCAATGTGCTGACAGCCTACGAGCGTTTGCTGCTGGATGCCATGGCCGGTGACTCAACCTTGTTTGCACGAAGCGATGCGGTTGAGGCTTGCTGGCGTTATGTTCAGCCGATTCTGTCATTCAATCAGGATCCGCATGCCCTGTTTGGTTATGCTTGTGGTACCTGGGGGCCGAAAGAAGCCGATGAACTGCTGGCCAGAGATAATCGCCAGTGGCGCTTCCCGTGTTCAAACCTGACTGATACCGAATACTGCGAGTTATAATTATGACTGATCTTAAAATTCATGCTGATGCGCAAGCCGTGGTTAAGAGCCTGGCTGACGACATGATGGCTATCAGCCAGCAAGATAAGCCTGTGCATATTTCGCTGTCAGGTGGTAGCACACCTAAACAGTTGTTTGCCGCTTTGGCCCAGGCACCGTATGCCGAAGGTGTTAACTGGCAGAATCTGCATTTCTGGTGGGGCGACGAGCGTTGCGTTGCACCGGATGATGCAGAAAGTAACTATGGATGTGCCCAGGCTCTGTTGTTTGATCACGTTGCAATCCCGGTAGCCAATATCCACCGCATCCGTGGTGAAGATCAGCCTCAGGCCGAAGCCAAGCGTTTCGCTGAAGAAATGGCAGCGGTGATTCCGGCTGAAAACGGATTACCTGTTTTTGACTGGATTTTACTGGGTGTCGGCGACGATGGTCATACTGCGTCTCTTTTCCCGGGACAGACTGACTATGATGAACCCGGTTTAAGCCTGGTTGCGCCTCATCCGCAAAGCGGTCAGTTGCGTGTCAGCAAATCAGCCCGTCTGCTGGAAGCGGCAAAACGAATTTCTTATCTGGTTATCGGTGCGGGTAAAACCGAGATTGTGGCAGAAATCCACTCTCAGCCAGCCGATAGCCTGCCTTACCCGGCCGCCAAAATTCAGGCTCGCCAGGGTAAGACCGAATGGTATTTGGATGCACTAGCAGCCAGTAAGTTAGCGATTGGAGAATAAATAAATGAAAGGTGATATTGGTGTAATCGGCCTTGCCGTTATGGGCCAGAACCTGATCCTGAACATGGATGACCACGGTTTTAAGGTCGTTGCGCATAACCGTACAGCTGCCAAAGTCGACGAATTTCTGAATGGCCCGGCTAAAGGCACTAAGATTCAGGGCGCTTACAGCCTGCAGGAGCTGGTAGACAAGCTGGAAGCCCCTCGCAAAATCATGCTGATGGTACGTGCCGGTGATGTGGTCGACAGTTTTATCGAGCAACTGATCCCGCTGCTGGACAAAGGCGACATCATTATTGATGGTGGTAACTCTAACTACCCAGACAGCATCCGCCGTGTGGATTACCTGAAAGACAAAGGTCTGCGTTTCATCGGTGCGGGTGTCTCCGGTGGTGAAGAAGGCGCACGTTTCGGACCTTCTATCATGCCTGGTGGCGATGCGGAAGCATGGCCATTCGTGAAGCCGATTTTCCAGGCGATTGCGGCTAAAACTGAGCAGGGCGAGCCTTGCTGCGACTGGGTTGGCGAGTCAGGTGCCGGTCACTTTGTAAAAATGGTTCACAACGGTATCGAATACGGTGATATGCAGCTGATCAGCGAAGCGTATCACTTCATGAAAACCGGTCTGGGTATGACCCACGAAGAAATGGAACAGACGTTCCGTGACTGGAATGAGACTGAGCTGAACAGCTACCTGATCGAAATCACTGCTGATATTCTGGCCTACCGTGATGAAGATGGTGAGCCACTGGTTGAGAAAATCATGGACTCGGCCGGCCAGAAAGGCACGGGTAAATGGACAGGCATCAATGCGCTGGACATGGGCATTCCGCTGACACTGATCACTGAATCTGTGTTTGCCCGCTGCCTGTCTTCGCTGAAAGGTCAGCGTGAAGAGGCAGAGAAGCTGTTTGGCAAAACAGTCGAAGCTGTTGAAGGCGACAAAGCAGAGTGGCTGGACGCAGTACGTCACGCACTGCTGGCCTCTAAGATTATCTCTTATGCACAAGGCTTTATGCTGATGCGTCAGGCGTCTGACGACAATGGCTGGAATCTGAACTACGGTAACGTTGCTCTGATGTGGCGCGGTGGCTGTATCATTCGTTCAGCTTTCCTGGGCAACATTCGTGATGCATTTGAAGCGGATCCTTCACTGGCGTTCCTGGGCTCGGATCCATACTTCAAAGCAATCCTGGAAAACGGCATGAAAGCATGGCGTAAAGTGGCAGCTAAGTCACTGGAAATTGGTCTGCCAATGCCGTGTCTGACATCTGCACTGACCTTCCTGGATGGCTACACCACTGCGCGTCTGCCGGCAAATATGATTCAGGCACAGCGTGACTACTTTGGTGCGCACACCTATGAGCGTATCGACCAGCCACGCGGTCAGTATTTCCATACTAACTGGACGGGCACTGGTGGCGATACTGCCTCCACAACCTACGACGTATAATCGTAGCACGCTGTTCTACGGTTAATCGACAAATAAAAAAGGAGCCTTTGGCTCCTTTTTTATTTGTGCTATCCAGCTTTCAGCGCTTTGCTGCCTGCGCATCAGGCCGTCATGCCGCTGTTAGCTTGTGGGCACCGTTGTAACAGATACAGTGTGGACAGACATGATCTGACGGGGGACGTGCGGGTGATAAAAAGGGGAAAGGGGCCTTCCTGGCCCCTTTTTGTTGCCTTTGCGTGCGGAGATAAGGCAGGCAAAGGCGGACGCGCTCTTGGATGGAGTAACGCTCGGTAATTAAGCCTTCTGATAGGCTTCGTTGTGGACGGCAGCAACCGCACGACCAGATGGGTCAGCACTGTTTTTAAAGCTCTCATCCCATTCAATGGCTTTGGCACTGGAGCAGGCGATAGACGGGCCACCCGGCACACATTTAGCGGCATCTTCCAGCGGGAACAACTCTTCAAAGATTTCACGATAGACGTAGGCTTCTTTGGAGGTTGGTGTGTTGTAAGGGAAGCGGAAACGGGCAGTTTCCAGCTGCTGATCCGTCACTTTCTCTGCGGCGACTTCTTTCAGCGTGTCGATCCAGTTGTAACCAACACCGTCAGAGAACTGCTCTTTCTGACGCCATGCCACAGATTCAGGCAGCATGTCACCAAAGCACTCACGGATAATGTGCTTTTCCATTTTGCCGTTGCCGCACATCTTATCCTGCGGGTTGATGCTCATAGCGACTTCCAGGAACTCTTTATCCAGGAATGGCACACGCGCTTCAATCCCCCAGGCCGCCATGGATTTGTTGGCACGTGCACAGTCGAACATGTTCAGAGCCAGCAGCTTACGCACTGTCTCTTCATGGAATTCCTGCGTGTTAGGCGCTTTGTGGAAATACAGGTAACCCCCGAAGACTTCATCAGCCCCTTCGCCAGACAGTACCATTTTGATACCCATGGCGCGGATTTTACGTGACATCAGATACATAGGTGTGGAGGCGCGAATCGTTGTGACATCGTAGGTCTCAATGTGATAAATCACATCACGAATCGCGTCGAGGCCTTCCTGAACCGTATAAGTCAGTTCGTGGTGTACCGTGCCGATATGATCGGCCACTTTTTTCGCGGCTTTCAGATCCGGTGCGCCTTCCAGACCAACGGCAAAAGAGTGCAGTGTTGGCCACCAGGCATCAGATTTTTCGTCATCTTCAATACGGCGGGAGGCAAACTGCTTGGTAATTGCTGAAATCACCGAGGAATCCAGACCACCCGACAGCAGAACACCGTAAGGCACGTCTGTCATCAGCTGGCGCTTCACTGCGTTTTCCAGCGCTTTTTTCAGTTTGTCTTTGTCTGTTTTCGCATCACGAACCGCGTCATACTCCATCCAGTCGCGTTTGTAATAGCGTACAGGTGCCTGAGCCGGTTCGCCTTTCTTGCTCCACAGGTAATGACCCGGAGGGAATTCGCTGATGGTTTTACACACTGGCACCAAAGCTTTCATTTCTGACGCTACATAGTAGTTGCCGTGCTCATCATGACCATGATAGAGAGGGATGATGCCAATGTGGTCACGACCAATCAGGTAAGCATCCTGCTCTTCGTCATACAGAATAAATCCGAAGATACCGTTCAGGTAGTCGAGTAATTCAGGGCCTTTCTCTTTGTAAAGCGCCAGAATAATTTCGCAGTCAGATTCAGTCTGAAACGGGTAGTCGGCAGCCAGTTCAGCACGTAGGTCTTTGTGGTTGTAGATTTCGCCATTGACGGCCAGTACATGGGTTTTGTCTGTGTTGTACAGTGGCTGCTCGCCGCTGTTCAGGTCAACAATGGCCAGACGCTCATGAACAAGAATGGCCTTGTCTGACGAATAGATGCCAGACCAGTCTGGACCACGGTGACGCATTTTCTTTGACATTGCCAACGCGGTTTCACGCAGGGCAGATGGGTCACTTTTTATATCTAAAATCCCGAATACTGAGCACATACTGACTACTCCAACATAAAGTTAAACTTGGGAAACAAAGCGATTAAAAAAGGGTTTATTATTTTATCCCTGAGCTTTTGTTTCGTTCTGATTGTTAAAATTGCGTATTCAACAAACAAAAGCAACTAAAAATCCCATATCAATGTAATAAACTCACCTTTGGTGAATATTATTTAATTAAATTGAGTTTAACCGAATGAAATCTTAAATCAGGAGGTTTTTGGACCAAATACTGAACGGCAACTTTCGCTGCCGTGCAGTAATCTTGGGGTCAATTAAAAGGATTTGATGTCGGTAGTCACCGACTCGCAGACATGGCGAGCAAAACCGTTGCCAGCTTCACGATAGATATTAAAAGCGGCATCGACGCCCAGCTCTCTTAAGGTCGCTTCTTCATCTTCGTAGCGGGCGATAGCGGCAATCTTTCCTTTATAGCCAAGTTGCCTGATTTGCTCGAGAGCGAACGCATTTGCCTGGCTGTGCGGCATGGCCAGTAGTATTAACCGCGTCTGATGGCGAGAGACCACCCGGGCCCAGAAGTCTGGGTCGGTCGCATCACCGAGAATGACGTGGCGGCCTTCTTTGGCATGTTCTTCCACAGATTCTTCCCGGTTTTCAATACCGACGACTTGCGGACCAAAGCGGCGGATCATTTCTTCATAAGCTCCGGTACCAATTCGACCCATGCCCAGAATAAGGATCTGTTTATTGCCTAAGTCAATCAGCCTGTCATTGCTGTTGAGCTTGTCCGGCTCAAATTCTTTAAGCCAGCGGGTACTTTCCATATAGATACGATGGCTGAAACTGTTCAGCGGCGCTGATAACAGGAAAGAGAGCGACACGGCGATAGCGATAGCGACAAGAAAATCTCCCGGTAACCAGCCCAGGCTGTAGGCGAGCCCTGCGACAATCAGTCCAAATTCGCTGTAGTTAAAGAGTGTTAAAGTGCCGAGAAGCGAAGTACGTACCCGAAAATGGAAGCAATGGAAAACCAGGTAGTAAAGTAAACCTTTTAACGGCAATAAGGCCAGCAGCAATATCGCGAGCCAGAAGCCTGTCCACGTTGCAGGCTCGGCCAGGCCAATGTTGAGGAAGAAGAAAACCAGCAGAAGCTCTTTGAGGTTAAACAGTGATTTGGACAGCTCAGAGGATTTAGGATGGGCCGCCAGCATCATTCCCATTATCAGTGCGCCGAGATCGGCTTTCATGCCAACAAAAGTGAACAAACCGGCACCGGCGACAAGCGCCAGGAAAATGCCGTACAGTACCAGCATTTCACCATGACCGGCTTTATCCATAATCTTAAACAATGAGGGACGCAGCAGGGGCAATGCGAATAAGGCCAGTGCGGTGATCTCTGGTAGCTTTCCGGTTGATGCCGTAAGAAATATAACCGCGAAAATATCCTGCATGACGAGAATACCTATGGCGATAGTGCCGTAGGTTGCGTTCAGCTCCCCTTTTTCCTGCAGCGCCTTGATGGCAAATACTGTGCTGGAAAAAGAGAGGGCAAAGCCCAGCAAAGCGAGCTGTGTTAGCTCTAGCTCGCTAAAGATACCTAAACCGAGCTGCTTTAAACCGAACAGTGCCAGCGTAAAGATAAGGGTAGTGAGCAGGTTATGTATTGTGGCGCCGGCCCACACCTCTTTTTGTAGCAGGGTTCTGACATCAAGCTTTAGCCCGATGCAAAAAAGCAGAAGGGTTACGCCCAGATCAGCAAGTGTATCAATAACAGGTGTGGAGGCGTAACCGAATGAATTTAAAGTAAATCCTGCCAATAAAAATCCAACTAGTGGCGGGAGCTTGGCACGCAGTGCCAGATAGCCGGCGAGAAACGCGGCGATAATGTAAATCAGATCCATCATGAAATGTGATTTCCAGACTATTGATAAGCGTTGGTATTTCAATTAGTTGCATTGATGGGGGAATATAGCACAGGGCATGTCTGTGGCGATACATGCCCTACAAAAAACAGGGTTTTTGAGAGGTCAGCCGGGAAGGGGTTCCCGGCGTAGAATTAATCTTCCAGCAGGCGCTGCAGCAGAACGCCATTTAGCATGGCACGTTTGATCATGGAAAATGCACCAATAGTCGGCTGCGTATAGAGTTGAGACTCAACGATAGGTAACGACTGGTGGAAGGTTGACAGTGATTGGGTTTCAACACATCGGCGGATTGCGGGAAAGATAATGTCCTTGGCTAAGGTGATATTCCCTGCCACAACGATTTTCTGTGGGTTGAACAGGTTAATTGTCATCGCCAGGGCTTTACCTAGCTGGTAGCCCACTTTGACTAAGGCCTGGGTTGCCAGCTCATCACCCTGATTGGCTGCCTCGCAGATAGCAGGCATAGTGACATCTTCGAGTTTTTGCAGGCTGCTTGGGTAACCTTGTGCCAGGAGCGCTTTAACATGGCGAATAATCGCCGGATCGGCGGCAACAGTTTCCAGACAGCCAAAGTTACCGCACTGGCATTTATCACCGAGTGGGTCAATCTGAATATGGCCGATTTCACCGACGTTGCGGTTATAACCAAGAAATACCTGGCCATTGACGATAATGCCTGCTCCTGTCCCACGGTGGACACTGACCAGAATGGAGTCGCGGCAGTCCTGGCTGGCGCCAAAATAATGCTCAGCTAATGCCAGCCCGCGGATATCGTTACCGACAAAGCAGGAAACGCCATATTTATCAGTAATGATATCTGCAAGAGCCAGAGAGTCGACCGAGATGTTGGGCATGTACTCGACAATGCCTTTTTCCGGGTCAATCAGGCCTGGAAGGGTAATGCCAAAAGCAATCAGCTCTCTCAGAATGGTCTGATTGGCACCGATAAACTGCCTGATATGCTCAAGTAAGCCATCAACCAGTTCTTGTTGATTTGAGTAGGGAAAGTGATGAGCTGTGCCAGCCAGACTCTTACCACCTAAATCGTACAGGGTCAGTTCGATATAATCGCGGCCCAGACGGACAGCGACAGAGTGAAAGGGAGCTGCTTCTGTTGTCAGCGAGATGGCTCGTCGGCCACCGGTTGAAGCCTGCTGTGCGACCTCTTTAATGAGGCCGCGTTCCAGCAATTGGCGGGTTATTTTGGTCACGCTGGCCGGGGCTAATTGACTTACGTCTGCCACTTGTATGCGAGAAATTGGGCCTTGCAAGTCAATGAGTCGGTAAACCGCTGCACTATTCAGCTGTTTTACCAGGTCGACATTACCGATTTGTCCGCCATTCATAGTTATGTTTGCTCGTATTTTCCGTTAACCACTGTCGCCCGGACACGGAAATCACGATCAAAAACTGCCAGGTTAGCCACCATGCCTTTTTTGATAGCCCCCAGTGTCTTATCCATACCTATGGCACGGGCAGGGTAAAGGGTGGCCATGCGAATCGCTTCGTCCAGGGCAATACCTACATGTTCAACACTGTTTTGAACAGCTTCAATCATTGTCAGGGCTGAACCGCCGAGTGTGCCATTTTCATCAACACACTTGCCATCGCGGTAATATACTTTCTTACCGACAAAAATAAAGTGATCTATGTCTGCTCCTGCCGGTGCTGTTGCATCTGTAACCAGAATTAATTTTTCCTTTTTAATTCTGTGGGCTATGCGAATATTGGCGTAGTCGACATGAAAGCCATCGGCGATGATACCTGTGTATACCTCAGGCGTATCATAGATGGCACCCACCATACCAGGCTCGCGGCCAGCAATGGGTGTCATGGCATTGAACAGATGGGTGGCAAAAGTAACGCCGGCGGCAAACCCTTTTCGTGCCTCTGCATAGGTCGCATTGGTGTGTCCTGCGGACACGACAATGCCAGCCTCTGCGAGTCGCTCAATGTGCTCTGCCGGGGTTTGCTCCGGTGCCAGTGTCACCTTGGTGATGATGTCAGCGTTCTCGCAAAGTGTAGCGATCATGGCCTCATCTGAGCGCCGGATATGCTCGACACTGTGGATGCCTTTCTTCATGACATTGAGATAGGGGCCTTCCAGATGCAAACCCAGAGACTGGTGTTGGTAGTGCTTTTCGTAATCACGCGCTGCAGCGATCGCAGCTTTCATATCCTCATCAGAAGAGGTGATGAGCGTGGGCAAAAAACTCGTACAACCTGATTTCAGGTTTGCCAGATGCATGGTCTGTATGGTGTCTGCAGTGATTTCGTCATTAAACATCACTCCACCACAGCCATTAAGCTGAAGGTCGATGAAGCCTGGAGACAGGTTTGCTCCGTCAAGATCCTGAGTGGGCATATCGGCAGGTAGCTCTGCCTCAGGACATACAGCGTGAATGTTCACTCCGTCAATAATAACAGCGTGGTTATCCAGCACATCGCTACCTGTAAAAATGCGGCAGTTGGTCAGCGCGTACATGAACACTTCCTATCAGTTAAAGGTGTTTGATGTTTTCTGCTTCCAGTTCCTGGAAATAGCGAACGGTTTTCACTTTCAGTTCCTGTGTGGCAGGGGCATCGCACACAATCAGTGATTTCGGATGCAATTGCAGCGCAGAGACAGTCCACAAATGGTTCACACAACCCTCTACAGCAGCTTCAAGTGCCTGGGCTTTGTTATGGCCTGTCACCAGTATCATCACTTCTTCCGCGTCCAGCAGTGTGCCAACCCCGATAGTCAGTGCGTATTTAGGCACTTGTGTGATATCACCATCAAAGAATCGGGAATTGGCGATGCGGGTATCTTCGGTCAGGGTTTTGATACGTGTACGGGAGGCCAGTGAAGAAGCCGGCTCATTAAACGCAATGTGCCCGTCGTTGCCAACACCACCCATGAATAGATGGATCTTGCCGAATGATTTAATCTTATCTTCATAACGCTTACATTCTGCCTGGTGATCGTCCGTGTTACCGTTCAGCAGATTGATATTTTCTTCCTGAATATCAATGTGGTTAAAGAAGTGGTTAAACATGAAGCTGCGGTAGGACTCCGGATGGTCTGAGGATAGGCCAACGTACTCATCCATGTTGAATGTCACCACATGTCTGAAACTTACTTCGCCTGCATTATAAAGCTCAATCAGACGTTTGTAGGTGGTCAGAGGAGTACCGCCTGTGGGCAGACCTAGTACGAATGGACGGTCTGCGGTTGGTTTAAATTTGTTAATACGATCAACAATATAGCGTGCTGACCACAAACCAACTTCGTTCGCGTTGTTCAGTGGGATAAGTCTCACGGTAACACCTCGTTGCTAGAAAAGAATACTTGAGAATTTTAGCGGTATATCGCCTTTCTTTCGAATAATAAAATAAGTTTTATGACCGGGCTAGCAAAATCGCTCAAACCCGCCAAATGCTGGTGATTAGGATCACAAATGATAAGGTTTTAATTTGCGGGGCGAAATTAAAGGCATACACTGCAACTTACTTAATCGGGTAGCTAAAATAAGTTATCTCAACCGCATCTAAGAAAACCATAGGGGGAACTAAGGGTGAATATTCTTGGATATTTTCAGAAAGTAGGTAAGGCTTTGATGGTGCCGGTCGCCACGTTGCCTGCCGCCGCAATACTCATGGGTATAGGTTACTGGATTGATCCGAACGGCTGGGGTGCCAACAGTGCACTGGCAGCTTTCCTGATCAAAGCCGGTGGCGCGATTATCGACAACATGTCTGTACTGTTTGCTGTCGGTGTCGCATACGGTATGTCAAAAGATAAAGATGGTGCAGCAGCACTTTCCGGTTTCGTTGGCTATCTTGTTGTCACCACTCTTTGTTCTCCAGCGGCCGTTGCTCAAATTCAGGGTATCGACCCAAGTGCTGTTCCTGCGGCATTCGGTAAAATTGAAAACCAGTTCGTCGGTATTCTGGTAGGTATCGTCTCGGCTGAGCTGTATAACCGTTACTCAACGGTTGAACTGCACAAGGCACTGGCTTTCTTCAGTGGCAAACGTCTGGTGCCTATCCTGACATCCATTGCCGGTATCTTCCTGGCCTTTGTCCTGATGTACGTATGGCCTCACGTCTACGGCGGTCTGGTTCACTTCGGTGAAGGTATCCAGGGCCTGGGTGATGTAGGTGCGGGTCTGTACGCCTTCTTCAACCGCCTGCTGATCCCTGTTGGTCTGCACCATGCACTGAACTCAGTATTCTGGTTCGATGTTGCGGGTATTAATGACTTGCCGAACTTCCTTGGTGGCGCTAAGTCTATTGCTGACGGTGTAGCTGTACCTGGTCAGACAGGTATCTACATGGGTGGCTTCTTCCCTATTATGATGTTCGGTCTGCCTGGTGCGGCACTGGCTATGTATCACACAGCTAAACCTGAGAACAAAGAGAAAGTCGCGTCTATCATGATTGCCGCTGCCTTCGCTTCATTCTTCACAGGTGTTACTGAGCCTCTGGAATTTGCCTTCATGTTCCTGGCGCCAGCACTGTATGTGGTTCACGCCGTTCTGACCGGTATCTCTGTATATATCGCAGCCAGCATGCAGTGGATTTCCGGCTTCGGTTTCTCTGCCGGTATGGTTGATATGGTACTGCAATCGAAAAACCCGCTGGCAACTCAATGGTACATGCTGATTGTTCAGGGCCTGGTATTCTTTGCGATTTACTATGCGATCTTCCGTTTCGCTATCGTGAAGTTCAATCTTAAAACACCGGGTCGTGAAGATACTGATTCAGATGAAGTGCTGGCTTCTGGTTCTCAGGAAACTGGTGAGCTGGCAAAACAATATCTGAAAGCCCTGGGTGGTCACGGCAACCTGGAAAATATTGATGCCTGTATCACTCGTCTGCGCCTGACACTGAAAGACAGCAGTCTGGCTGACGAGAAAACACTGAAAGCACTGGGTGCTATGGGTGTTGTGAAATTAGGTTCAAATAACCTGCAAGTTATTCTTGGCCCACTGGCTGAGATCGTTGCCGGTGAGATGAAGAAAATCCCGGCGTCAGAAGACCTGTCTGCAGTCAAACTGCCATAATAGACAGTTAATCTGATAGCGAAAGATAACTGAAAGTGAGGCCGGCCCGTCAGGGTCGGCTTTTTTTTGCCCTAATCATGATTCAATGCACACTAATTGTTGAGTCATGACCTGTATTTGTGGATCATAACAGGTTCGAAGATCCTTTTAGCGCACGAGGTGTAATTGATGAGTGAATCTGAAGCTCGTCCAAGCAATTTTATCCGCCAGATTATTGATGCGGATTTAGCCAGTGGTAAGCACACCAGCGTCCACACACGTTTTCCGCCTGAGCCGAATGGTTACCTGCATATCGGCCATGCGAAGTCTATCTGCCTGAACTTTGGTATTGCTCAGGATTACCAGGGACAATGTAATCTGCGTTTTGATGACACAAACCCAGAAAAAGAAGACATCGAATACGTAGAGTCGATTAAGAAAGACGTAAACTGGCTGGGCTTTGAGTGGAGCGGTGAGATTTGCTACTCATCTAACTACTTCGATCAGCTGTATGGCTACGCTTTGGAACTGATCAGCAAAGGCCTGGCGTATGTTGATGAACTCACACCAGAAGAAATGCGTGAGTATCGCGGCACGCTGACTGAGCCGGGTAAACCAAGCCCCTATCGTGACCGTCCTGTGGCCGAGAATCTGGCGCAGTTCGAGAAAATGAAAAATGGCGAAGTCGAAGAAGGCAAAATGTCGCTTCGGGCCAAGATTGATATGGCATCGCCGTTTATGGTTATGCGTGATCCTGTGCTGTACCGCGTACGCTTCGCAACTCACCATCAGACAGGTGATAAGTGGTGCATCTATCCGATGTACGATTTCACCCACTGTATCTCTGATGCGCTGGAAGGTATTACGCACTCGCTGTGTACCCTGGAATTCCAGGACAACCGTCGTCTGTACGATTGGGTGCTGGATAACATTACTATTGAGTCTCAACCTCGTCAGTATGAATTCAGCCGCCTGAACCTGGAATATACAGTCATGTCCAAGCGCAAGCTGAACCAGCTGGTGACTGAACAGCTGGTTTCAGGCTGGGATGATCCTCGCATGCCGACAATTTCGGGCTTACGTCGACGTGGCTTTACGGCTGCTTCTATTCGTGAGTTTTGTCAGCGTATTGGTGTCACCAAGCAGGACAATACCATTGAGATGAGCTCTCTTGAATCGTGTATCCGTGACGATTTGAACGAGAACGCACCTCGGGCCATGGCCGTGTTGGATCCGGTGAAGTTAGTGATCGAAAACTTTGGTGATACAGAAATTCTCACCGTGGGTAATCATCCTAATAAACCCGAAATGGGTGAGCGTGAAGTGCCATTCAGCCGTGATCTGTACATTGAACGTGAAGATTTCCGTGAAGAAGGCAATAAGAAGTACAAGCGTTTAGTCTTGGGTAAAGAAGTACGCTTACGTGGTGCGTATGTCATTAAAGCTGAGCGGGTTGAGAAAGATGCCGACGGTAAGATTACCACTATTTTCTGTACCTATGATGTTGATACGCTGGGTAAAAATCCTGAAGATGGCCGCAAAGTGAAAGGCGTGATTCACTGGGTGTCAGCAGAAAAGGCACTGCCTGCTGAAATTCGCCTGTATGATCGTTTGTTCACTGTACCTAACCCGGGTGCAGCAGAGGACTTTGCTTCGACGATTAACCCGGATTCACTGATCGTGATGAATGGTTTTGTCGAGCCGAGCCTGGCAGCAGCTGCGCCTGAGCATGCATTCCAGTTTGAACGTATGGGCTATTTCTGTGCGGATAACAAAGATTCATCGGCTGAGCACTTAGTGTTCAACCGAACTGTGGGTCTGCGTGATTCATGGGCAAAAATTGCAGACTGATGGACTCAGATTGTGATTTGATTGTTGCCTGATCTAAAAAAACCAGCCATATGGCTGGTTTTTTTATCGATGTAAGCGTGATTATTTATTTTCGTTGTGCAGGCTTTCATCTTTATTACAATCACCGGCAGTGCAGTGACCATACAGATAAAGGCTGTGGTTGGTCAGACGTATGTTATAGCGTTCGGCGACCTGCTTCTGACGATCTTCAATGATATCGTCAGAGAATTCAATGACTTTACCACAGTCCAGGCAAACCAGATGATCGTGGTGGTGCTGGGTAGACAGTTCGAATACCGACTTGCCACCTTCAAAATGGTGACGGGTGACAATTCCTGCATCATCAAATTGGTTCAGCACTCGGTAAACAGTGGCCAGGCCAATCTCTTCACCAATATCGATCAACTTTTTGTATAAATCTTCGGCACTGATATGTTGGCACTCAGGATTCTGAAGTACTTCCAAAATTTTCAGACGCGGAAGTGTGACTTTTAATCCTGCTTGTTTAAGTGCTTGGTTGTTATCTGACATTCGAGTTTCCTTTGGCTAGCCGTAACAGGAAAATGGAAGGTTACGGTAGTCTTTCTCATATCTGTTCATTATAAGTGACGACAGCACAACAATAAACCTTAATGCTTAATGGGTCTAGGAAAGTTGTGACTTTTATTCGCCTGATATAAATGTTAAAAAGGCATACTATACTCATCGTACCAGATCATAAGGACGCGTTGGTGTGAATAAGTTCTATAAGCCCGGTATCGTAAAATTTGCGCTCAATATCTGGCCACCTTTCTGGGGGGCTGGCATTCGAATCCTGCACATCAGTGAAGATTTCCGGCATGTGGAAATTTGCCTGAAGTTGAGATGGTGGAATAAGAATGCCAACAGGACCCAGTATGGTGGCAGTATTTTTTCACTGACCGACCCTGTTTATGCCTTGATGCTGATGGGTATCCTCGGGAAAGAGTATTTTGTCTGGGATAAACAGGCCGAAGTGAACTTTCTTAAGCCTGGCCAGACAGATTTGAAAGCGGTGTTCACTATCTCAGATCAGTGTATTGAGGATATAAAGCGATCCACTGCCGGCGGAGATAAATATTTTCCTGAATTTGTCGTCAATGTTGCTGATAGCAAAGGTGAGGTAGTTGCCCAAGTGAAGCGCGTGCTTTATGTACGTAAGAAACCACAGTACCGGAATGCAGAGCTTGAAGAAGGTGAAAACTGTTCGAGTGAGTGTGTCAGTGAGCAATAAAAAACGCGCCTCGGCGCGTTTTTAACAACCTAGCGGTAAGATCAGTCAGCCAGCTCGGCCAGACACATTTCTTCGTAAATTTGCTTAACCCATTTCTCGACGCGCTCGTCAGTCAGCTCAGGCTGACGGTCTTCATCGATACACAGCCCAACAAAATGTCCGTCGTCTACCAATGCTTTTGATGCTTCAAACTCATAGCTTTCTGTTGGAAAGTGGCCGACGATGATGGCGCCGCGGCCTTCAACGATGTCACGCACTGTGCCCATGGCGTCGCAGAAATACTCAGCGTAATCTTCCTGATCACCACAGCCAAAAATAGCGACCAGCTTGTTTTCGAAATCAATGCCTTCCAGTTCAGGGAAGAAATCGTCCCAATCGCACTGTGCTTCGCCGTAATACCAGGTCGGGATACCCAGTAGTAACAGGTCGAAATTTTCAATGTCTTCTTTGCTGCTTTTAGCAATGTCTTTGACTTCAACCAGATTTTTACCCAGTTGCTTTTGGATCATTTTAGCGACGGCTTCTGTGTTACCAGTGTCGCTACCAAAGAAGAGTCCTACACTCGCCATAGTAGAGATTACCCGTGTTTTAGTTGTTGACCGCCAACAGACAGGCTGGCGATTTACATAAATTGAACAGGCTGCCAGTTAATTCTAGCGCTGACTGAATGCCTGATAATAACATTTGTCGATGACTCTGGCGTCAGTTAAGGGAGAAAAACCTTTATAATTAGTCTTCTCATTACGCTTTCTGAGCCAGCTAGCAGGCGTTAGCGGATATTATCCTATCCCTACGCCTTCCATTGTCATCTGAATCACACCTTTCGATATGAATCCAAAGCACCCTAAAAACAAGACCAGCCAGACGATTTTTCGACCAAATGGAGGCACATTGCCTTGCTTGAGGACATCTTTGATCGCCATACCAATGAAAAAGAAGATGGCCGCGAACAATAAATCAAGTCCGACTGACTCCAGCAGGTCCATGTGCTCGTATAACATCTGTTTCTCCTTCGCAAGAGCAGACTTGCATCCGGCGCGCACTATAGCACAGTGAGCAGTGCGTGTTAATTGTTAGGCTGTGTATCCTTCTCTAAAAAACTGAGAATGATACGGTTTACCGTGTCAGGTTTCTCGGCATGAAGCCAGTGGCCGGTATTCGCTACCATATGGGCCTTGGCGTGCGGGAACTGGCTGGCAATGTGTTCGCGGTGCTCTGCCAGAATGTATTCTGAATCCTGACCTTTAATGAATAATGTTCGGCCAGAGAAGGGCGATACAGCTGACCAGCCCATGATGGTGCTGTAGTTATTGATGAGAGCATTGACATTGAACCGCCAATGAAAAGATTCTTGCTCTTTATACAGAGACTTGAGCAGGAACTGGCGTACACCGGGCTCCATAACATGCTGCGATAAAAGCTGCTCAGCCTCTTTCCGGCTGGTGACTGTTTGTTGGTTGACAGCTTTAAGACCGGCGAACACATTTTGGTGGCGGTGGACCTGATAAGCCACTGGTGCCATGTCGAGCACAATCAGATTTTCGATCCGCTCTCCAGCCAGTTCGGTCATTGCCATTGCCACTTTGCCGCCCATGGAATGACCAATCACACTGAAATCTTGGATCTCGAGTTGATTGATCACATCAACCACATCTTGTGCCATTTCTGAATAAGTGAAGTGCTCACTATGCGGAGAACGGCCATGGTTGCGCAGATCAAGACTAATGACTTGATACTGTTCTTTGAGCACTCTGGCGAGCAGGCCGAGGTTGTCCGCACTGCCAAATAAGCCATGAATAAGAACGACCGTCTGGCCTTGACCCTGTATTTGATAATGAAGATTCACAGACTATTTCTCTTGTTGTTAACGCTTTGCCGTAGAGTATACCTTCGCTTCACGTTATAATCTCACGGTGATTTTTTAACGGAACGATAATGAACACTACGATGAAAACTATTGAGGTAGACGAAGAGCTATATCGTTATATTGCCAGCCAGACCCGGCACATTGGTGAAAGCGCGTCAGATATTCTGCGTCGTTTATTGCTGGAGGACTCCAATAGTCAACCTGTCATGCCAGCACGCCCTAAAGCTGCGCAAGGCATTGTGGTTAGCAAAGATGCAGGCAACTTGCCACAGTCGGAAGACAGGGTCAAAGCCATGCGCTCGCTGCTGATTTCTGATGAGTTTGCTGGTCAGGAAAGGGCCATTGGCCGTTTTATGCTGGTGCTGTCTACGCTCTATCGTATCGATCCTCAGGCTTTCACCGATGCGACGGCGATTAAAGGTCGAACCCGCATTTATTTCGCTGACAGTGAAGAAAAACTGTTGAACAGCGGCAAGACGACTAAACCGAAAGCCATTCCTGAAACGCCTTTTTGGGTGATCACCAATACAAATACCGACCGTAAACGTCAGATGATTGAACAGCTGATGCAAAAAATGCAGTTCACACAAGATATTGTAGAAAAAGTTTGCGGTGAAATTTAATTGTCGCTGATGCGGCTTTATTGACGTACAAGGATATGTTGATGGCGATCCATCCTCGTGCCGGGCTGCAAGCCCGGCAAGAAGACATGCATAACATTCCGGCTCTTGTGGCCAATTATTTTTTGATTGACCCCGATCATTCTAATGTTGCCCAGCGTGTAGCGTTCGGTACCTCAGGCCATCGTGGCTGTGCCGATAAGGGAACCTTCAATCAACATCATATCTGGGCAATCGCTCAGGCTGTTGCCGATGTTCGCCGTGAGCAAGGTGTTACCGGACCGCTGTTTTTAGGGAAGGATACGCACGCCTTATCTGAACCGGCGCTGCTTTCTGCCCTGCAAGTGTTGGTGGCCAATGGCGTAAATGTGGTACTGCAGGCGGAGCAGGGTTACACACCCACGCCGGGTATTTCTCATGCCATTCTGACATTTAACCTCTGTCATGCTGAGAAGGCCGACGGCATAGTGATCACGCCTTCACACAATCCTCCGCAGGATGGCGGCATTAAATATAACCCGCCTCATGGTGGGCCGGCTGAAGGGGCAATTACTACAGCTATTGAAAACCGGGCTAACCAGTTGATTGCCGAAGGCTTAGCGTCAGTGAAGCGGGTGAGCGTTTCTGAGGCTTTGTCCAGCCAATGTGTGACGGAGCAGGATTTAGTTAAGCCATATGTGGCTGATCTTGTTAATGTCATCGACATAGCCGCGATTCAAAAAGCTAAGCTGAAGCTGGCGGTCGATCCTCTGGGTGGATCCGGGATCGAATACTGGCGCGAGATAGGGCGTCACTATAACCTGGATCTAACACTGGTTGATGAGTCTGTGGATCCGACGTTCCGCTTTATGAGCCTGGATAAAGATGGCGTGGTGCGGATGGATTGCTCGTCACCTTATGCGATGGCTGGCTTGCTGGCGCATAAAGACAGTTATGATCTGGCCTTTGGTAATGACCCTGATTTTGACCGTCACGGGATTGTGACGCCGGACGGTCTGATGAATCCTAACCATTTCCTTGCGGTCTGCATCGACTATTTGTACCGTCATCGTCCTGACTGGAATGACAAGGTGGCCGTGGGCAAAACACTGGTTTCCAGTGCGATCATTGACCGCGTTGTGGCTGATCTGGGACGTGAACTGTGTGAAGTACCAGTGGGTTTCAAATGGTTTGTTGATGGCCTGTACAGTGGTGAGCTTGGCTTTGGCGGTGAAGAAAGTGCGGGTGCATCCTTTTTGCGCAAGGATGGTACACCCTGGTCAACCGATAAAGACGGTATTTTACTCTGCCTGTTAGCGGCAGAAATCACTGCGGTGACAGGTATGAATCCGCAACAGTATTATCAGACCTTAACCGAAAAGCATGGTGAGTGCTGTTACAGCCGATTGCAGGCCGTAGCAAACAGCGCGCAAAAAGCCGTGTTGACCAAACTGTCTCCTGAAATGGTGAAGGCTGACACCTTAGCTGGTGATACCATTACGGCCCGTCTGACCCATGCGCCAGGTAATGGTGCTGCAATCGGTGGGTTGAAAATTACCACTGAGAATGGCTGGTTCACGGCGCGGCCCTCAGGTACTGAAGAGATTTACAAGATCTACTGTGAAAGCTTCAAAGGCGAAGCGCATCTTCGCCAGATAGAAGATGAAGCGCAGAAGATTGTCAGTAATGTCTTTTCGAACGCGGGTCTGTAAGCCATCTCCGTTTGACAACCCGTAGCCTTTGCTGCGGGTTTTTTATTGCCCATTGATTGGCTTCTGAACGGTCACGAAACCGGCTGCCGATAATGCTTGTGCTTGTCTCGGTTGTGTAGTGGCCAGTGGTCAGGAACAATGAACCAGACCTGATTGTCATCAGCAATACCCTGAGTCGGAACCGTGATAGCCGAAGATGCCATCAGAGCTGACATTGATGAATAGCAGGGGGGGGTTAGCCAGTCTCTCTTGGTGAGGATTTTTAACGATAATTCTTCTGCCTGACTCTGGAAACACCAAAGCCCTTTATTAACATCAGGATTGATGGGCAAGGCGGAACCTGACTCTTCATTCCGGAAGTGATCGAAAAGTCTCCCCTGTACAATCAGTCGCTGACAGGAAGGCTGACCCAGCGATCTGGCATACTGATCTTTGTAAGCCTGATGCTGAGTCATTGCTAATTGGTGCTGAACCATTTTATTGATTTTATTATCCAGGTTATCCGCTGAGTTTGGCCCCAGCCATTGCTGTTGATAAGCCAGATAAAACTTAATGGCCACTTCCCAGTGTTCTAATTGCTTAGATTGTTTATTAAACACCAGAAAATCAATGGCCCCCAGCGTGCGCTTTGCTTCGTGCAACTGTATCTCTTCTCCTACAAGGTCAAAATCGGGGTGGTGACTGATGAGTTGCTGCCACAGCCACTGGTAATAAAAACCGAGTCTTTGGTTACCTTCGTACTGCGCTTTCGCCGGGATGATTGCTCTGTCTCTGAACCTGCCCAGCCACGCATCATTGACCTGGTAGTCTACGCCTTGTGTCAACACCGGCATGTTCAGCACATTGCGAAAATGCCTGATGTTATCTCTGTGTTCTTTTGTTACATTTCCGTTGATATTATTCATTAAATTAAGTCTTAATCTGGATTTAACTTGCTTTTAACAACAAAATACAAAATAAAAAGTAGTAAAATTTCAAAAATACGCTAAAGTGTAGAGGTATGACCAGTTGGTTGCTCAGGAGGCTATCATGTTCACTCCTTTATCTACTCAACAAATCATTGTGCGCCGTACCTGCGTTGTGATGGCAGGCGTGCTGAGTTTTCCGGTTATGGTATTTATGCCTGCGTCTGTAAAATCACGTGCTTATAGTTATCTGCATAAAGTCTGGTTGAAAACCAGTACCAAGCCGGTTTGGCTGCAGCACTCTGAACAAGGTGCACAAGAGCTATATTGAATCTGTCGTCAATGACTAGCTTACTGGTATCACAGATGAAATGCTGCCTTTGGCAGCATTTTTTGTCGCTATTTACTCGCTTTATGCCCCCGCTTTTTCGTTCCTGCTGGTTCTGTTGCTCCCGAGTTGGTTAAAATACCAGTAACAGCTCAAAAGGAAGCAAGCATGAACAACCTCAAACTCGAATCATTGTTAAATACATTACTGAGTCCGCACTTAATCAGAGATTACTGTCCGAATGGACTGCAAGTCGAAGGCCGCTGCGAGGTACAAAAAATTGTAACCGGTGTGACTGCTTGTCAGGCATTAATCGATCAAGCCATTGAAATGAAAGCCGATGCTTTGCTGGTTCATCATGGTTACTTTTGGAAAAATGAACCTTCGGAAATTCGCGGGATGAAATACCGACGAATTAAAGCATTGATCGAGAATGGCATTAATCTTTATGCTTATCATCTGCCTTTGGATGTCCATCCGGAACTGGGAAATAATGCTCAGCTCGCCGATCAACTAGGCATAAAGCATCTGGGGGGCCTGGAGTCTGGCAATCCGCATCCTGTTGCAGTTTACGGAGAATTTCCAACGGTGCTTACTGGTGAACAACTCGCTGCGCGTATTGAGAAGGTGCTTAATCGCAAACCCTTACATATTGGCGAAAGTGGTCCTGCTCTGATCAAAACTGTGGGTTGGTGTACCGGCGGTGGTCAGGATTTTATCGATCTCGCTGTTGCACAGGGTCTGGATGCCTATATTACGGGTGAGGTGTCAGAGCGGACGGTACATACGGCGCGGGAGCAGGGAATTCATTTCTTCAGTGCGGGACATCATGCGACCGAGAGGTACGGTGTTGAAGCTTTGGGTGAATGGCTGGCTGATGAGCATCATTTTGATGTCTCCTTTGTGGATATTGATAATCCGGTGTAACCCAACAAACGGATGAAACAATTAAAAAAGGTTGAGCATCAGCTCAACCTTTTTGTTTTATGTTAGCAAGTTATTAATCAATCACTCACGCTCGTGAAGCGGTTGGAAATCGCGTTGCTGATGACCGGTATACAGCTGACGCGGACGACCGATACGGTTGTTTGGATCACTGTGCATTTCATTCCAGTGTGCGATCCAGCCGATAGTACGAGACATTGCAAAGATAACGGTAAACATAGAAATTGGGATACCGATAGCTTTCAGAATGATACCTGAGTAGAAGTCCACGTTCGGGTACAGTTTCTTCTCAACAAAGTACTCATCAGACAGGGCAATACGTTCCAGCTCCATCGCGACATCCAGCAGTGGATCCTGGATTTTCAGCTCTTGCAGCACTTCGTGACAAGCTTCACGCATTACGGTTGCACGTGGGTCATAGTTCTTATACACACGGTGACCGAAGCCCATCAGACGGAATGGATCATCTTTGTCTTTGGCGCGTTCGATGAACTCTGGGATATTCTCCACGCTGCCAATCTCTTCAAGCATGCGCAGACAGGCTTCATTGGCACCACCGTGAGCTGGGCCCCAAAGCGAAGCGATACCAGCTGCAATACACGCAAACGGGTTAGCACCTGAAGAACCTGCCAGACGTACGGTAGAGGTAGACGCATTCTGCTCATGATCGGCGTGCAGGGTAAAGATTTTATCCATAGCGCGAGCAACTACCGGGCTGACTTCATATTCTTCACATGGTGTTGCAAACATCATGTGCAGGAAGTTTTCAGCGTAATCCAGATCGTTACGAGGGTAGATAAACGGCTGACCAATAGAGTACTTGTAGCACATTGAAGCCAGAGTCGGCATTTTTGACAGCAGGCGGAATGCAGTGATTTCGCGGTGCTCGTCGTTATTGATGTCCAGTGAATCATGGTAGAAGGCTGCCAGCGCACCGACAACACCACACATTACTGCCATTGGGTGAGCATCGCGACGGAAACCGTGGAAAAAGCTTGCGATTTGCTCATGCACCATAGTATGGCGGGTTACAGTTTTGCGGAATTGCTCATACTGGGCGCGGGTAGGAACTTCGCCGTATAGCAGAATGTAACAGACTTCTAAATAATCAGCGTTATTAGCTAATTGGTCGATTGGATAGCCACGGTGAAGCAGCACACCTTTCGCACCATCAATGAAAGTAATTTGAGATTCACATGATGCAGTAGCTAAGAAACCTGGGTCGAAAGTGAAATAGCCAGATGCGCCGAGTTTACGAACATCCAGTACTTCTGGACCTAGTGAGCCCCCGAGAATCGGCAGTTCGACCGGTGCTTTCCCTTCAATATGAAGAGTAGCTTTCTTGTCTGCCATAACAATCTCCTTTGTTATTTTATAATCCTAATCCGAAATCGGATGTGCCGTCTTTGTACAGCTCGGTCATGTTGTTGTCAATTCCTCTTCTCGGGAGTGTGCGCTTGTTAATAACTTTAAGTAAAAGCGGGTCAATATCTCAAACCGTGTTAGAGGTCATGTAACGGGGTTTGTAATTGATTGTTGCGAGGCGTATACTCGGCCGCAGGTCTCTGGTTCTGCCATCGCCAGAAACAATGATAAAGTTATTAGTAATATTAGCTACTTAGCTGAAACGACTTTTGCTTTGCTGTACATACACTTGTGCTATGTAAATGTAGCACAGTTGTTGTGCCTTTGTTGCGCTTGTTTTGGCGTACGCATACCGGAGGTTTTATAAAAATAAAACGCTTCTATGGAGCTGAGTGGGCAAAGACCGTGAAAGTTAACAAGCCAAGACCTGTCAACCTCGACCTACAGACGATACGCTTTCCGCTGACTGCGATTTCGTCAATCCTGCACCGTGTATCGGGCGTGATCACATTTGTTTCCCTTGCCATCCTGCTGTGGCTACTGAACCTGTCTCTTTCCTCTCCCCAAGGATTTGCTGAAGCCGCTGACATCGTTGACAGCTTCTTTGTCAAATTTATCCTCTGGGGTGTGCTGACAGCACTCTTCTATCACATTGTTTTGGGTATCCGTCACCTGATCATGGATATGGGATATTTTGAAGAGCTGGAATCTGGCACCACAAGTGCGAAAATCAGTTTTGCAATTGTGGCGGTTCTGTCTGTGTTTGCAGGAGGCCTGGTATGGTAAGCAACGTTTCAACTATTGGACGTAATGGTGTTCACGACTTTATTCTGATTCGTGCAACCGCAATTATCCTCACTCTTTATACCATTTATATGGTGTGCTTTTTCGCTTTTGGCCCTGAGCTGAATTTTGAAACCTGGACAGCGTTCTTTTCAAAACTAAGCACAAAAGTCTTTACTATGCTGGCGTTGGCCTCCGTTCTGATTCACGGTTGGATTGGAATGTGGCAAGTACTGACTGACTACATTAAACCTGCCTTTTTACGCGCTGGTCTGATGTTTGCAATTGTCGCTGTGCTTTTTGTTTATCTGTTATCTGGTTTCTTTATTGTGTGGGGTGCGTAAGTGAGCATTGCAGTTCGAGAGTTTGATGCCGTAGTAATCGGCGCTGGTGGTGCAGGTATGCGTGCTGCACTACAAATTTCTGAGCAGGGCCTGAAATGTGCCTTGCTGTCTAAAGTGTTTCCTACCCGTTCTCACACCGTATCTGCGCAGGGCGGTATCACAGTTGCGTTAGGTAACTCGCATCCGGATAACTGGGAATGGCACATGTACGACACGGTAAAAGGGTCGGACTATATTGGCGATCAGAATGCCATCGAATACATGTGTAAAAATGGCCCGCAGTCAGTCATTGAACTAGAAAAAATGGGTCTGCCTTTCTCCCGTTTTGATAATGGTCGTATTTATCAGCGCCCGTTTGGTGGCCAGTCAAAAGAGTTCGGTGGCGAGCAGGCCGCGCGTACAGCCGCAGCAGCAGACCGTACCGGTCACGCTTTACTGCACACGCTGTATCAGCAAAATGTTAAGCATAAGACCACGATTTTCTCTGAGTGGTATGCGCTGGATCTGGTGAAAAACCAGGACGGTGCCATTTTGGGCTGTACCGCGCTGTGTATGGAAACCGGTGAAGTCTGTTACTTCAAATCCAAGGCCACAATCCTGGCAACAGGTGGTGCAGGCCGTATCTATCAGTCAACCACTAACGCACACATTAATACCGGTGACGGTGTCGGTATGGCATTGCGTGCGGGTGTACCCATGCAGGATATCGAAATGTGGCAGTTCCACCCAACCGGTATTGCCGGCGCCGGTGTACTGGTAACCGAAGGTTGTCGTGGTGAAGGTGGCTACCTGCTGAACAAAGACGGTGAGCGTTTCATGGAACGCTATGCACCCAACGCGAAAGATCTGGCGGGCCGCGACGTTGTTGCCCGTTCAATGATGGTGGAAATCCGTGAAGGCCGCGGTTGCGATGGCCCATGGGGACCGCACATCAAACTGAAACTGGATCATCTGGGTAAAGATGTTCTGGAATCTCGTTTGCCAGGCATTCTTGAACTGTCGCGTACCTTTGCGCACGTCGATCCAGTGAAAGAGCCCATTCCGGTGATTCCAACCTGTCACTATATGATGGGTGGTGTACCGACTCAGGTTTCCGGACAAGCCATTAAGCAAAACGCAAATGGTCAGGACGAAGAAGTTCAGGGTCTGTTTGCCTGTGGTGAAATTGCCTCTGTGTCTGTACATGGTGCAAACCGCCTGGGCGGTAACTCCCTGCTTGACCTTGTTGTATTTGGTCGCGCGACCGGCTTGCATCTGGGTGAGACCCTAGCGGCTCAGGCAGAAGCACGTCCGGCCACAGAATCAGACATTGAAGCCTCTCTGACTCGTCTGAACCGTTGGAACAGCACGCAAAAAGGCGAAGATCCGGTACAAATCCGTAAAGATCTGCAATCTTGCATGCAAAACAACTTCTCAGTATTCCGTGAAGGCGAAGCCATGGCTGAAGGCCTGAGTCAGCTGAAAGAAATCCGCGAGCGTTTGAAAGAAGCACGCTTGGATGACACATCCAGCGAATTCAACACACAGCGTATCGAGTGTCTGGAACTGGATAACCTGATGGAAACCGCCTATGCGACGGCAGTAGCGGCTAACTACCGTACAGAAAGCCGTGGTGCTCACGCCCGTTTTGACTTCCCAGAGCGTGATGATGCTAACTGGCTGTGTCACTCTATTTACAACCCAGAGACAGAGCAGATGTCCAAGCGTGATGTAAATATGACACCAGTACATCGTGACGCATTCCCGCCTAAAGCGCGGACTTACTAAGGGAGGTAACAACATGAAACTGAATTTTTCGATTTACCGTTATAACCCTGATGTAGATAACGCGCCGCACATGAAAGGGTATACGCTGGAAGTGCCTGAAGGCTCTGACATGATGGTTCTGGATGCCCTGATTCTGTTGAAAGAGCAGGATCCATCGCTGTCTTTCCGTCGTTCATGCCGTGAGGGTGTTTGCGGTTCTGATGGTATCAACATGAATGGCAAGAACGGCCTGGCCTGTATTACCCCGCTGTCGGCGTTGATGAATCAGAAAACGATCGTGATTCGTCCGTTGCCGGGTTTGCCTGTCATTCGTGACCTTATCATTGATATGGAGCAGTTCTACACCAACTATGCCAAGGTGAAGCCGTTCCTGATTAATGACAGCGAGCACCCGCCTGCGCGGGAAAACCTGCAGTCTCCGGAAGAGCGTGCGCATCTTGATGGCCTGTACGAGTGCATTATGTGTGCCTGTTGCTCGACCTCATGTCCGTCATTCTGGTGGAACCCGGACAAGTTTATCGGTCCTGCAGGCTTGCTGGCGGCGTACCGTTGGTTAATCGACAGTCGTGATACGGCAACTGAAGAGCGCTTATCCGATCTTGATGATGCATTTAGCGTGTTCCGCTGCCACAGCATCATGAACTGTGTCAGCGTGTGTCCAAAAGGACTCAACCCGACGAAAGCAATCGGCAATATCCGATCTATGTTGCTTAAACGTTCGGTGTAAATCTATAGAATTATCGATATGCCAGCAGAGCAATTTGCTGGCTTTTTAGCCCGGCGTAACAACCGGTGCAAGTGGCGATAACAAGTGGTTAAGGGAAAAAAATGCAGAACGGCGTTATGAAGGCTTGGCTTGAGTCTTCACATCTGGCTGGCGCCAACGCAACTTATGTAGAAGACCTCTACGAGTTGTATCTAAGCGACCCAGAATTAGTTGACGAAGAATGGCGTCACGTTTTTAGTGAACTGCCTGTTGTGAATGGTGTTGTCGTTGAGCAGCCGCATTCGCGTGTTCGTGATTACTTCCGGCGTTTAGCGAAAGAGACGACCTTTTTAAGTGCTAACGTCAGCGATCCTGATGTTGATGTCAAACAGGTTAAGGTACTGCAGCTTATCAACGCATACCGTTTCCGTGGTCATCAGCATGCAAACCTGGATCCGCTGGGATTATGGCAGCAGGAACGTGTTTCGGACCTGGATCCTGCGTTTCATAATCTCACTGCGGAAGATTTTGACCAAAGCTTCAATGTCGGTTCATTTGCCGTAGGCAAAGAGACAATGAAGCTTTCTGAGATCTATGAGGCATTGAAAAACACCTATTGTGGCTCAATTGGTGCTGAGTACATGCACATTACTGATACCGAAGAAAAACGCTGGATTCAGCAGCGTCTGGAATCAGTCGTCGGTAAAGGCGCGTTTACTCAGGAAGAAAAGCAGACATTTTTGGATGAGCTGACTGCGGCCGAAGGTCTGGAGCGTTATCTGGGGGCGAAATTCCCAGGGGCAAAACGTTTCTCACTGGAAGGCGGTGATGCGCTTATCCCTATGATGAAAGAGCTGATTCGTGCAGCCGGAAAAAGCGGTGTTCGGGAAGTAGTGGTGGGAATGGCCCACCGTGGTCGACTGAACATGCTGGTGAACGTTCTGGGTAAAAAGCCTCAGGACTTGTTCGATGAATTTGCCGGTAAGCATGGCGAATCATGGGGAACCGGTGATGTGAAATACCACCAGGGCTTCTCTGCTGATTTCGCGACACCAGGCGGCGATGTGCATCTGGCCCTTGCCTTTAACCCCTCTCACCTTGAAATCGTTAACCCGGTTGTTGTCGGCTCTGTTCGCGCACGTCAGGACCGCTTGGGTGACAAAGACGGTTCCATGGTACTGCCAATCACTATTCACGGTGACTCAGCAATCGCGGGTCAGGGTGTAGTGGCTGAAACCTTCAACATGTCCCAGTCCCGGGGTTACCGTGTTGGTGGTACGGTACGCATTGTGGTGAACAACCAGATTGGTTTCACTACGTCTAATCCGATGGATACCCGTTCAACGCAGTACTGTACTGATATCGCTAAGATGGTGCAGTCGCCGATATTCCACGTTAATGCTGATGATCCTGAAGCGGTTGCTTTTGTGACTCGTCTTGCGCTGGATTACCGCAATGAATTTAAGCGTGATGTGGTTATTGATCTGGTCTGTTACCGCCGCCATGGTCACAACGAAGCGGATGAGCCGAGCGCGACTCAGCCACTGATGTACCAAAAGATCAAAAAACACCCAACTCCACGCAAGATTTACGCAGATATTCTGGTTGACGAGAAGAGCATAGACGCTGAAACAGCGACTGTACTTGTCAATGAATACCGTGATGCACTTGACCGCGGCGAATGCGTGGTGAAAGAGTGGCGTCCGATGAAACTGCACTCAGTGGATTGGGCTCCGTACCTGGGCCACGACTGGACCAAAGAATGGGATCATAAAGTTGGTCGTCAGCGACTGCATGAACTGGGTCAGCGTGTTTGTCAGTATCCTGAAAGCCACAAACTGCAAAGCCGTGTACAGAAACTGTATAACGATCGCCAGTCTATGGTAGCGGGTGAGAAAGGTGTCGACTGGGGTATGGCCGAAACGCTGGCGTATGCAACTCTGGTTGATGATGGTCATCGCATCCGTATTACGGGCCAGGATTCCGGACGTGGTACTTTCTTCCATCGTCATGCGGTGCTGCATAATCAAGGTGATGCCAGCACATACATGCCTTTGGCGAACCTTCATGACAAACAAGGTCCGTTCCAGGTTTTCGACTCTGTGCTGTCAGAAGAAGCTGTATTGGCCTTTGAATATGGCTATGCCACGGCAGAGCCGGGTGGCCTGACAATCTGGGAAGCTCAGTTCGGTGATTTTGCGAACGGTGCTCAGGTTGTCATCGATCAGTTCATCAGTTCTGGTGAGCAGAAGTGGGGCCGTATGTGCGGTCTGACTATGTTGCTGCCGCATGGCTATGAAGGCCAGGGCCCGGAGCACTCCTCTGCGCGTCTGGAACGTTACCTGCAGCTGTGTGCTGAACAAAACATGCAGGTTGTGATTCCTTCAACGCCGGCTCAGGTTTACCACATGATTCGTCGTCAGGTGCTGCGCCCGATGCGTCGTCCTCTGATTGTCATGTCGCCTAAATCACTACTGCGTCATCCGCTGTGTACTTCAACTATGGATGACCTGGCTGAAGGTAATTTCCTGCCTGCCATCGGTGAGATTGATGCGCTGGATCCGAAACAAGTGAAACGTGTTGTACTGTGTTCAGGTAAGGTGTATTACGATCTGCTGGAACAACGTCGCAAGCGTGAGCAGACGGATGTCGCCATTATCCGAATTGAACAGCTGTACCCATTCCCGAAAGAGGATGTGGAAGCTGCACTGGCTGATTATCAGCATGTGACTGACTTCGCATGGTGTCAGGAAGAGCCGCAAAACCAGGGTGCCTGGTACAGCAGCCAGCATAATTTCCGTGCTGCCCTGCCTGCAGGCTCGCAACTAGCTTATGCCGGCCGCCCAGCGTCAGCTTCACCTGCCGTTGGTTATATGTCAGTACACTTGAAACAACAGAAAGCGTTGATTGATGACGCACTGAATACAGAACAATAAACCCAGAGCTGGAACAAAAAGGACAAACTGAGATGACAATCGAAATTCTGGTTCCCGATTTACCTGAATCAGTAGCAGACGCAACCGTAGCCACCTGGCACAAGAAACCAGGTGATGCAGTAAGCCGTGATGAAGTTCTGGTAGATATCGAAACGGATAAAGTAGTGCTGGAAGTACCTGCACCTGAAGATGGCATTCTTGAAGCTATTTTCGAGGAAGAAGGTACCACAGTGCTGACCAAGCAGCTGCTGGGTAAAATCAAAGCAGGCGCGGTTGCCGGCGAACCAACTAAAGATACGACTGCCAGTGCGGAAGCGTCACCAACAAAACGTACTACTGCTTCTTTGGCTGAAGAGACCAATGATGCGCTGAGCCCGGCTGTACGCCGTCTTATCAGCGAGCACGGTATCGATGCATCGGCTGTGAAAGGTAGTGGTGTGGGTGGCCGTATCACTCGTGAAGACGTAGAAGCCTTCGTGAAAAATGGCAAGTCTGCATCTGCAGCTCCGGTTGCTGAAGCGAAAGTGGAAGCTCCTCTGGCTCATCGCAGTGAAAAGCGTGTCCCTATGACCCGTCTGCGTAAGCGTATTGCGGAGCGTCTGCTGGAAGCGAAGAACAGCACAGCGATGCTGACGACCTTCAATGAAGTGAACATGAAGCCAATCATGGACTTGCGTAAGCAGTACCAAGGCATCTTTGAAGAGCGTCATGGTATTCGTCTGGGCTTTATGTCTTTCTATGTCAAAGCGGTTGTTGAAGCGCTGAAGCGTTTCCCGGAAGTGAATGCGTCTATTGACGGTGATGATGTTGTTTACCACAACTTCTTCGATGTCAGCATTGCCGTATCAACCCCTCGTGGTCTGGTTACCCCGGTACTGCGTGATTGTGACAAACTGAGCCTGGCTGAGATCGAAAAAGGTATCCGTGAACTGGCAATCAAGGGCCGTGACGGCAAGCTGACAGTTGATGAACTGACTGGCGGTAACTTCACTATCACCAACGGTGGTGTATTCGGCTCGCTGATGTCTACGCCAATTATCAACCCACCTCAGGGCGCTATTCTGGGTATGCATAAGATCCAGGACCGTCCAATGGCCGTTGATGGCAAGGTTGAAATCCTGCCTATGATGTACCTGGCGCTGTCTTATGACCACCGTCTGATTGACGGTAAAGAGTCGGTAGGCTACCTGGTAACCGTTAAAGAATTACTTGAAGACCCAACACGTCTGCTTCTGGACGTGTAACACTGCGCATAACGACCCGCCACTGTTCTGAGGTGGCGGTTGTTGAGCCAGATTGATTGACGAAGGAATACCCAAGAGTATTTCAATGGATATAACACGTCCCACAGGGATTAGAGAACGGATAGAACATAATGAATCTGCACGAATATCAGGCAAAACAACTTTTTGCTGAGTATGGCCTGCCAGTTCCTGAAGGCTATGCTTGTGATACCCCACAAGAGGCTGCTGAAGCAGCAGGTAAAATCGGCGGTGATAAGTGGGTCATCAAATGTCAGGTTCACGCTGGTGGCCGCGGTAAAGCGGGCGGCGTAGAACTGCATGACACCAAAGAAGGCCTTAAAGAATTTGCACAAAAGTGGCTGGGTAAAAACCTGGTGACTTATCAGACTGATGCAAACGGTCAGCCGGTAACCAAAATCCTGGTTGAAGAAGCCTCTAACATTGCAAACGAACTGTATCTGGGTGCTGTTGTAGACCGTGGTACTCGCCGTATCGTTTTCATGGCATCAACTGAAGGTGGTGTGGAAATTGAGAAAGTTGCCGAAGAAACCCCTGAGCTGATCCACAAAGCGGCTATCGATCCACTGGTTGGCCCACAGGCCTATCAGGGTCGTGAACTGGCATTTAAACTGGGCCTGAAAGGCGATCAGATCAAGCAGTTTGTGAAAATCTTCATGGGTCTGGGCCAGATGTTTGCTCAGTATGACCTGGCTCTGCTGGAGATTAACCCGCTTGTGATTACCGGTGAAGGTAACCTGCTGTGCCTGGACGGTAAAATCAACATCGATTCAAACGCCATGTACCGCCAGCCCAAACTGCGTGATATGCACGATGCTTCTCAGGAAGATGCACGTGAAGCACACGCAGCACAATGGGAGCTGAACTATGTTGCTCTGGACGGTAACGTTGGCTGTATGGTGAACGGTGCGGGTCTGGCCATGGGTACCATGGACATTGTAAACCTGCACGGCGGCAAGCCGGCAAACTTCCTGGATGTTGGTGGCGGTGCGACCAAAGAGCGCGTTGCAGAAGCATTCAAGATCATCCTGTCTGACGATAATGTTAAAGCCGTACTGGTTAACATCTTCGGTGGTATCGTTCGTTGCGACATGATTGCAGAAGGTATCATCGGCGCGGTTAAAGAAGTTGGCGTGACTGTACCGGTTGTGGTTCGTCTGGAAGGTACTAACGCTGACCTGGGTCGCGAAGTACTGGCCAAGTCAGGTCTGGATATCATTGCAGCTGAGTCGCTAACCGACGCAGCTCAGAAAGTTGTTGCTGCTGCGGAGGGCAAATAAGAATGTCTGTACTAATTAATAAAGACACTAAAGTTATCTGCCAGGGTTTCACTGGCGGTCAGGGTACTTTCCACTCTGAGCAGGCAATAGCATACGGTACGCAAATGGTTGGCGGTGTGTCACCAGGTAAAGGCGGTACAACACACCTGGATTTGCCAGTGTTCAACACTGTGCGCGAAGCCGTAGAAGCAACAGGTGCAACAGCTTCTGTTATCTACGTTCCGGCACCATTTTGTAAAGATGCCATTCTGGAAGCGATTGATGCGGGTATCAAACTGATCGTTACCATCACTGAGGGTATCCCGACAACAGATATGATCGACGTGAAAGTGAAGCTGGAAGAAACCGGTGTTCGCATGATTGGTCCTAACTGCCCGGGTGTGATCACGCCTGATGAATGTAAGATCGGCATCATGCCTGGTCATATTCACAAGAAAGGTAAAGTGGGTATTGTTTCTCGTTCAGGAACCCTGACTTATGAAGCAGTAAAACAAACCACAGATGAAGGCTTCGGCCAGTCTACTTGTGTAGGTATTGGCGGTGACCCGATTCCAGGGTCAAACTTCATTGATATCCTGAAATTGTTCCAGGAAGACCCTGAGACTGAAGCAATCGTGATGATTGGTGAAATCGGTGGTACTGCGGAAGAAGAAGCAGCAGCATTTATCAAAGAGAATGTCACTAAACCGGTTGTTTCTTATATTGCGGGTGTGACTGCTCCTCCAGGTAAGCGTATGGGCCATGCCGGTGCAATTATTTCTGGTGGTAAAGGTACTGCGGAAGATAAGTTCGCAGCACTGGAATCTGCGGGCGTTAAAACCGTTAAAAGCCTGGCAGAGATCGGTAAAGCACTGAGAGAAGTTACTGGCTGGTAATAGACAAGTCAGACTACGACTGCAACAAGAAGCCCGTTATTGACGGGCTTTTTTTGATCTCAGCTCGTGTATTAGTTTTACCAGGCGTAAAGCCTTACTTGGCTGTTGAGTGAGGCGCATCAAACAAAAAAAGCCCGGCGTGATTGCGCCGGGCTTTTGTTAATGCATTACACGTATCCGCTTAGTATTTGAAGCGGGTAGTCAGTAACAGTTGATCGCCGTAAACATCGTTAAAACGACCTTCAGCGCCGATTGAAAACAGCTCAGTGGCGTGGAAACGGCCATAAACAGAACCGAATGTTTCTTCGATTTTATGGACGTTAATGTGGCCGAGCTTGGCACCTACTTCAAGTTGCGGGCCTAACCATTGACGAACACCCAGGTTGATTTCCATACCTGTTTTGCCTGTGCTGTCGTTAAACTCGTCTTTGTTCTTGATGTTGCGCGCTTTAAGCTCACCCGTCAGATCAGCCCAGTTGTTAATAGGTGCATGGAAGCCAACACCTAAGGCAAGATCCCAGTCGCTTTCGAATTCAGAATCGATGCTACCGGTTAAATGTGCATTCGGGTGGATAGATTTGCTGAAACCTGCACCATAGGTTAATGGGCTCAGGCCAATTCGCACTTCTGTATAGTCGTAGCTGAAGTTGCTCATAGTATTAGCTGAATTAGCTTGAGCTGCTGAAGCCAATGATAGAAGCAGGGCACCAGCGATAAACGATTTACGCATGAATCTTCATCCAAAGAACAAAAAATGAATTGGAGCATTTTAATCAACTCGTCCCTGCAATAACAGGTTGGCCTTAGATTAAGTGCCGTATTACGGGAACAATAGAGTAAAAATGCAGCAAAAATCACATAATTGTGATCATTGACAAATTTTTAATAAGCTATTTTATCACAATAATGGATAGAACATTTTTATTGTATTAATTCGTTGCCAGATTTTGTCCCTTGCGCAAAATGATTGAGATTCGAGAGCGTGGTGTCGGCGATGTTGGCCAGCGCTTCTTCCGTTAAGAAGGCCTGATGACCGGTGAACAGCACATTGTGGCAGGAAGATAAACGACGAAAAACGTCATCCTGAATAATGTCGTTGGACTTATCCTCAAAGAATAAATCTTTTTCATTTTCGTAGACATCCACTCCGAGTGAGCCGATTTTCTGGCTTTTGAGTGCTTCAATCGCATCTTTCGAGTTAAGTAGTTCACCACGGCTGGTATTAATGATCATGACACCGTCGCGCATCTTGCTAAAAGAACGCGCGTCCAACATGTGGTAATTCTCTTTGCTCATCGGGCAGTGCAGGGTAATGACATCCGATTGGCGGTAAATCTCGTCCAGCGAAGTGTAAGTCGCCCCCAGATTTATCGCTTCCGGGTTTTCATAAGGATCGTGGGCCAGAATGGTCATGCCCAGGCCTTTCAGGATGTGCATGGTGGCGATACCTATCCGGCCGGTGCCGATAACCCCGACGGTTTTGCCATAAAAGTTAAAACCCGTCAGGCCGTCCAATGAAAAGTTGGCATCCCGTGTGCGTTGGTATGCACGGTGAATTTTACGGTTAAGACTCAGCATTAACCCAACAGTATGTTCTGCAATGGCTTGCGGAGAGTAAGCGGGAACCCGAACAATTTGCAGACCGTACATTTTGGCGGCATCCACATCCACTTTATCAAATCCGGCACAGCGCATGGCAATGGCACGCACTCCCAGAATAGATAAAGCTTCAATCACGGGTTTGCTCAGGTCGTCGTTCACAAATGCGCAGACAACATCATAGCCGTGGGCCAGTTTCGCGGTTTGCAGGTTGAGTTGAATATCGAAGAAACTCAGTTGGTGGCCAAAAAGCTGATTGCTTTTATTGAAAGAAATTTGATCGTATTTTTTGGCGCTGAACACGGCAACTTTCATCACTGCACTCCTTGAATCTGAAATTGCGATCACTTTCCCACAGTGCGCACCGGCTGACAAGCAGATTAATCACCCGTGCTCAGTGATAAAAGTCATTGATCCATAGAGCAAAGATGGTGTTTGTAATACACTCATTGCATTCATTACGAAATAATCATTGGAAAGAAACATGTTAGGAAAAATAGGAGCTGTTGCAGGTGCGGTAGCAGTGGTGTTGTGCTGGCCTCTGGCAGTCGGTCAGATTGGCGAACGTATTTATCAGGACACTGTGGGGGAATACAACAGCCCTTATGTTTCTGTCACCACTGAGCGCTATGATCGTGGATATCTGACCTCTCATGCTGTGTCGAAAATTGCGCTGAAGTCCAGTTGGAAAGAGATTTTCGCAGAGCAGGACTGGCCGACTGAATGGCATATTGCACATGAGATTCATCATGGAGTATTTGGGGTTACTTCCAACAGTACGCTGGTGGTTGATGATAAGGTCGCCTCTCAGGTTGAAGCCTGGTGGGGCAGTGATGCGGTGCCATTAACCTTAACTACGCACACTGCACTGACAAGAAAAACAGATCTTGATTTAACCCTGAATCCTTTTGTCTATAACGATCAGGATGGCAATGCCTTTCAGTCTGAGCCGCTGACGTTTACCGGCACTGTCTCTGCTGATGGAAACGGCACTTTCAGTTATGCGCTGAAAGACGCGTTATTACAGACTGTGGCAGATGAAAGCATGCAGGTATCTGGTGTGACAGGTGGCGGGGATGGCCGCTGGGACGGACGTTTCTGGATTGGTAACCAGCAACTGCAGATAAGCAAACTGGCGTTTGCCAATCATCAGACTCAAGAGTCTGTGGATCTGGATACCATTAAGGTAGCGTCACTCAATAGTCTGTCAGAAGGTAAAGCGGCGACAGAGGATAGCCCGGCAGTCAGTGCCCAGTTAACAAACAGCAACCAGTTCAGCATCGCGTCTCTGACCAGTCTGGACGGCAAGCAATACCAGAGATTCAATGTCGATTTACTGTTGTCTGATCTCGATTATGACGCGGTAACCCGGCTCAGTGCGCTGGGTGATCAGCTGGACGGCGAATTATCCCCGGCTCAGGTTCAGGATATGGCGTTAGCGCTGGATCTGCTGGTTGCCAAAGGGCTGACCGTGAACCTGAAAGATATCAGTGTGGCAGCACCGGAAGGGCCAATAAAAGGCAATGTTCGTCTTACTGTGCAGCCTGGCTTGGCGCGCGCGTCGCAGAATCTGGCACAAATTACCAGCAAACTTGATGGTGATATGTATTTTGAGTTCCCGTCCGAGTTGCTGACATGGACTGAAGGGCTGGAACCTCAGACCGACAGGCTGGTTAAAAGCGGTGTGCTGACGATTAAAGAAGACAGGGCATTTATTGCTCTGAAACTGGTGGGCGATAAGGTAATTCTGGGTAATGGCGATCAATTACCCCTGGCTATGTTTATGATGTTGCTCCTTTCTTAAGCACGCATCATAGGTAACGGCAATGAATAAAATAGAACCTATCAATTTAGACATTTTGCTGAAATCGACGACACTTAAGGTATCGGCGCAGGGATAAGCACTCAGATTGACACACTCTGAATCTGCCTGCGGTTATATAAGAAAAATTTCAGGGGGATACATGGAGTCGATTAAAGTCAGAGATTATATGAATACCCGACCGGTAACCTTTGAAGCAGGTATGTCGTTGTCTAAAGCGTTGGACAAGATGCTGTCATCCAAGCAGATTGGCGGGCCTGTTGTTGATGAGTACCGCAGAGTGGTGGGCTTTGTGTCTGAACAGGATTTTATTCAGAAGTTACTGAAAGTCGGTTATCACTGCCAGGATACCCACACAGTGGGTGATGTCATGCGTACGGATGTGCTGACAGTCAACCCGGAGACCAGCATTATTACTCTTGCTGAAACCATGTCCGGGCAAAAACCTAAGCTGTATCCGGTTGTGGAAGGCGGGAGACTGGTTGGTATTATTACCCGCCGCAATGTGCTTTCCGCTATCAGTGATCAAATTGGTGATTGCTTTAAGCACCCGGTTTAATGCTGTTTGTACAGGCGCTGCTGCGCCTGTATTTTTGAGCTCTGTATTCATCCATTCACTCAATGATTGAGATCTGTATTTATCGCTTGACCTTGGAGGTAACTCCAAGGTTTATATTTATCCAGAAGCTTACTTTGACTGAATAAGGAATAACAGTATGTGTCATCAATGCCATAATAAAAAACCGCACATCCATACCATCAAGCCTGCCAGTACCGGCAGCAGTGTATGTGTCGAACAGGGTGCAATGGCTGTCTCTGCTGCCGGTGGTGTGTCCGCTTCTGTGACGGCAGGTTGCTGTGAAGGATCGTGCGACTCAGGAGGCAGTGAAGAGAGCGACCCCGCCAGGCGGCGAGTTTTATTGTCAACACAGCCCCATGGCGATAAGGCTGCTGCCCTGTCCGGTATCCGGCAAATTACCCCCCATAAGACGCCGTCAGGCTCCGCTGCTACTCATTCCTATGAATCGGATAATCCAAACAGCTTTCATCAGGCATCGCCGGCAAAGGGTGCAGCCCCTCAGCAAAGTACTGAACCAACTGCCGTTGCGCGTTTTAGCTGGCAAGTGCAGGGCATGGATTGTCCGAGCTGTGCTGCAAAGCTGGAAAAAGCTATTCTGGCTATCGACGGTGTCGAGCAGGCATCGGTGATCTTTTCCACAGAGAAGTTGGTGGTCGCCGGAACGTCATCGCGCATGATGTCTGAGGTGGAGGCCACCGCCAAAGCAACGGGCTTCCCATTGCGTCGGCCGCAGCAGAGTAAAGATGTCCCTGCTCCGGGGTTCATGCAGACTTATGGCATGCTCGCGCTGACAGCCGCCCTGGTTTTAGTGTCTTATTTAATATCCACTCAGTCTGACACGTTGGGGTTGATTGCTTTTTCAGCCACCACGCTGGTGGGCTTGACCCCGATTATTGGTAAAGCCATCAAACTGGCTAAAAACGGTTCGCCGTTTTCAATTGAAACCCTGATGAGTGTGGCTGCTGTTGGCGCGCTCTATCTGGGCGAAACGGCTGAAGCGGCGATGGTGTTATTGCTGTTTCTCATTGGTGAACAACTGGAAGGCTATGCGTCTGCCCGTGCCCGCAGCGGGGTAAAAGCCCTTATGGCGTTGGTGCCGGAGACAGCGATGCGTGTCGACACCAACGGCCAGGTACGCGAAGTGGCCGCCGATCAGCTCCGTCCCGGCGATGTTATTGAAGTGGCACCGGGTGCCCGGCTGCCCGCTGATGCCATATTGCTTGATAAGGCAGCCAGCTTTGATGAAAGTGCCTTAACCGGTGAATCAGTGCCTGTAGAGCGCTTTGCGGGAGAGCGAATTCTTGCCGGCTCACTGTCGGCCGATCATCTGGTGCGGGTCAAAGTCGAGTCTGAACAGGGTGAAAATGCCATCGACCGTATACTGCACCTGATTGAAAACGCAGAAGCCAGTAAAGCACCGATAGAACGTTTTATTGATCGTTTCAGCCGCTGGTACACCCCTGCGATGATTGCTCTGGCGACGCTGATTGTGTTGGTTCCGACTGTGTTGTTTGGCCTGTCCTGGGATGAATGGCTGTATAAAGGACTGACATTACTGCTGATTGCCTGCCCATGTGCTCTGGTGATCTCAACCCCGGCGGCTATTACCTCGGGACTGGCGGCAGCGGCACGTCGCGGAGCCCTGATTAAAGGCGGTGCGGCACTGGAGCAATTGGGCCAGACGCAGGTGGTCGCGTTCGATAAGACAGGCACCTTAACCCAGGGTAAACCGCGGGTAACGGATGTGCTCGTCTGGCAAGGCGATGAAACAAAGCTGCTTAGCGAAGCCGCCGCAATAGAAACCGGATCGCTGCATCCGCTGGCGCAGGCTGTGATCGAAAAAGCCCGCCAGCAGGGTTTGGCGGTGCCGCATGCTGAAAACCGCAAAGCGCTGCCTGGCCGCGGGATACAGGGTGTGGTTGCTGGTACTGTCATCCACCTTCTCGCCACAGATCGTCTTGATGATCCCGGCCGGATAACCCAATCCCAGCAGGCTGACATCGACAACCTGAGCGATGAAGGCAAAACCCTGGTAGTGGTGCTACGCGATAACGTGCCGGTCGGACTGATCGCCTGGCGGGATAATCTGCGTGAGGATGCCCTGGTGGCGGTCGACAGGCTCAAAACGTTAGGCATTCGCAGTGTGATGTTAACCGGTGATAACTTGCGGGCTGCCAAGGCAATCGCTTCTGAGGTCGGTGTCGATTTTCGGGCCAGCCTGTTGCCCGAAGATAAAGTCACTGAAGTCGCTCAGTGGAGCCGTGACTATAAAGTGGCTATGGTGGGCGACGGCATTAATGATGCGCCGGCGATGAAAATGGCCAGTGTCGGTATCGCAATGGGAAGCGGCACGGACGTGGCACTGGAAACCGCCGATGCGGCACTGACCCATAACCGTCTTAACGAATTACCGGACATGATTGCTTTATCGCGAATGACGCTGGCCAATATCCGTCAGAACATCAGTCTGGCCCTGGGCCTCAAGTTGATCTTCCTGTTCACCACTTTGCTGGGCTGGACAGGGCTTTGGGTTGCCGTACTGGCAGACAGCGGTGCCACAGCGCTGGTGACTGTGAATGCGCTGAGATTGCTGCGGTTTAAGCCAGGTAAGTAATGTGATGCTGGTTCAGCGCTCAGGCTGAGCTACAATCAGAAGGCTTGAGCACTGGCTCGAGCCTTTTCTTTATGCAGAGCCTTAATAAGGCAACATATAACATTGATTGCTCAAGCTAAAACCAAAACGGATGCCTTCTGTCTGGTGAAAGTGCATGGCTTCAGGAAAAGAAACCAGATTGCATAATAGTGTGACATATGATCTGTTTTGGTGAATCTGTTGCATTTACATGTGCCTTTAATGTGATGTTAATCACCAATATGGTGGCAGTGATGAGCTATGGTTAGCGGGTATTCGAGAGTTCAAGTTGTTGAATAAGATCCCATAATAGGCCGCCACAAAGCAGGCCACACAATGAAGGATAGAATTATGTCTGAGACCGCGGTATTCCATCTGGGTGTTACTAAAGCTGATCTTCAGGGCGCTGAAATTGCTATTATTCCCGGTGACCCGGCACGCGTTGAAAAAATTGCCAACCTGATGGATGAGCCTGAGTTTTTGAACAGTGCCCGTGAGTACACGCTGTATCGTGCAAAGCTGGATGGTAAATCCGTTGTAGTATGTTCGACCGGTATCGGCGGCCCATCCACCTCAATTGCTGTTGAAGAGCTGGCTCAACTGGGTGTACGTACTTTCCTGCGTGTTGGTACGACAGGTGCAATTCAGCCGCATATCAACGTGGGTGACATGATAGTGACCACTGGCTCTGTGCGCCTGGACGGTGCCAGCCTGCACTTTGCGCCAATGGAATTCCCGGCAGTGGCTGATTTCGACGTGGCGACTGCGATGAAAGAAGCGTGCGATGCGGAAGACACAGGAGTGCACACAGGTGTGACGGCTTCCAGTGATACTTTCTATCCGGGACAGGAGCGCTACGACACGTTCTCTGGCCGCGTTGTCCGTCGTTTCCAGGGTTCGATGAAAGAATGGCAGGACATGGGTGTGCTGAATTTTGAAATGGAATCGGCCACCTTACTGACCATGTGTGCAAGCTCGGGTCTGCGTGCCGGCTGTGTGGCGGGTGTGATTATCAACCGTACTCAAAAAGAGACGCCTGATCACACGACGCTGAAAGAAACAGAAGCACGTGCTATCCGTGTTGTTGTTGACGCAGCTCGTCGTATGCTGAACAAGTAATCAGTTACCGGACATAAAAAAACCGATGCCAGATGCATCGGTTTTTTTTCGCCGCACCAAAGTGGTCACAGCAGTCGGTTGGCCTGGCCGCCGGCAGCTTTGAACCAGGTATGCAGGTGTTGCTCCAGCTCACCCAGCTGTTCAGGGCCGATAATCGCCAGCCCTAAATCTTCAGCCCGTATCAGATCATGGTGACGAAGAGGGCGGAAACTCACCAGCATGGCACGTGCCTGCAGGCCACCTAACAAATCTCGCAGGGATTCCAGTTTGTACAGGGTATCGTCGCCATCATCCCGCATGCCTTTGGTTTTACACTCAATGATATGCAGCTTGTTATTAACGACAGTCGCCACATCAAGCTCATTGCGTACTTCCCGATCGCCAATCTGACGATACACCTGAACGCCCAGTGAATGATCCTGTATGGTAGGCAGCTTGCTTTGAATAGCTCTTACGGTACTGTGAACCAGGTTCTCCAGCCATTCACCGTTGGCAAAGCGTCGGGCTTCTTCGTGTTTGAACGTCAGAATGCCATTGTTATAGTGTGCCAGGCCAGTTTCCTGCAGATCGTTGATCAGCAGAGCCAGTTCTTTGTATCCCTGCTGTTTGTCACTCAACTCGACATCCAGTTTCTGTTCTTTGCGACACGTTGTCGCCAGATAATTCAGAGTGGCCAGCCCGGGGCCAAGTTCCAGCGCTGAGCTTGCCCAGCGTTGCCCCAGATCCCAGAGCTGCTGATTGAGGGCTTCCGGTACACTTGTTTCGGGCAACTCGGCACGCGCGCCGAAGATAGTCAGGTAATCGGTGAGCTGGATGCGGTCTTCAACCTGCTGTTGCTCCCGGCCGGCGGGATACAGCCAGCACATCTCATCACTGTAGGGCTCAATGACATAAATCGGCCATTGGTAGCTCCTGAACACCTCATAGGCAGACAGCAGGCGGTGGCGAAGGCCGCAACTGGCATTGAACCAAACTTCACTGTTTGACTCTTTCAAACGGGTTGCCAGTTCATTCAGTCGCTGGCGAAGGGTTGTAATATTGATGGAGTCGGGAATGGTGAAAAATTCAGTCTCAATATCGCGGGGTATCAGTATAGAACTCAGGCGGCCATAGGTTTCTTGCTGCGCTTCTGTACCGATAAAAATCATCTTTCCGGCTGGGACACCGTGGTCTAAAAGGGAAGTGATCAGCCTGACCGGGTCCTGATCGATAATGCCAACATGAGTAATCATAATTATCCTTTTGTACTTCGGCTGATACCGGCAAAGAACAGAAAGCCAGAAACGGCCGACACCAGAAAGTGAGTAAGTATTTATTTTATATGGGTGCATGGAAAACTTATTTCAAGCACTTAAAGAAAGTATCGGATATCTCCGCCGTTTTTGTTGGGGGATTGTCAATTTGGTGCATTTTTTGTGTGAGGGGATGTTGCGGTATAAAGGCATTGCATTTGTCTCTAAGACTGTGACAATACAGCATTTATGCAGGCTGTGAACCTGAAGCCCTTCCCCGGGGACGTATTGAACTGAGGGCGCTATGACACCAAAACAGGCACAAAAACTGACTATTCTTGATATCGCTAAACTGGCCGGGGTGGGTAAATCAACCGTCTCCAGAGTGCTGACACACGATCCGCGAGTGAAACCGGCGACACGAGAAAAAGTGGAGCAGGTGATCCGGGAATCCGGCTATGTGCCGTCTAAGTCAGCCCAATCAATGCGTGGTGGTAACAGCAGGGTCATTGGTATTCTTGTTTCGCGGCTGGATTCGCCGTCAGAAAATAAAGCGGTGCGCGGTATTCTGGAAGTCATCTACGCGGCTGATTATGACGCCGTTATCATGGAAAGCCAGTTCTGTACCGATAAAACCCGCGAGCACATCGCGGTGCTGGAAAAGCGTAATGTCGACGGGGTCATCGTATTTGGTTTCTCCGGGTTTGATTGCGCTATTTTAGACAGCTTTACACAACGTGCCGTTGTGATTGCTGTTGATACCGATTCTGTCTCATCTGTCAGTTACGACAACAAGGGCATGATTTCCCTGGCGATGGCTCAGTTCACTGGCAAGGGCCTCAAACATATCAGCTATATGGGGGTTGATCCTGCCGACCGGACAACAGGGCAATTGCGTCTGGACGCTTATCTGGAAGCCTGTGCGCAACAGCACATTGAGCCTTGTTATCAAACCGGCGAGCTCAGTTATGACAGTGCTTACACATTAACAGACGCTGTGCTTTCCACGCAGACCCAGGCCATTGTCTGTGCCAGTGATACTCTGGCGATGGGGGTGGCAAAAAGACTGCAGGAGTTAAACCGGACCGACGTTCTGGTGTCTGGTGTCGGGGCGACAGATTTGCTGCAGTTTATGTTTCCCAACACCTTCAGTGTCGATCCCGGATATTTTGACGCGGGTCAGCGCGCCGCCGATCTGCTGTTACAGCACCTTCGCCAGAGTGCGGATGTCACCCATCTGGTGCAGCGTTCCTGTCTGCCATTCTGATTGTGTGCCTGAGCGTTCAGGCACATACTCCTCCGTTTACCGTCTATTCTGAATAAAATGACACGCTTCGTGAGCTGAAACACAAAATGGGAACATTCCCATTTGCAATGTTTTCTATCGGGTTCATCATTGGGGTTGTTGGTTGGGAACATTCCCAAAAATGTAAAAACAATAACAATACCCTGTGTACCTTACGACTTAGACGGATATTGGCATGAGTAAAATAGATAAGCAGCAGATAGAGCAGCTGGTCGCCAGAATAGGCGGCGAGGCAAACATCGTCAGTGTCAGCCACTGCCTGACCCGGTTGCGTTTTGTATTGAAAGACCCGAAAGCGGCGAGTGTGCCTGATCTGGAAGCCATTGCTATGGTGAAAGGTTGTTTTACTAACGCCGGGCAATTTCAGGTGGTGATTGGCACCGAAGTTGACCAGGTGTATAAGCAGCTCAATGCAATGTTAGGTGACAAAGCGGTCAGTAAAGATGAGGCAAAAGTCGCCGCCCGGCAGAATATGAGCTTGCTTGAGCGCGGTATCTCTCACCTGGCCGAAATCTTTGTTCCCCTGTTACCTGCCATTATCACCGGCGGTCTGATCCTCGGTTTCAGAAATGTCATCGGCGATATTGCGATGTTTGATGGCCAAACTCTCACCCAGATCAGCCCGTTCTGGGCGCAGGTGCATGCCTTTTTATGGCTGATTGGTGAAGCAATTTTCTTCTTCCTGCCTGTAGGTGTGTGCTGGTCAACCGTGAAAAAACTGGGCGGCACACCTATTTTGGGCATAGTACTGGGGATAACCCTGGTCTCACCACAATTGATGAATGCTTATCTGATCGGTAAGCAAGTGCCGGAAGTGTGGGATTTCGGCTGGTTTGTGATTGAGAAAGTGGGCTATCAGGCTCAGGTGATCCCCGCCATGCTGGCCGGTATTGCGTTAGCCTTTATTGAAACCAATCTCAGACGCATTATCCCGGATTATTTGTACCTGGTTATCGTTCCTTTCATTTCGCTGGTAACGGCGGTTGTCCTGGCTCATGCCCTGATAGGTCCGTTCGGACGTATGCTGGGCGATGGTGTGGCGTATGTCGCGAAAGCGGCCATGACAGGGGATTTTGCGATTCTCGGGGCCGTGTTATTTGGCTTCCTATACGCCCCGCTGGTAATTACCGGTATTCACCACACTACCAACGCCGTGGATTTGCAGCTGATGCAGGACATGGGCGGAACGCCTATCTGGCCTTTGATTGCGCTGTCTAATATTGCTCAGGCATCTGCCGTGGTCGGCATTATCATCATCAGCAAGAAAGAAAATGAGCGTGAGATTTCCGTACCCGCCGCGATTTCAGCTTACCTGGGGGTGACAGAGCCGGCCATGTACGGGATTAACCTCAAATATAAATTCCCTATGCTGAGTGCCATGACAGGTTCAGCACTGGCTGCAGCAATTTGCGGTGCCGCCGGTGTGATGGCCAACGGCATTGGGGTCGGTGGTTTGCCGGGTATTCTGTCTATTCAGCCCCAGTACTGGCTGATCTATCTGCTGGCGATGCTGGTGGCAATTGTGGTGCCGCTGGTGCTGACCATTGTGATGTACAAGCGTGCCGCTGCGAAAGGCAAGCTCGATCAGCAACCACAAGCCGCGTAACGGCAATCACTTTCAACGGCAGTGTTCCGGCTGCCGTTTTTTCTGTACAGGTTAAGCAACATGACGAAGATAGCTCAGCCCTGGTGGCGAACAGCGACGGTTTATCAAATTTACCCCAAGAGCTTTGCCGACAGCGGCAACAAAGGCACGGGCGATATTAAAGGCATTACGCAACGTCTGGATTACCTTCAGACGCTGGGAGTGGATGCAATCTGGCTGACCCCTGTCTACGCCTCGCCCATGATTGATAATGGTTACGATATTTCCGACTACTACAGTATCAATCCGGATTTCGGCACCATGGAAGATTTCGACCGTCTGCTGGATGCCGCCCGCCAGCGGGGAATCCGCATCATTATGGACATAGTGGTGAACCATACCTCGACTGAGCATATCTGGTTTCAGCAGGCACTGGCGGATAAGCACAGCCCGTATCGTGATTACTATATCTGGCACGATGCCGTGGATGGCGGCGAACCGAATAACTGGCAGTCAAAATTTGGCGGCAATGCCTGGCAGTGGCACGAACCGACACAGCAGTATTACCTGCACCTGTTTGCCAAAGAGCAGGCCGACCTGAACTGGGAAAACCCGCAAGTGCGTGAGGAAGTGAAACAGGTTATCCGTTTCTGGGCCGGGAAAGGGGTGGACGGTTTCCGTCTGGATGTCATCAATCTGATTTCCAAACAGCAGGACTTCCCGAACGACGACTCAGGCGACGGCCGGCGTTTTTATACCGACGGGCCGAAAGTGCACCAATACCTTCAGGAGATCAGTGCGGATGTGTTTCAGCAGTATGGTTCGGTCACTGTGGGGGAAATGTCCTCGACCACACTGGAACATTGCCAACAGTATTCAGCCAAGGACGGCAAAGAGCTGTCGATGGTGTTTAACTTTCATCACCTGAAAGTCGACTATCCGAATGGCGAAAAATGGAAACTGGCGCCGATGGATTTTCTGGCACTGAAACAGCTGTTCAGCCACTGGCAGCAGGGTTTGCATGACAAAGGCTGGGGCGCCTTGTTCTGGTGTAACCATGATCAGCCAAGGGTGGTGAGCCGGTTCGGCGATGATGGTGTATACCGTGAACTGTCAGCCAAAATGCTCGCCACGTCACTGCATATGATGCAGGGCACCCCTTATGTGTATCAGGGCGAGGAGCTGGGTATGACCAATCCCGGGTTCTCGGATATCGCTCAGTATCGTGATGTGGAAAGCATCAATATGTACCGGATTCTGACTCAGGAGCAGGGGATCAGCGAGCGGGATGCGCTGGCGATTCTGGCCGAGCGCTCGCGGGACAATTCCCGCACCCCGATGCAGTGGGACAGCCATCCTCATGCCGGTTTTACCCAAGGGCCCCCCTGGATTGACGTTGCTGCGAACTTCCCGGCTATCAATGCGGAGCAGGCGGTAGCCGATCCGGATTCCGTGTTCCACTATTACCGGCAGCTGATTGCATTGCGTAAGAAAATCGCTGTGATAGCAGACGGCGATTACACGGATTTATTACCGGACGATCAGGCTCTGCATGTGTATCGCAGGCAGTGCGATGGTCAGGTACTGATCTGCCTGAATAACTACAGTGCAGACAGAGTAGCGTTTGATTTGAGCTGTTTGTCTGATCTGCCTGTCAGCCGGGGGGAAACCTTGCTGGCGAACTATAACGATGAGCAAGCCGGTGAGATCAGCCTGACCGGAAGGCTGCGGCCTTTTGAAAGCCGGATCTGGTTATTTACCTGAATCCGCAGTCACCATAAAGGAATGGCCTCACTGGGAACAGGAGGCCATTTTTCATTGTATTGCTAAACCAGCGCCTCTGGCGGTGGTGCTTGTTACATCTGCGGCAACTGAGAAAGCAGCAGCCAGATGGCCAGTACGATGAAGATGCAACCCATGAACTTATTCTGGTTAGCCCGGAAGGCCGGGTTATTCAGTAATGGCCGTCCAAGGGTGCCCGCCAGCACGACCAGCAGCAGATTAAACGTCAGCCCCATAATGTTCAGCAGTAAACCCAGCGCCAGCATCTGCTCACCTGAGCTGGCTTCAATCTGGCCGGAGACAAACTGAGGCAGAAACAGCACAAAGAAAATCAAGGCCTTCGGGTTAAGCAGATTGCTGACGACAGCGCGGCGATACAGCGCCCGGGCCAGTCCATTTTGCCTGCCAACGGTGGGGGAGTCAGCCGGTGTGCTGCGCAGACAGTCCCAGCCCATCTTTAACAGGTACGCACCGCCCAGAAAACGCAGTGCCTCCAGTGCCAGGGGATTCATGGCGATGAGCGCAGAGACCCCCATCGCAGCCAGTACGGTCAGTACCAGTCCGGACGTGGCATTGCCCAGGCTGGCAAACAGGCCGACGCGTTTGCCATAACTCAGGCTGGAGCTGGCGATAAGCAGCATATCCGGACCGGGTACCAGCAACAGGGCAACCACCGCGGTGAGGTATAAGGGCAGTGTAGTGAAATCAATCATTGTCTGTGAATGTGAATCAGGAAAGTAAGAAGGACGGGATTCTATACCATCTCAGACGTAAATGAAGAAAATATACGCCTGAGATGGTGTGATTGACTGATTTTTTATCAGTGAAAAGGGCTGATTATCTGGTTTTCTGTGCTACCGCAATGTCGCTGGCCTGCTGCGTTCTGGCGGCCAGTTTATTGGCCAGTGAATACAGCTCCGGCATCATGCGCTGAATAAGAAACAACTGCTGCAGGATCAGGCGTACTGACTGATCATCCCCTTCCCGCCAGGTTGTCAGTGCTTGCTCTAGGCTGCTGTCTGATTCCGGCGGCGGCGCACATTGTTTGTCGGCCAGTTGCTGGGCCAGCGTATCGAGCTGAATATGGATCTGACTGTGAGCCTGCGCAATTAACTTGTGCGTTTTGTGCTCATCGATCTGCGTGCGGTGGGCACCTAAGGTCGAGATGTAGTTCAGCATCGCATGATTTAAGGTAAGAAAACGAAAGCACTCTTCAATAGCCAGCCGGTAACGGCCCGGCTCTGCCAGCATATTGCTGATGGCGGTACTGAGCTGAGCGTCGGTATTGTGGGCTTCGCGGCGGGCAACACGGTAGCTCAGGCTGTCCTTTTTGCCGATCCGGTATTGCCCGATGATCTGTGCCAGATAATCGCGGTTGGTGGTGACCGCGGCCGCCATGATTTTATGTAAACGGCGCGACTGCCAGTCCGGCAGAATAAAGACCACAGCCAGTACGGCCAGCAGACAGCCCAGTAAGGTATCACCCAAACGGGGCAGCACCACTGCAAAACCGGCCCCTAGCTGATTAAAACAAAACAGCACCAGCAGCGTGATAAACCCTGTCGCCAGGGTGTATTTGTGGTTACGGAGCACGAAAAAGGCCACCCCCGCCAGTACCATCAAGACCAGTTGGCCTTCCTGACCGGGAAACAGGTACAGCAGCGGCAGACCGACGAGCAGGCCACCAAGCGTGCCGATGATCCTCTGCGTCAGTTTCTGGCGTGTGGCGCTGAAATTAGGCTGACAGACAAACAGTGTGGTGAGCAGAATCCAGTATCCGTGCTGTAAGTCCAGCACATGAATCACGCCGTAGCCTATCGTCAAAGCCGTGGCGATACGTACCGCATGGCGAAACAGCTGGCTGTCGGTATGCAGCTGGCTTTTCACCCGTAGCCATAAACCGGAGACAGTATGGGCTTCTGAATCGGCCAGTTCAGTATCTTCCTGCGCTTCAGCCACGTCAGGATTATTCAGGTTGGCGAGCTGACGTTCAATAGTCGCAAGGTTGTTGAACAGATAGTCCAGTTGTGTCAGGAAGGCGCGCCATTCGGGATTATTCTGTGATTTAAGAAAGCTGAGGGACTCTTTCAGCTCGTCCAGCGCCAGACTGTTATTCAGGCTGTGCCGGTAGTAATTGCCCATTGCCAGGCTGCTGCTGATATTACGGCATGCCGTTGCCTGCTGCTGCATCAGATCCTGAAAACGAAACAATATGTCACTGCGGCGAAATGTCGCTGCCAGATCCTGATAGCGCTGGTGAGAGGAGCTGATACGTTCGTGAATATCCTGCGCATGGAAATACAGGCTGAGAAAGCGATGGCCTCGCTGGTTGTGTTGTACCCGTTTAACCCGGTTCAGCAGCGTCTGTTTGGCCTGATTGAGTGCCGACACCACTCTGGCATTGCTGGCTGCAGCCTGAATACGCAGTTGCTGCGGATCAAGGCTGTCGACCGGGCGGAACCAGCGGCTTTTATCATCCAGATAATCGGCCAGGGCAGTAAAGACACTGGCCAGGCTGTGTTGTACTGCCTGATTCGGCCAAAGCATCTGCCACAATAGCGATAGCAAGCCATAGCCAATGGCACCGCTCAGCAACAAGGCGGGCTGAAACCATAAATTCTGGCTGCTCTCGGCACCCAGCATGGTGTAGATAGCCAGCAGCAGAGAAGCAAAGGCGATGCTGGCATACCGGGTGCCCATTGCGCCCAGCATTATGAAGCCAAAGCTGGATGAGAACAGCCCGATGGCAAAAAGCGCCGGGTAATCGAACAGTAGCTCAACCGATAGCGAGGCTATCAGGAAACACAGCAAGGTCATTGTCAGGGCTTTCAGCCTGCCTGTCAGGTTGTCATCGGTTTCCGCCAGTGCGGCTGCGATGATCCCCAGCACCAGTGGTGTGACAGCCGTGGTTGCATTCAGATACCAGCAGGGTACGACAGCGCCTATCAAAGCTAATGCGACGCGGGCACTGAGGTGAAGGCGGTCTTTTGCCCAGTAACGTCGGAAAGTGGTCTGCAGAGAAAATTTTGTCATCGGGTATCCGGTCGGAGCTGATCATAAACAGGGTTGTTCATTGAAGCAGCGGGCATTTTTGTCTCAAATTTTACGTAAATAAAGCGCTTACCGCTATGGTCTGTGCGCAGTTCTTGATAATCTTCTCGCTGAGTGAATCAAGGTGTCAGGTAACACAATGCGATTAACGGCCAATTGGCTCGCACAATGGTTAGTGCAGGGCGATTATTGCAGTATTGAGCTGGATGAAGAACAGGTTGTTCTGGAAAGCCTGCAAAACAGTGAAGTCCTGTCATTTGATGACTGGGACGGTTCAGTGACGCTACACCGCGGGGTGTTGTGGGGCGCGATGGAACTGACCTCGGCAGATCAGACGGCAAGCTGGACTGTGCATGGCTTGCCCTGGGCGGAGTGTAAAGCTTTCGCCAGCCATCTGGTGGACACTTACCGCCAATGGGCGAAAGGGCGGGTGGAAAAGCTCGATGCCCATCTGCCGCAGATGCTGTCACGCATCGACGCCTTTATTACCCAGCCTGGCTATAAACGCCGCTCGGCTCACCTGAATCTGCAATCTTCCCTGCATAACGCGCTGTCAGAGGCCGGTTTGACGGATGAGCTGGCCGCTTCTTTTCGTCCCATGGCTTTTGAGCAGATATCCCCCTGGCTCGACGATAATGCGCAATGGGTGACAGACACCAATGCCGCCTGGATGCAGGAAGAAACCGAGAAGTGGTCGTCTTGGTTCGACCGGATTGAATCGTCACCGCTTAATGACTCTCAGCGGCAGGCCGTACTGCTGAATCAGGACCATAACCTGATACTGGCCGGGGCCGGATCAGGCAAAACCAGTGTGCTGGTGGCCCGGGCCGGTTATCTGCTGGCGAGCCAGCAAGCCCAGCCGGACGATATTCTGATGTTAGCCTTTGGCCGCAAAGCGGCGGATGAAATGAGCGAGCGCCTGAAAGACAAAGTCGGCAGGGAGATCCGGGTTGCGACTTTCCACAGCCTGGGCTGCCAGATTATTCAGGCAGTTGAAGGTGAATTACCGGGTGTGTCGCCGTTAGTGCAGGATGAGCATGCCCGCAATGAGTGGCTGTCTGCCCTGCTTAAAGATCAGTGGCAAAACGACACGGCGGCCAAGCGCTGGCAGAAACACCTGACCCAGTGGCGTATACCGGGTTTTCGTGGCGACAATTCCATTGAAGAGCAGGCACGCAGTGAACCTTTGCTGAACTGGGTGTGGCGTCATATTGAACTGATGGGCCAGCAGGGCGGTAACAAAGCCGTATTGTCAGCCTTGGTCGACAGTGCCATGGGCACGGGTGATAAAGCTCAGATGAAAAGCGAGCTGGCCTTGCTGTGGCCGTGTTACAAAGTGTATAGCCAGTACCTGAAAGCCAATCGCCAGATTGATTTTAACACCATGATTCAGACGGCCACTGAGTATGTCAGACAAGGCAAATTCATTCCGCAGTGGCGTTTTGTCATGGTGGATGAGTATCAGGATATTTCGCCTCACCGGCTGGCACTGATCGATGCCATCTGCCAGACACCGGTGACAGATAACTTAGCGCCAAGTTTGTATGCCGTTGGGGATGACTGGCAGGCGATATACCGCTTTGCCGGTGCCGATGTCAATCTGACCACTGGGTTTGAGCAGCGTTTTGGCGCCAGTCATGTCATGGAACTCGACACCACCTATCGTTTCAACAACATGATTGGTGAAGTGGCTAATATGTTTATTCAGCAAAATCCGCAGCAACTGAAAAAGTCGCTGACCAGTGTGAAAAAGCAGAAGCGAAAAGCGGTGACATTACTGGCGCAGGATCTGCTGGAACAGGAGCTGGTACAGCTGGCTTCTAAAGTGAAAAAAGAAGCCAGCGTGTTACTGCTGGGACGCAATCATGATCAGCGACCTGAAAAGCTGGCCGACTGGCAGAGCCGGTGGCCTCAGCTTAACCTGCAGTTCATGACCTGCCATGCCAGTAAAGGACGCGAAGCTGATTTCGTGTTTGTGCTCAATGTGAACCGCGGTGTGTTTCCGGCTCAGGATCGGGACAGGGGGCTGCTGGCTTGTCTGCAGTCAGGCGGTAATGAAGGCATTGCCGATGCAGAAGAACGCCGTTTGTTTTATGTTGCGATGACAAGGGCGAAAGAGCATGTCTGGATCTGCGCCAACCCGGAAACCCTCTCACCATTTGTGAATGAACTGATTGAAGACAGGTATCAGGTCAATAATAAGATTAAAAAAATGAAAAGCTGATACGGCTCTTCACTCATATTTTAATCCAGTACCACCACCAGTTTACCGCTGTGCTGCTGCCTGTGCAGCAGCACCAGCCCTTCCTTCAATTGCTCAAAAGAGAACAGCTTATCTATCATGGGATCCAGTTTTCCTTCGGCAATCAGGTTGCTCATACTGTTCCCCATATCAGACAGATGGTGGATATCCTCGGGTGCACCGTGAGCATAGGTGCCATGCAGCGCCACTTCATGCATGCTGAGTGCTTTTGTCGTCGCCAGTAAGGGGACCTGATTGAATTGATCAGCCACCATCACTATCTGGCCGTTGAAGCGGATCAGCGCACTCATGATGCTGCCTGAACGGGCAGAAACGCAGTCAATGACAGCATGCAGCAGCTTATCTTCGGTGAATTCAATGATTTTCATGGCGACATTGTCATTATCCGAATCAATGACGGCATCGACGCCATAGCTGAGTAATCTGGCGTGATGCCTTTCAGCAGCAATGGCATACACAGTGGCCCCGGCCAGTTTGGCTAACTGGGCTGCAAAACCGCCTACACCCCCGCCAGCGCCTGTAATCGCAACTCGCTGCCCCGGCTTGAGCCTGAGTTTATCGTACACAGCCAGCCAGGCACTGTAACCGGCAGAAGGTAAAGCCGCCGCCTGTTCAACACTGACTCTTTCAGGCAGCCGGCTGACGGCGCCCGTTTTGCAGCAGACATACTCAGCAAAGCCTCCGCAATGACGCGGGTCGAGAAAGGTAAACACTCTGTCCCCCGGCTTAAACTGCCGCACTTTCCCCCCGACAGATTCAACGGTGCCTGCTATGTCCATACCTACAATTTGCGGGTAATGCCAGGTGGCGTATCCCCAGTCGGCCAGCTTGTAATCAATCGGGTTAAGGCCCATCGCGGCCACTTTGATACAGATTTCTTCCGCTCCGGGTTTGGGGCGGGTGGTACGTGTCAGCTGCAGGCTGTCCAGTCCGTTGGGTTCAGTCAGAGTCCATGCTTTCATAAGCCACCATGAGGGTAACAGATTGTTTTTGGTATTGATTTAAAGCATATACCTAAACGCATGGCTTTGCTGGCGGGAAAAGCGGGAAAGAATGTGGAAATCTGAGTCGCAGTCTGGCAGGAGGTCCCCGTCTGTGCGGGGACGATAGGTTGAAGCGGGGTGTGAGCTGCCTGAGTGTTGTTTTTACGACAGTTCGAGAGCTGATACAGGGCTTCTTAAGACAGGCGCTCGGCCAGGTAAGCTTCATAGTCCGGAATTTCTATCGACACCGCTTCTTCCATCATAGTGGACGCTATCATGAAATTGGCACTGGCACGGTTGGTGGCAACCGGGATATTCCAGACCGCGGCTATCCGGAGCAGGGCTTTTACGTCCGGGTCATGGGGCACGGCATTCAGCGGATCCCAGAAGAAAATCATCATGTCGATTTTGCCTTCGCAAATCAACGCACCCAACTGCTGATCGCCCCCCATAGGGCCGCTCAGTAAACAATTGATCGGCAGGCCGGTTTGTTTGGAAAGCAGATGCCCGGTAGTGCCTGTGGCATACAGGGTATGATTTTCCAGTTTACTTTTATGCTCATTGACCCAGCGCTGTAAGTGGCTTTTACAGTTATCGTGAGCCACCAGGGCAATGTGTTTTTGGGCTTGCATCTGTCGGGTAGTGGCGTGCATGTGTTACTCCGTTAAGTCGGCATAATCTCCGTATAACCAGATACTAAGCTTGCTGTTATTCGCTTGTCCAGTGAATATCCCATGTAAGAATAATACGCAGAGAAAGTTACTCGTTATGGTGAGTGATCAGTTGTTCAAATCGCTCGTGACCGTGCAGTGTTTCAAAATCATTCTCTTCTTTCGCCAGTTCACGTAAGAAAGCACTGCCCTGAATGGCCCGTTCAAGATCAGACACGGCCTGATCTTCTGCCCCCAGGCAAGCGTACGCACAGGCTCGCTGGTATAGAGCATTGGCATTGGTATTATCCACTTCCAGCACCCGGTTACAGATACTCAGTGCCCAGTGGAACTCACGGATTTCCATCGCCGCATCCGCTTTGTGAGTCAGCGCTTCCAGATCGCCCGGTCGCAGTTTGAGGATCTCATCGTACACTTCCATTTGCTGCTCGGCGGTTTGCGAGCTTTGTGCTCTGAGCCAGAGATTATGCACTTCATTGATAATCTCAATCTCTTTGTTGTTCTGCGCGATGATCCGGGTTTTACGTTTTAAATCCCGCTCCAGCATCTGGAATTTCTTCTCGTACTGATCCGTGATTTCTTTTAACTGCTGTTCGGCCATTTTCTTGGTATTGACCTTGATTTCTTTCAGCGATTGCCAGCCCACCAGCGCGATGAGCGAGGCAGCACCGGCGATCAGATAGAAAAAATAGGTGACTGTCACATTGGCATAATTGAGCGACTTGTCGGCCACGGCCAGTTCGCGATCGGTAAAAGAGAGGGTTAAGCGACGTTCCAGATCTTGCTGATCCTGACGAAGCGATTTCATTTCATCAAGAATATACCTTTCCATTAGAGGCTTATCTAACACTGGCTGCTCCGAGTAGGGGGGCGCTTCTTCTGTGCCCTGCGCCACGGCGGGTATGGCGAAGAGCAGGCAGAAGACAGCGGCATACAGCAGTTTCAGCATAATGTTTTCCTTGTTAATGGGAATGTACGTGAAAGTTGTAACAAGCATAACCGATTGAGTTCACTATCTCTATGTAACGGGCCAAAACCTTGTGGTCGGTACACTTGCAGGTGTCTTCAGAGAGCTGGCTCAATTGAAAGCAGGAATGATGCGCAGAGAGGGAAGGCAAAGTGGTATACTCACAGCATTCTCAGTAATAACAGGTCGAGCACCGTGAGTCAGGATCAGGAAATAGAAGTTGAAGCACTTGGGATAGAAGTTTCTGTTCAACCCATCGAGTTATATAAAGTGCTGAAAATTGCCAATGCCGTCGGAGGTGGTGGCGAGGCCAAAATGGCGATCTCTGAAGGCTATGTCGCCGTGAATGGTGAAATTGAACTGCGTAAACGCTGTAAGATTTATGACGGCGACGTCATAGAGTTTAACAGTGAGTTTTATGTTGTGCTCTGTGATCAGCCAGTGACAGAAGCGGTCAGTGAGCCTGTTGCCAAACCTACAGTCGCGAAACCGAAAAAAGAACAGCAGGCGAGCCATAGCCCGGCTAAGTCGGGTAAAAAGCCGTCAGCTAAAAATCAGTCGGCGAGCAAAGCCGCTAAGAAGAAGGCCAATGCAGGTAAGTCTGCAACGATTGGCAAAGATGCCGATCAACAGACCGGCCGCAAACGCCTGATGTTCTGAATAATGCCGACTGCAGTGACTGTTATCTCTTTGTGGTCAAAACCGATAGTTGCTGTCAGTTCCGCGCCGGTTCGGCGTTTTCAAGCCACGTCAAAATAAACGCCGCCACACTGGCAGGCTGGTTTAAATCCAGCACAGGAATCGGGTGAGTGTCGCCCGGTTCGCTGGTGGCTATCGCCACTATGCTGGTATCTTTGCGATACAGCAAAGGTTTGCCGTAATCCGGCCTGTGAATCTCAATTTTGGTGATTGGCTGGTCGCGAAACCCTTCTACCAGCACTATGTCCAGACGGCTGTGATCCAACTGCTTCAGGCAATCTTCCAGCGCCGGTTCACGATCTTCATCGTCCGGGTATTCAAAAAACAGAATGTGCCGATGCGGCGTTGCCAGCAAGAGCTGATCGCTGCCGGCATGGCGCAGACGATAGCTGTCTTTTCCCGGTGTATCCGGCTCAACATCATGATGACTGTGTTTCAGCAGGCCAACACGTAACCCGTGTTGCTTTAAATACGGGATAACCTGCTCAATTAATGTGGTTTTTCCTGAGCCGCTGAAACCAGCGAAACCGATAACGGGTGCCATAGTCAGTCTTTGGTCTGTTAATGGAAGATTGGCACTAAAATAACATGATAGTCAGTGCCGACACAGTACCTTGGCCGGGACCCTGGCGTTTTGCTGTGTCAGATCAAACCGGAGAGCGAGATGGCAGATTTATTAGTATGGCAGGGCGACATAACAACCTTGAATGTGGATGCGATAGTCAACGCCGCGAACAACAGCTTATTGGGCGGCGGCGGTGTGGATGGTGCCATTCACAAAGCGGCGGGCCCGCAGTTGCTGGAAGAGTGCCGGCGCTTGCAGGGCTGCCCGACAGGGGAAGCAAAAATCACTCCCGGATACCGACTGCCGGCCCGCTGGGTGATTCACACTGTGGGGCCGGTGTGGCAGGACGGTGCGCGTAATGAGGCCGAATTGCTCGCGGGTTGTTACCGGCACTGTCTGGCGCTGGCGGATGAAGTAGGCGCCAGAACGATTGCTTTCCCCTGCATCAGCACCGGGGTATTCGGTTTCCCGGCACAGCAGGCGGCCGGTATTGCCGTGCAGACAGTCCGCCAGTCTCTGGAAGGACAAAGCTCGCCAGACAAAGTGTACTTTGTCTGCTTCAGTCAGGAAGATGCCGACATTTATCACAGTTTGCTGCGGTCTGATTAAGTGTATCAATCCTGCGTCAAGCAGATGAAATAGGGGGTAAAGTATTATCCCGGGTCTACAGTTAATGAGAAGGTAGCCAGTGACACAGTGCAGATGTGTTCTCAGGGTATGAGAGTTGTCTGCAGCTATGCTGTGCGCACTGAGAGATGTCCGGCTCAGCTTACCGGCAGTCTGGATTTGCCGGTAAGGAAGGAACCAGAATGGCTGAGCCGTGGACGACATAAGCATCAGGGAGAGTGCAATGTGGGCAACATTAGATTTTGAAGCGTCAGGTTTATCGGATCAATCCTACCCCATAGAAGTGGGTTATGTACTTCCTGACGGCAGTGGGCAAAGTATCCTGATCAATCCGCTGACCGCCGGCGATGTCTGGCAGTTTTGGGACAGCTACGCCGAGCAACGTATTCACCGGATCCCCCGCTCTGAACTGGAACAGCATGGTATGCAGGTGCTGGAAGTCTGCCAGCATTTGAACAGCGTGCTGGGGCAGCTGGATTATGTGTTTTGTGACAGCCAGTGGGACTTGTTCTGGCTGGGGCGGCTTTATCATGCTGCCCATATGCGGCCATCCTTTACACTGACAGAAATCGGCCATTGGCTGCAGCAGGAGAACGGCATAGAAAGAGCCCGGTTTCAGCGTGCGCTGGAAGAGCTCGGCCCGGCAAGGCACAGAGCCATGCATGACGCCAGGCAGATTTATCAGGCTATCAGCAGTCTGGTGAATATTCCTGGCTGACGACAGGCGCTGGAGCAACTGAACAACACAGCGTACAATCAATACAGGCTATTGAATTTCAGTCTGTTGGGAGTGCGTTGTGCCAACACCTACCTTAAGAGTTGCGGTATTTAATATCGCCTTGTCCGATCCTGTTCCCGGCCGGATACGGCAGAAGCTGTCGGAGCCGGGCCACGCCAGAATTGCCCGGCTGGCAGCCATGATTCAGCATGTGCAGCCTGATGTCCTGTTACTGTGCGAGTTTGATCACCCCGGCGAGGGAGGCGATGACGGCGGCCTGACTGACTTTTGCCGCTATTATCTGGCCGAGCCGCAACATGGCCAGGTCGCGATTGATTACCCTTACCGTTATTGTCCCCCTACGAATACCGGCTTGCTGTGCGAGGCAGATCTGGACGGGGACGGCGAACGAACCCTGCCGCAGGATGGCCAGGGCTATGGGTTTCATCATGGTCATTTCAGCTTCGTGGTGCTGTCGCGTTATCCGCTGATTGAAGAGGATATCCGCAGCTGGCAGACCCTGTTGTGGCAGCAGATGCCGGATAACCATATGCCTGAAGGCTATTACAGCCCGGAAGCGATGGCACAGCTCAGGGTCTCTTCGAAAAATCATCTTTTACTGCCGGTACAGGTCGGTCATCAGCGATTTCAGCTGCTTTGCGCCCACCCGACGCCGCCTGTGTTTGACGGACCTGAACGGCGTAATGCCCGCCGTAACCATGATGAGTTGCGCCTTTTGACGGATATCATCAATGACGAAGCGTATCTGATGGATGATCAGGGCAATTCGGGCGGTCTGGCTAAAAACGCGCCTTTTGTGTTGCTGGGGGATCTCAATGCCGATTTGCATGACGGCGAAGGCATGGTACTGGCACTGCGGCACCTGCTGTATCACCCTCGTGTTCACCGGGCTGTCAGTGAAGGCAAACTGACCCCGAAAAGCCTTGGCGGGCGTTTTTTCCGGCCCTGGAAATTGCGCCGGGGCAGAAGTTCGGAATGGACACACCTGAGCGGACTGCGACTGGATTACGTGCTGCCCTCTGCTGATTTTGATGTCCTCAACAGCGGCGTGTTCTGGCCGGATAAAAAAGATCCACTGCGCAGACTGGTTACTGGCGAAGACGGCAAAGAGCGGGCCGATATCAGCTCTGATCACCGGCTGGTATGGGTCGATATACGTTTGCCAGCGGTGAAGGACTAGTCAAAGTTATGCACAATTTCGACTTATTCGGTGAAGCGAGCGGGCCGGGCGAGTGGCTCGCTATTGATGACGGTTTGCTGTTCTGGGCGCCGGCTTTCTTTACCGTTTCCGACTCAGACCGTTATTTCAGTGAGCTGCGTCAGTCGCTCGACTGGCAGCAGGAAGCCATCACACTGTATGGCCGTCGGGTTATACAACCGCGTTTGCAGGCATGGTGCGGTGAGGCATCCTATACCTACTCAGGGCTGACCATGCAGCCGGACCCGTGGACGTCAGCCTTACAGCAGATCAAGTCCGCCTGCGAGCAAGTGGCTAATACGCGTTTTAATTCGGTGCTGGCCAACCTGTACCGTAACGGGCAGGACAGTATGGGCTGGCATCAGGATAACGAGCCCGAACTCGGCCCGGAGCCGGTGATTGCATCGGTGACATTGGGCGATCCCCGGCGTTTTTTGCTGAAACATCGCCACACCGGGCAGAAAATTGATTTTCAGCTCAGTCACGGCTCTCTGCTCATCATGGCAGGGCAGACCCAGTCGCACTGGGTGCACAGCGTGCCAAAAACATCTCAGCCTCTTAATGAACGTATTAATCTGACTTATCGGTGGATTAATACGTAACTGCTTAGCACCGCAGAATTAAAAATGCTGATATTCCACTGGCTTAAATGACAACAGGCTGACGTGTACAGCGACGCCTTTGCTATGATTGTGTTGTTAAATGGTTGCGGGGTTGCTATGAACATTCGTCGTTTTGTTGTTTATCTTCTGATTACTCTTCTTTCACTGCCTGGCTGGGCGGCGATGCAAATTTCGCCCAGACCTGCGGAACCGACTGTACAGCAACAGGTATTGCCATCCTATGCGGATGATGCCGCGTTGATTCGGCAAACCTTTGAAACCCAGCTGTTTACATTACCGGCATTTAAAATGGGCCATTATGGCCTGAGGATGTATCGCCAGACGATGGATCCCAAATACCGGGCGGCCGTGTGGTCAGATTTGGCACGTGTGGCCAGCCGGCTCAATGCCGTGACGACAGAGATTTACACACCGGCACAGATAAAAGCCTATTCGGCCGCCCGTGAAGCCAGATATCAGCGCAAAGATGATGCCCGCAGCGATTTACGTTATCTGGCCACCCGTGATTACCCTGAGTATTACTTTTTGGGCGTCGATTTGCTTGGCTCTATGGCGCGCGCCAATGAGTACGGACTTAAACACAGGGAAGATCACAAATTGCGCGACATCATCCGCCGCTATGACTTTGCCCGTTATGCCACTGACCCTGAAATGATTCGCGCCTGGGCAGCACAGCTTGCCAATCAGGTTTACTGGTTGCGTCAGCTCGGCGAGCAGGATGTGGTTGAGCCTTTTATTGCCGCTTTCCGGGCAACTTATCCTGACAGCCAGGATAAGCAGCTCAGCGAGCAGCAGTACATGAATAAGATATACGGCATGACCCATATTATCTTTGCGGCATCCTCGTATTATCAGTATCAGCTCAAGGAAAGCGATTTTCAGTGGATTTATGATCACTTTCGCCGCCATATCGACGACATTCTGCTGCATACCAAGGAAGATGTGGTGGCCGAAGTCGGTATCAGCTTCCTGCTGGCCGGCTTATCGGATGACCCTGTGGTAGAAAAAACGCGCCAGTTCATCCAGACATCGATCGACCGGCAAGCGGGTATGGTGCCGTCGGTAAAAGGTGAAAGCGAGCTGTATGACGGTGAGCATCGCAACACGCTGGCTATCATGTTACTGGACTGGCGTGGCGTACATGCCGCCCCGACAGTCATCAACCAACCGGCCATGTTTGAGAGCTTGCCTTATGGTTTGGTGCCACGGCATTAGGCCAATGAAACCTGATTGATTATGTGTATTGGTTTATATAGGGTGAGTGAATATGATTCCCTGAATGAGAACTGCACTACGATGAAAGACGGATTAACATGGGCCAGGCAACTTCAGGCTATTGCACAAGCCGGTAAAGCTTATAGTCACGATCCATACGATCTTGAACGTTTTGATCAGATTACCGACATTTCGTATCAAATGTTTGCGCAGCTCAGTGGTCAGCCACTCAGTAAAGTGCAGCATCTGTTTATACCCGAAGAGGGTTATCCCACACCGAAAGTTGATCTGCGAGCCGGAGTGATTCGCGATAATAAAATTCTGCTGGTCAAAGAACGTGAGGATGGCGGCTGGACATTGCCCGGAGGGTGGGCCGATGTCTGTGAAACCCCTTCTGAGGGTATTGTCCGCGAAGTGTTGGAAGAGTCCGGTTTGGTCGTCAGTCAGCCCAAACTGATTGCGATAAAAGACCGAGCGGTTCACCCCTACCAGCCCGACTATCCCTACCACATTTATAAACTCTTCTTTCTCTGCCACTTTGTGTCCGGCGAGCCAAAAGAGAATATCGAAATTTCAGCGATTGATTTTTTTGCTCGAGACACTATTCCGCCTTTGTCACAAAGCCGGGTACTTACCGAAGATATCGTCATGATGTTCGAGCATTTTGAAAACCCGAACTTGCCCGTACAAGTTGATTAATGAGCTCGGGCGGGAAAGGCAACGTAACGAATAAGATGTATAAAAGGACAAGCATTTGAAATATATCTGGCTATCTGTTTTTACGGCGGTTCTTCTCTGGTCTGGCATTGAGCCGAAAGATACTTTTACCTGGTTTCTTGAAGTGTTGCCTGCGCTGATTGGCCTTGTGCTGATTGCGCTTACTTACAATACCTTCAGGCTCACCCCGCTACTGTATGGACTGATTTTACTGCATTGTATTGTGTTAATGGTGGGTGGCCATTACACCTATGCAGAAGTCCCTTTATTCGACAATCTGTTCGGGGCGCAAAGAAATAACTACGATAAAGTCGGCCATTTTTTTCAGGGATTTGTTCCGGCTATTCTGGCTCGGGAAATTTTAATCCGGAAGCACATCGTCAATGGTCGTATTTGGGTTGGCGTGATCGCCGTATCGATTTGCCTGGCATTCAGCGCATTCTATGAATTGATTGAATGGTGGGTGGCGCTGGCGACAGGTGAAAACGCAGAGGCTTTTTTGGGTACACAGGGTTATGTCTGGGATACCCAGTCTGATATGGCATTCGCATTAGTCGGAGCGCTGTGCGCGACGCTCATGCTGTCTCGCTGGCATAACAGCCAGCTGGTTTCTCTGCATCAAACGATTGAACCACAACAAAGGAATGAATCATGGTGACTTGTTTTTTACGCTACATTATTGACCCTTATAAAGTCAGCGAATTTGAAGAATATGCCCGTAACAACGGCTATCCCTGTAAAGTGATCTAGCTGTCTCGGGCGTAGCTAAAAATACACTAATAACAAATATGTCATTATTGTTGTGTGTTTGTTTTGCCTTCGCAATGTCGTGAAAATAAATTTAAATTATTTTTATGATCAATCATCAAGTTTTCAGTCTGTTATTTGTTCGTGTCAGCCCAATGCTATAAACCTTACGAGTGGGAAATAGATGGATAAAGGGAATTACCCCTATTTAAGGAAGCAGGTATGGAGCAGTTTACATTTGAAAAGTTGGAAAAATTAGTTGGCGATAAAATGTCGATGACTCTTGATAAAGGGGCATCCTGCGAAGTGGAAATTACCGGGGTAAAACGAACTGGCACTCACAGTAACACATGGGAGTCTTTTGCATTGTACCTCGATTGCAGTGGTCTGAATGGCGCAGTTGAACAAGGCACTTATCTTTTCGGTCACGAAAGCTTAGGTGAAGCTCCTTTGTTTGTTTCGCCTAATTCTGAAAAAGAACTGGAAGTGATTTTTTCCCGCAAGGTTACTCACTCATAACCATCAGAGGTCAACATGGAACCTTATATCGGTAATATTCAAATGTTCGGTGCAAACTTTGCACCGAGAGGTTATGCCTTTTGTGACGGGCAGGTGCTGCCGGTCAGCCAGAACGGGGCTTTGTTTGCATTAGTTGGAAATCAGTTTGGCGGTAATGGTCAGACGGATTTCAAGTTGCCAGATTTTCGCGGCAGAATGCCGGTTCAGCCAGGTGTTGCTTTCCCTTCTCAACGGCCCATCACGCAGGCGAAAACGGGTGGCTTGGAGCAAGTCGCGTTGACGGAAGCCGAAATGCCAGCACACACCCATGGCATCGCAGTTTCATCCCAATCTGGCGATTCATTCCGTCCTTATTTGCTCAGGCAGCAAAAAGCGACAGTCCTTGCTGCCGCCGCCGGAGATACACCGGTTTACGCTGTGCCGCAGAATCTTGAAGCGATGAATCCTGAAGCGGTGGGCGCAGCAGGTCATGGGGCCGGGCATGAAAATATGCAGCCTTCAGCTGTTATCAATTTTTGTATAGCCCTGACCGGTATCTTCCCGGAAAGAGATTAGGAGATCAGGAATGTCTGAACGTTATTTATCTGAAATTACCCTTTTCGCAGGGAGTTATGCACCGCAACGTTGGGCTTACTGTGCGGGCTCTTTATTACCGGTTTCATCCAATGAAGCTTTGTATTCACTGCTTGGGACCCTGTATGGCGGTGACGGCAGAACAACATTTAGTTTACCGGATCTGAGAGGCCGTGTACCGGTGGGGCGAGGGGGCGGTAATGGACTGACACCCCGCAATCTCGGTCAAAGAATGGGGCAGGAATACGTTACCCTGACGCTGAATCAATTGCCTGAACACCGGCATTCACTGATGGCTGCCGATACCCCGGCGACGTCTTCTGAGCCTGCATCAAACCTGGTGGTGGGTAAGGCCAGTCAGTTCGTTGCTTCCCCTGTTGCAACTGATTGGGTTGCGTTACAGCAAGATGCAGTGAATACCACCGGAGGTGGAGAGCGTCATTTGAATGTCGCGCCTTCACTGGCATTGAACTTTATTATTTGCACCGCAGGTATTTACCCGCAAAGAAGCTGAGGAAAATCAGATGAGTGAAGCTTTTTACGGCGAAATTATGATGATGCCTTATACGTTTGCACCACGATTTTGGGCATTTTGTAACGGACAAACACTCAACATTCAGCAAAACCAAGTGCTGTTTGCTGTGATTGAATATAGCTTTGGTCGCTCCAGCCCGAGTACATTTCAATTACCTGACCTGCGTGCCCGCGCACCTATGGGGACGGGCAATGGGCCAGGACTGACGCCCAGAGTCCTGGCAGAAAGGTCTGGCGAAGATATGATTACACTGGACGTCACGGAAATTCCGTTACACAACCATGCGATGCAAGCGGTGAATAACAGTGCGGATGCTGAAAGTGGTCAGAACGCAGGGGTGGGGATTCTGAATGCAAGCGGTGTTGCCGAGGCTCGGTATTACACAGGCGAACCGGATAATCTGCTAAGTGCTCAGGCAATGGCAGTTTCTGGCGGATCGCAATCCCATGAGAATATGCAGCCTTATCTGGGCGTGAACTTTTGTATTTGTATGGACGGTATTTTTCCGTCAAGGTCGTAATGTATCAGGCACTGTTGGGTTGTCGGTGCCTGAACAGCAATTTCAGTGATTCAGGTTGTTCATGAAGCTGATGTTCTATGTCATTGCGCTGACCTTTACTGCGTTGGCGCAGGCCCAGGTTTGGCCGGAATCTTTAACCCTTCGGGTGCAGGAGAAAAACGTCCAATTTCGCTTCCTTCCACAAGCGACCGGTGCTCCGGTATACATTCATCCATGGTTGGGAACCAAAGCTCTGCAAGTCGGGACGCGGGTGTTAGTAAAGCATGAAAAAGCGCTGAAGTTGGCCAACTTACGTCACCATCTGATTGTCAGTTCGGCGGTTGTGTTCGAGTTGGAGGCGTATTATTGGTCTGTGGTGGAGACACAAAGTCCACTGGCATCGCTTGCGCTGGTGCAGCAATTACAAAGCTTACCAGGGATTGTGATGGCTGAACCGGATCTGCTGCAAATTCGTCTGGGGACGCAGGGCGGTGAAACAGGGCGGTTACCCATGCCCCCTCCGAAACCTGTCCGTCAGCAGCTGAGCATTGAACAATGGCCCGCAACACCGGGTGCAGAGGTGACTCTCGCTGTGATCGACAGTGCATTCGGCCTGGCTGATCCGGCTTTGCAGCCTTTTTTACCAAAACTGCATTACGATATTGATCAACGTCGCCCTTTGCCGCTGGAACCCAGTGAAATTGCAGTGAATGGCTATGATTCGTTCCATGGTGATGCAACACTGGCGACCCTTTGGTCAAGGCACCCGGACACTCAAGGACTGGCCTTTGCGGCTGCTGCGCCGGGATACTAACTGGACGTCAGATATTCTGGTTGCTTTGCAATTGGCCTATCTCAGCCAGGCTGACTTGATATTGGCCGCGTGGACTTTACCTCTGACCCAGCAGGCCTTGTCTGATGCACTGACGTTTGTGGCTGAAAATGGCCGACAAGGGAAAGGAACGCTTCTGATTGCTGCGGCAGGAAATTTCAGAGAGAACCTGAATCAGAGCTTCTCACTGGCAGCTCAGCCACAGGTTCTGACAGTCAATGCCGAAAGTCAGGGCACCGTCTGGCCTGTGATCGGCGAACCGATCGCGACTCAGGTTCCCGTGCCTTATCTGACTTTTTCACAGGAGACAGGCCGGTACAGTCTGACATTTTCGAACACATCGGCGGCGGCCACTGCCGTAGCCGGCGTTCTGGCCGCGGTACTGAGTGAGCAGCCTGCACTGACCGCCGCGGACTTACACCGGCTTGTGCGTCAATACAGCCAGCCTGTGTTTGATGCGCAAGGCCTGATGCAGCACTTTCAGCGTTCTGCACAGCATTGATCCGGTTTCGATAACAAGGATGTGAACAAGATGGACAAACAGGATTTGAAATTACCGGGCGGGTTGCATGTTCGCCCATCCAATTCGTCGGCGACGGATCGGATCTTTCTCGAAAAGCTCCATCGAGAGCGCCGGGATGACTTGCGACTGATCGAGGGCGAGCAAGATTTCATCGAATCCTTAATCGACATGCAGTTTCAGGCGATGAATCAGGGCTACGGGGAACAGTTCCCCAACGCGCTGTACTTTATCATTGAATATCATCAGTCGCCGGTTGGCCGCGCTGTGCTGGACTTCTCGCAGGATCAGGTTCATCTGATCGATATCGTGTTTACCCGACAGGCCAGAGGGCACGGGCTGGGAGAAGCGGTGATCCGTTCCTTTATGTATTCCGCGAACCAGTTGAAAGCGCCGATGACATTGTCGGTTCAGCAAATCAATCAGCATGCCCGGCAACTTTACCTCCGGCTGGGATTTAGTGTCACCCGGATTGAACCGCCTTATGAGCGGATGATCTGGTATCCGCCCAGTGTCCAGCCGCTGTATGCCGGTATGCCGACGTGATCCTGTGTTTCTCTGCGGAAGTTATCCATGAATGCGAGTGACGATAATACCTTGAATTATGTGATGAGCAGCTGTGCGCGGTTTCCACTGCTGCTGAATGCAATGCGCTGTAGCCTGCTGGTGAGTGCGCATAATCTTGACTGCCTGTTTGTCATCCGAGGGTGCGGAGAGTCGCTTGTCGTTGAACATGTCCGCCAGCCCAGATTACTGGGGATTGCACTGAGTGACGATCAGCAACGCTTATCGCTGGCGTCGTATCAGCAAATCTGGGATTACCGGCGGGTTGACCCCGCCGCTCTTGTGGGTGAGTCAACGCACATTGTTGCCGGGAAAGATGCTGTCTATTCGCCTTGCGGCTCGACCGTTACCGGGCATCTGAATACGCATGATATGGCCTGGGGCACGGATGGTCTGTACATGGTGAATACCCGTTTTAATTGCATTGCCAAACCGACCGACGGAAAAAGTTTTGAGGTGGTCTGGATGCCACCTTTTATTTCTGAATTGGTGCCTGAAGATCGGTGCCATTTGAATGGACTGGCAATGAAAGATGGACGTCCGGCATATGTGTCGTATTTCTCGCAAGTAAACAGCCCTTACAGCTGGCGCCAAGCGAGCAGTTTTAGCGGAGAAATTATGTCTGTTACGACGCATCAGCCTGTGGTGACCGGCTTGTGTCTGCCGCATTCTCCCCGTATTCATGACGGTTATCTGTACTTTTGTGAATCCGGTACCGGACGGTTGTGGCGCTGCCTGGAAGATCGGCTTCCGGCCTCTCGGACGGATCTGGAGCTGGTGGCGGAACTGAATGGGTTCACGCGGGGATTATCGCTGATGGGGGATGTGGCCTTCGTCGGTTTGTCTGTGGTGCGTCGCCCGAAAGATGGCTCAGCGCGGCATGCAGACATGCCCTTACATCAGTTGCGGGAACCCTTGTCTTCGGGTGTGGTGGTGCTGGATCTGCGAAGTGGTGAAGTGATCGCAAACCTCACGTTTTCCGGCGATTTAAATCAGATTTATGATGTCGAAGTGCTGAAAGGCAGCACGACGCCATGGATTGTGGATGCTGAATCAGTGGAATTGTCGGATCTATTTATACTCTGAATGAAAGCAATAGCAGTTTATTGCATAGTAAAATATTCTTATATGTCATATTTTTGAGAGCATCTGCTTGCACATTGTCAAAGCTCTGTTTCAATTGCTACGAGTTGCATTAATTTTTTTATTTTTTGTGTGAAGGTTTTATCCGGTGTCGGGAAGCCGCCGGGTGAACCGCACCTTTTGCATCATAAACTTGCAGGCAGAGTATGACGAACGACCTGATCTTGTCGCGATTAGCCCGTGCGACGCGTCAGCACTTCACACGGACGGATGAAGTGCTCCCATTCTGTGATTCGATTGCGTCGGTAAAAAAAGAGCCCACCCGCTGGGTGGTTTCCCTGGCGATCGGGTTGGCTGCCAGTCCCTTGATTTTCATGCCAGTCTATGCCGGAACCGACGTATCCGGAATGCCATCGAAAATTCAGACGTTATCACGCGAGTTCCCAAATCCTGCACCGGATGATGCACAGCCTGAGTCTCAGCACTCAGACGAACAGAATTTTGATCTGGATAGTTTTCTGGCACAAACCCAACACCTCAAAAACGGCGTTCAGACTGCGAAGCGGGTTGTTGGGGAACTCTCCCCCTTGTCAGCCGGGCCGGTAAGCCGAGCGGATGGTCGCAGCGGTGAAGCCATGACAGCAGCCTGGGAATGTTATTTTGGGTATTGTTACGATGGTCCGATTTCAAACGGCCACTCCTGTTCAACGGATGCGGATTGTAATGGAGGGCCATCCAACAGTGCGCCGACAAATATCAGCCTGACGTCAACCAGCATCAATCAGTCTGTGACGGCATTTGGCACCGATGTGGGCACCTTGTCGACGACAGATGCAGACAGCGGGGACACCCACAGTTATTCGCTGGTTTCGCAAGGGAACAGTGCGTCCGGCAGTTGTACCTCAGATGCAGCGAACAGCCAGTTTCAAATCAATAGTGCGACACTGGAAACCGGGAGTGCTTTGTCGGCAGGGAACTACAACGTTTGTATACAGACTCACGATGGCACTACGACCTTTCAAAAAACCTTCCCGGTTACCGTGGCAGATGATGTCGCACCTCCGGCACCTTCCACACCGGATTTGTCCTCGGGATCAGACAGCGGTACTTCCAACAGTGATAACCTCACGAATCTCACCACGCTGACCTTTACTGGTACTGCGGAAGCCGGCAGTACAGTGAAGCTTTTCAGTAACCAGTCAGGGGGAACAGAGATCGGCTCCGCGACTGCTATAGGGGGGAACTGGAGCATCACCACCAGCGCTCTGGCATCGAATGTCACGCATGCATTCACGGCCACGGCGACGGATGGGATCAATGACAGTCCGGCATCTTCCGCCCTGAATGTCACCATTGATCAGGTTGCGCCGACCGGGCAAAGCGTCGTCTTTGGTCAGCTGTTTTACACCAGTGCCGATGTGGCTGCGGCATCTTTTACCTTTGCCTCTGCGGAGGTAGGCACCGATTTCGCTTATACCATCAGTTCCAGTGGTGGCGGATCGAACGTGACCGGATCGGGGTCGATCAGCAATGCAGCCCAGTCTGTCACGGGACTGAATCTGAGTGGTTTGTCCGACGGTTTGCTGACGTTATCTGCCACGCTCTCGGATAGCGCAGGGAATACGGCTTCAGCCGTGACGGATACTGCAACGCTGGATACGCTTCAGCCCGGCATCTCAGGTTTTACCAGCAGCAAAAACACATTGAGATCCGGAGAAACGTCACTGATATCAGTCACGCTCAGTGAGATCAGTTCTAATTTTATTGGGACTGATTTTGTTGTTTCCGGTGGTTCTCTGTCTAATTTCACAGGCGTTGGACTGAATTACTCTGCGATCTTTACGCCCGATCCGGACACAGAAACCACAGCAACCCTGGATTTACCTGCCGGTATCTTTACCGATGCTGCAGGGAACGCCAATACAGCGGCCACGCAAGTGTCGATTACGGTTGATACCGCGCGGCCAACAGTGGCGATTAGTAGCGATAAGCCTGCCCTGAAAGCCGGAGAAAGCGCGACGCTGACTTTCACATTGAGTGAAAGCAGTACTGACTTTGCTGTCGCTGATGTCACAACCGCCGGAGGCACCCTGTCAAGCTTTAGCGGCAGCGGCATGGTCTATACCGCGACTTACACACCCGCCGTGAATGCCACCAGCGGAACCATCAATGTATCTGCCAACCAGTTTACCGACGCCGCAGGGAACGGCAATACAGCGGCAACGCAACTCAGTATTGCGGTAGATACGGTTCAGCCAACGGTGAATATCTCCAGCAACAAAACCGCTTTGAAGCAGGGTGAAACCGCGACTCTGACCTTTACGCTGAGCGAAAGCAGCAGCGATTTTGCTGCCGGAGATGTGATTGTTTCCGGGGGGGCGCTGACGAATTTCACCGGCAGTGGCGCCAGCTACAGTGCGACCTTTACACCTGACGCGAATAGTACGGCTGGCGCGACGGTGAATGTGGCCGCGGGTGTCTTTACCGACGCCGCAGGGAACGCGAACACAGCCGCTTCTCAGTTGGCAATCAGTGTGGATACTGTTCTGCCAAGTGTGACCATCAACTCGGACAAATCCGTGCTGAAGCAGGGTGAAACTGCGAACATCACCTTTACATTGACCGAAGAGAGTACAGATTTTGAAGCGACGGATATTGCGGTCAGTGGCGGGACCTTGTCGGGTTTTAACGGAAGTGGGAGCAGCTTTAGCGCGACTCTGACGCCGGTCACCGACGGGAATATCACGCTGGATATCGCCAGTGGCCAATTTACCGATCCGAATGGCAACGGAAATCTGGCTGCGATTCAGTTGGCGGTGAGCTATGACGGCATCGCGCCGTATATCAGCGCACTCAGCCCGGCTGATGATGCCACAGATGTCAGCCGAAATACCAGTCTGACACTGACGTTCAGCGAAGACATACAGATAGGACATTCCTCAGGCACACTGAGTCTTATTGATGCCACGGATGCAACAACGCTGGTGACATACGCGATGTCTGATTCCGAGGTGAGCATTTCTGGCAATCAGCTGGTGGTGGATCCGAGTACCACTTTCACACCGACACATGCTTACTACGTCACCATGACGAACGATGCGTTAACCGATATGGCGGGCAATGCCTTTGCCGGTATCAGCGGTGATTCGGTCTATAACTTCACCATTGCCAACGCCGCACCGGTTGCAGCCGACGATGTGGTCTCTGTTTCGGAAGATAACCTGATTGCGATTGATGTGCTATCGAACGACAGCGATGCAGACAGTAGCCTGAATGCAGCCAGTGTCACCGTCGTGACAGCACCTTTGCATGGTGCCACCAGCATCAATACCGGGACAGGCACCATAACGTATACGCCGGATGCGAATTTCGCCGGGACAGACACCTTGACCTATCAGGTTCAGGATATCTACGGCGCTGTCTCTTCTCCGGCGACAGTCACCGTGACAGTGACACCTGTCGCTGATGCGCCGGTGGCAACGGCTGATGTCGGCAGCACAGATGAAGATACATTGGTGGTGCTGGATGTGCTGGCGAACGACAGCGATGTGGATACAGGGGATACGCTGAACGCAGCTTCTCTGACTGTGGTAACACAGCCGACCCATGGTGCCACGACGGTTGAGAACGGCAAGATTCACTATCAGCCGGGCGCGAATTATGTGGGTACGGATACCCTGAGTTACACCGTACAGGACAGCACTGGGCTGGTGTCCAATACCGCTCAGGTGACGGTGAACGTGGCAGGGGTGAATGATGCCCCGATCACGGTGGCGGATGGTCTGGCAACGAATGAGGATGAAAGTGGTGTGATTGATGTGCTGGCCAATGACAGTGATATCGACGGTTCACTCAATGCCAGTACGCTCCAGGTGATCACTCAGCCCCAGCACGGGCAGACCAGCATTGATGCGAATGGACGGGTGACCTATACCCCTAACGCGAATTACTTCGGCAGCGACAGCTTCACCTATGTGGTGCAGGACGACCTGGGGGCGACCTCCCAGCCAGCAACGGTGTCTGTCACGGTGTCCAGCGTCAACGATGCGCCTGTGGTCGCGGATGATACCGCGACGCTGCTGGAAGATACGCCTCATACGGTGAATGTGCTGGGGAATGATCAGGATATTGACGGCACGATTCAGGCCGGAACACTGACGATTGACACCCAACCTGGCGAGGGCAGCGTGACCGTTGAAAGCAATGGTGCGGTGGTCTATACCCCGGCAGCGAATTTCAGCGGTGAGGATCAGTTCACTTATAAAGTGAGCGACGATCTGGGTGCTGAATCCAATATTGCGACTGTGACCATGACGGTACAGGCCGTGAATGATGCGCCGGTGGCCAATGCCGATCAGGCGACGACGCAGGAGGACACCCCGGTTGATATCGCGGTCAGCGGTAATGACAGCGATCTGGACGGGACGCTGGATCTGAGCTCCATTCAGGTGCTGACGCCGCCTCAGCTGGGTCAGGTGCTGGATCTGGGGAACGGTAGCTTGCGCTATACCCCGGATACGGATCAATCCGGCACTGACAGTTTCAGCTACACCATTTCTGATAACGAGGCTGACGTTTCCAATACAGCCACTGTGTCGGTGACGATCGAGACGGTCAATGATGCGCCGACCATCAGCGGTACGCCAGTGCTTAACGTCGATCAGGACCAGAACTACGAGTTCCAGCCGGTGGCTGCGGACGTAGAAAGCGATGGTCTGATCTTCAGTATTACTAATCTGCCTGACTGGGCGAGTTTCGATACCCAGACCGGACGTTTGTATGGCGTACCAGATAATGGCGCCGTCGGTAGTGTCAGCAACATAGTGATCAGCGTTACTGATGGCGATAAAACCGCAGCGCTGCCGCCGTTCACCCTGACAGTCAACAACGTTAACGATGCGCCAGTTATCAGCGGGCAGCCTCAGGATCAGGTGTCTGAAGACACTCAGTACAGCTTTACTCCTCAAGCTTCCGATATGGATGCGGATACGCTGACCTTCAGCATTGAGAACAAGCCGGTTTGGGCCAGCTTTAATACGCAGACAGGTGAGCTGTCCGGCATACCGGATAACAGCCATGTCGGCAGCAGCAGCGGCATTGTTATCAGCGTCAGCGACGGCAGTGAATCGGCCTCTCTGGCAGCCTTCAGTATCAGTGTGATTAATGTCAACGATGCACCGCAAGGGGAAAACCTGACGCTTACTCTGGCCGAAGATACCAGCCTGAGTATTGCCCCGGCCATGACAGATGTCGACAGCACAGCACTGGGTCTGCTGGTGGGTAATCCGCCGCAGCACGGTAACCTGAGTGCGCAGGGCAGCAGCTGGTTGTATACACCACATGCCGACTTTAACGGTGTCGACAGCTTCAGTTATCAGGTTACAGACGGCGAAGCGCTATCCGGTATTTATACTGTTTCGCTTGCTGTGACACCGGTGAATGATCAGCCAGTGATTGTTTCTGATTCGTATCACTTTAAAGCCAGCGCGTCGGGCCGTTATGTACTGGATGTGCTGAGTAACGACACGGATATCGATCAGGATCTGCTGAACCTGCTCTGGGTGACGGCGGTGAAAGGGACAGCCACCATACAAAATGGTCAGGCAGTTCTGACCACTACACAGCAGGGCACGTTTTCTCTGAAATATGGAGTCAGTGATGGTGGAGGGGGCCAGCACATTGGTCAGGTGACAGTGGTTATTGAGTCGGCGGTCAGCCAGCCTCCGACGATTCAACCGCCAGTTGATATTGAGCTGAACGCAACCGGTCTGTTTACCAGAGTGAACCTGGGCGTAGCCAAAGCCAAAGACAGCCAAGGCAGGCCACTGGCTGTCTCTCTGGTTGATCAGGCACCTGTCTTTAAGCCGGGAAGACATACAGTTTACTGGCGGGCGGTGGATGCGCAAGGCAATGAGACCCAGGCCAGCCAGCAGGTTGTTCTGCATCCATTGATCACACTCTCTAAAGATGACCACACCACAGAAGGGACGACGCATAGTATCAGCGTTCACCTCAACGGTCCTGCGCCTGATTACCCGGTAACTATTCCTTATACTGTGTCAGGCAGCAGTGATGCGGGTGATCACACCTTGCTTGACGGTGTGATTGAGATTGAGCAAGGCACTAGTGCTACGATTGAGTTCGATGTGCTGAACGATGGTATGCCCGAAGGGCCGGAGACACTGGAAGTCACTTTACCACCCACGCTGAATCTTGGCAGTAAGTCAGATTACACACTGACTATCTCTGAAGAGAATTTAGCACCGAGGGTGAGCACTGAGATTACTCAGGATGGTGACTCCCGGCACATTGTGTCTATCTCTGGCGGTCAGGTTACTGTGAGTGCACAAGTCACAGATGTGAACAGTGCAGACAACCATAACTATTTGTGGGAAGCCAGTGACAGTGCGATAGCCAATATCAGCACAGATGATGAACACTTTATCTTTGTGCCGGGTGCGCTGTCGCAGGGTGTGTACAGCCTTAAACTGACTGTTACGGATAACGGTACACCTGTTCAGTCTGTGATTGAACATATTTATCTGGAGGCCGTTGCTCAGTTGCCGCAGTTAGGCGGTGAGGACAGCGATGGCGATCTGCTGCCTGACGACCTGGAAGGCTACATTGACTCTGATAACGACGGCATCCCGGATTATCTGGATATGGCGGCAGACTGTAACGTCATACAAGAGCAGGCCTTGGTATCTGGCCGCTATCTGCTGGAAGGCGACCCAGGAGTGTGTTTGCGCAAAGGCGCGACGGTTGCAGCTAATCAGATGGGAGGCGTACAGCTGTTGGACAGTGAAATCCCGCCAGATGCCGAGGTCAAAAATACTGGCGGTGTGTTTGACTTTATTGCTCATGGTTTACCGATAGTTGGTCAGAGTTATCAGGTGGTACTGCCGCAACGCTTACCCATACCGGCAAACGCGGTTTATCGTAAATTCACAGAGAGTCAGGGCTGGAAAAATTTTGTCACAGATGCGCAAAACTTTGTGTCATCTGCTCAGGGGGAAGCGGGTTACTGTCCGCCTCCGGGTGATAGCCAGTGGCGGGCAGGATTACAGGAAGGGCACTGGTGCGTGCAGCTAACCATACAAGACGGTGGCCCGAATGATGATGACGGCCTGGCCAATGGCAGTGTCATGGATCCGGGCGGTGTTGGCGTACCGCTGAGTGCTAATCTGTCGCCATCGGCGGTGGATGACGCTGTATTGCTTAATCGGAACGGGAACACAATGATAGATGTGCTGGCCAATGATACAGATGCCAACAATGATCCCTTGTCTGTGATGGCAGCGTCGGTGGATTTTGGCGTTGTGAATCTGACGTCTAATCAGATCCACTATGCCGCCCCCGATGGTTTTTACGGTGTCGCGACCATCAGTTACAGCATTTCAGACGGGACAGGCGGTACAGCTATTGCACAAGCTAAAGTGACAGTGCTGAACAGTGATTACCCGGTTGCGGTGAACGATATTGTTCAGACTGATGATAAAACGGCCGTGGTCATTGCTGTGCTGGATAATGACACAGATGCAGACGGTGACAGTCTGACAGTGGTGGCTGCAGTGGCAAACCGAGGATCGGTGACGATAAACACAGATCAGAGCCTGACATTTACGCCCGAAGCAGGTTATGAAGGAGAGAGTATCATTACCTATCACATTCAGGATGCGACCGGCCTGGAGGCCAGCGCTCAGGCACGCGTTACCACAACACTCAGTGAAGGCATGGTGGTGAAAAACCGGGCAGGAGGGACTGTCACTGCCCTGATGCTGGTATTACTCGGCGGTCTGGGAGTCATGCGGCGCTGGGGCGGACGGCTGCTTGCGCTGGTATTGGCGCTGATCAGCTTTAACAGCCAGGCAGCCTGGTTTGTCGATGCTGAGTTGGGCGTGAGTGAAGCCAGCGAGCGACATACTCAGCCTGCGGATACCCTTGTTTCACAAGATGACAGTGATACGGCTGTGTCACTGGGTGTGGGCTATGAAACCCGTCATCACTGGTTACTGACGGCCCGTTATTTGGATCAGGGGGACGGCAAGGCCACACTCAAACCAGCTAGTGCTGTGTCTGATGGCTATCATCAGAGTGTGGTTAAGGCTACGCCTGTGCTGACCTCGGGGGTGGCGCTGGACATACGTTATCCTGTGGTGTCTGATAATGATTTTCGGTTTTTAATCGGTGGCGGTGTTTACCGCTGGGAAGCAGATTACAGCAGTACGTTTCAGGGGCAGACAATCAGCTCATCTGACTGGGGAGTCGATCCGTATCTGACCGCCGGGTTGGATTATCGCATCACTCCGGCATGGCGGGTCGGAGGGAAATTCAATCGTTATTTCATTGATATCAACGATGTCAGCCAGGTCACATTGACACTGAGTTACCAGTTTGGTCAGTAGGCCGTAGCCAGAAATTATAATCAGGTAAAATATTGCCAGGTAAATCAGTTCCAGATAAACCCGATGCTGGTATGTGCCAGCATCGGGCGTGGTATCCGTTTGGCAAGGGCCGTTTATACGAACTGGGAAAAATACTTCCCTTTGATTTGTGTCGTGGTGAAGGTTTTCACTCTGACATTGGGTGACCAGTGGTTGATCGGCCAGCCTGCTTTTTGCTTCAGTGCTTTGATAAAGGCAGCCGGTGAGGCCAGTTTATCCCATACCTGGGGTAAAAAGACCGCCTGCGAATGGTGCTCAGTCAGGATCACCCCCACTTTGTGCTCTTCAAGATAGGCGATGAGCGCTTCTTCGGAATCGACCTGCAGCAGTTTAGGATCGGAAAGCACAGAAATCTCTATGGTCAGGCTGCTGAGCTGCTCTTCGGTCAGCGGCATGAAGCGTCTGTCCTGATAGGCGCTGTCTCTGGCTTTATTATGCACTTCAAGTACCAGAGGCTCATTGGCGGTCACTGTCCCCAGGCAGCCCTGCAGTTCGCCGTCGACTTCCAGGGTGACAAAACATGCGCCATTGGCGAGCAATTTGCGGTTGTATAAATCCAGTTGTGGTGGTCGCGGCAGTGCTTCAGAGAAATGGCTGCGAATGGCCTCTCTGGCAATATCCAGCAGTTGGGTCATTTCCCCTTTATTCAGGGCCGGTTTTGGTGGTGGCGGACACGAGGTAACTGACATATCCAACGACTCTCTCCTTATCTCCGGCTTCTGTATCGCCGGAGTTTTTGTATTCTATTTGTGTTAAGAAATAGCCTCTTTGCTTCGCCAGTAATAACAAGGTGTTGATCCCGGTCGAGCCGCAGGCTTGTTGCGGTGTCAGACTGGGGTCGAACGTTTCGATCACTTTCAGTGTGCGATGATCGATATCCTGTGCATCTGCATAGGGGTGGTAATGGCTCAGATCACTGCTGATCACCAGCAGGGTGTCGTCCTGCCACAGGGGATCGATAATCTGTGCCAGCCGGGATGGTGCAATGCGGCTGGTCAGAATAGGCAGCAGGGTAAACGCAGAAAGGCAGCTTTGCAGGAAGGGTAGCTGTACTTCCAGGCAATGCTCCAGTTCGTGTATGTGATCTGATAACTCAATATCATTCAAATGCGACAGCTTTTCAACACCTTGTAAGTCGATTTTGACTTCACCTAACGGTGTGGCGAAATACTGGTCAGCAGGCAGGGCACAACCGTCAAACGCATAATGATGACTGGGGCCAATCAAAATGACTTTGCGATACGGGCTGTGCGTTTTTTTCAGCCAGAGAAAAGCACTGGCCGCCACTTTTCCGGAGAACATATAGCCCGCGTGCGGCACGATCAGCGCCCTTGGCATCAGCTCAGCGTCACAGGGTTCAGCAAACCATTGCTGAATCTGTTTCCTTAGCCCGAGCGGTGAAGCCTGATAAAACCGTCCAGCCACGGCGGGAGCGCGAATGGTCATTGTCTGGCCTTTGTCTTGGTAATTACTGCAACAAGGCAACGCACTGCTTGCAGGCAAGAACAGAGCGCCACCAACTATAGTTAAGTATAGGAAGGAATAATGACCGGACTGTTACCAGAACTGTTACCAGAACTGTTACCAGAACAGCTACCGGACCATTGTCAGCAACCCAACCGGACCATTGTCAGCAACCCAACCGGACAGAAATCACCGCCATGGCACAACGAACACCGGCACCGACAGTGCAGATTGTAAAAGGAAACGGCTCAGCTGAAAGCTGGCCAACCGAATTCTGGCATCAGCTGGATGATGGCCGGGTGGTGTGTGACGTTTGCCCGCGGCACTGCCGGTTGCGCGAGGGTAAGCGCGGCGCCTGCTTTGTACGCATGGCGGAACATGGTCAGATAGTGCTGACCAGTTATGGGCGTTCGAGCGGTTTTTGTATCGATCCTATTGAGAAAAAGCCGCTGAATCATTTCTATCCCGGCAGCTCAGTGTTGTCATTCGGTACGGCGGGCTGCAACCTGGGCTGTAAATTTTGTCAGAACTGGAGCATCAGCAAATCGCGTGAAATCGATACTTTAGGCGCAACGGCCATGCCGGAGCAGATTGCACGGGCGGCCAAGGCGTACGGCTGTGATTCTATAGCCTTCACCTACAACGATCCTGTTATTTTCATGGAGTACGCCATGGATTGCGCGCAAGCCTGCCATGCTCATGGTATCCACAGCGTGGCGGTGAGTGCGGGCTATATTTGCGATGCCCCCCGGCAGGCGTTCTACCGCCAGATGGATGCCGCGAATATCGATCTGAAAGCCTTCACTGAGCACTTTTATCATAAAATCTGTAGCGGCCATCTGGCCCCTGTGCTCGATACTCTGTTATACCTTCGCCACGAAACCCGTGTGTGGTTTGAAATTACCACTTTGCTGATTCCGGGCGAGAATGACAGCCCGGCCGAAATTACAGCGATGTCCCGCTGGCTGATGGACAACCTTGGCCCGGATGTGCCTTTACACTTCAGCGCCTTTCATCCTGATTTTAAAATGATGGATACGCCGCCGACACCGCCTGCCACTGTCCTGCTGGCCAGACGGATTGCGCTGGAGGCTGGTCTTCGTTATGTCTATGTCGGTAATATTTTCGATCAGGCTGGTGACAGCACCTATTGCCCGGGTTGCGGACAGCGGGTGATTTCACGCAACTGGTATGCTCTGGGCGATTACTCCCTGACCGAGAACGGCTGCTGCCAGCATTGCGGTTTTCATCTGGCAGGACGGTTTACGGCTTACCATGGCAGCTTTGGTCGCAGAAGGATTCCAATCCAAATTCGTGCCTGAAAGCGGATAAAATCAGCAAGCCGGGCAGTGAGATTTTACTCCTGTGCCGCTTTGCATTATCTTACCGTTTTTCCCGGTACCAAACAGAGAACGTCCGCATGACTATTGAAGAATTACACCAGTTTCAGAATCTGGTCATTACCCAACCAAACTGTCCTTACTGTGTGAGAGCAAAAGCTATCCTGGATGATCGCGGTACTGACTACACAACTCTGGTACTGGGGCAGAATTTGGAAAAAACCGAGATGATTGCTTTTATCGAGCAAGTGGCGAATACCACAGTACGCACTGTGCCGCAAATCATCCTGGACGGTAAATATATCGGGGGTCACGATGATCTGGTCGCTTTTTTAGAGCGGCAGGTTGAAGCCGATGCGCTTGGTGATTTCGAATTGTGATAGGTAAGGCTCCCGTTGGGGGCCTTTTCTTTATTGATTAACCATTCAGTAGGAGGTCGGTATGAGTTTTAACGTCAAAGTCGCCTGGCAGGGTAACAGTCAGCCGGGTGAAGAATTCAGCCGGGATCATCAGATCCAGTTTGGCAGCGGGCAATCTCTCAATGCTTCGTCGGCGCCGGATTTCAAAGGCAGTGCCGATAAAGTCAACCCGGAAGAAGGCCTGATGGCGGCTTTGTCTTCCTGCCACATGCTGACTTTCCTGGCCATTGCTCACCTCAAACGATTGCCAGTTGCCAGCTATCAGGACAATGTCACGGCTGAACTGGGTAAGAACGACGCCGGAAAAACCAAAGTGGCCGCTATCGATCTCAATCCTGTCATCACATTTGTGGATGGCGCAGAGGTATCACCTGAGGTGCTGGAAAAAATGCACCAGAAAGCGCACGACAACTGTTTTATTGCTAACAGCCTGAATACCACAGTCCGGCTGAATGGAAAGGAGTTCAGTCATTGATTCAGCTCGATACGGCCATATCACTGGCAGGCCTGTACAGCGGTAATGTGGCGCAGAGATACGGCATCAGGACCGCAATGGCCAAGCAGGCGGTCAGCGGCAAACTGTACCTCTCAGCAACCGGACTGGACGGGGATGAATGCGCAGAGCCCAAATTTCATGGCGGCACAGAAAGAGCACTGCATCAGTATCCGCTGGAACATTATGCGTTCTGGCAGCAGCAGTTCCCGGACCGTGACTGGCCGGCGCCCGGGGTGGGAGAGAACATCAGCACCCAGGGAATGACGGAAGAGAATGTGCGGCTGGGTGATCGCTATCAGTGGGGCGAGGCGGTGATAGAAATCAGCCAGCCCCGCTCTCCTTGCTTTAAGCTCAGCCGTCGCTGGGAATTGCCGGAGTTCTCTGAAGTTATGCAGCAGACAGGACGTTGCGGCTGGCTGTACCGGGTGATCACACCGGGATATGTCAGCAGCGATGAACCTTTGGTGCTGATCAAGCAAGGAGAAGACAGGTTCACGGTGAAACGCGTGCTGGATTGGTATTTTAATGACCCGATGAATCTGGACAAACTGCGCATGCTGCTAGAGTGTGAGGCGCTGTCGGTCAGCTGGCGCAACACGGTTGAGAAACGCCTGAATACCGGTGAGCTTGAAAACTGGCATTTCCGCCTCAACGGAGCGGGCTGATGTTGAAAGGGATCCATCATACAGCGATCATCTGTTCTGACTATGCCAGATCGAAAGCGTTTTACGTTGATCTGCTCGGGCTGGATATCGTCTCTGAACATTACCGTGAAGCCCGTCAGTCCTGGAAGCTCGACTTAGCCCTGCCGGACGGCAGTCAGATTGAGCTGTTCTCTTTTCCCGACGCTCCGCCCAGGCCGAGTTATCCTGAAGCTCAGGGGCTCAGGCACCTTGCGTTTGCCGTTGAATCGGTAGAGGCTGTGGCACTATGGCTCAATGAGCAGGGCATTGCGACTGAACCGGTTCGTATTGACGAACTGACAGGAAAAGCCTTTACGTTTTTCAGTGATCCGGATGGTTTGCCGCTAGAGCTGTATCAAGGCGAGTGAAGGGGTGTTTTTCAGTGCTTAAGCACGGGCTACGCAGGTAGCCCGTTGTCTTGTCACGCAGTTTGCAGATGATTACGACAGGGCATAGCCAATCAGGCTGGCAAAAATAATACAAGCCCCGCCAAAAACGCCGTATTCGACGCGCTTTTCAACGATACAATCTACTTCTTCTTTTTGAACGGTCAGCATGCTGAATAAACAGCCTCCCGCCAGAGCAACGGCCAGCACGCCCAGACTGAACAGACCTGCCTGGACGAAATCAATAAACGCCATATCAATCCTCTTTTATGAGCCCAAGGTGTATGCATGCTTGTTGTTGGCCTTCCCGGCTGACAGCCAGTAACGGACGAACTGCACGTCTAATACCAACCGGCATATTAGCCGGATTGGTCGTTATTTCGGGGCGAATGATACACCTTCTGACCGCGAGTGTAATCCCGGAGGATGTAATCAGGGGTTAAATACTAAGGGATTGTTTGTCTGCCGCTTTTTACACGAAGGCCAGTCTTGCCGCGAAGGCAATCAGGACCACGCCTAAAGTACGCTCAATGATGTGCATCTGGCGGTGAAACCACAGCCGGGCTTTTTCGGCGGAAAACAACAGGCTGACCAGAACAAACCACAAGGCGGTAATGGCACACATCCAGACACCATAGAAAATCTGAATAGTCAGTGGCGTATCCAGGCTGACCACATTGGTGATAATGGCCAGAAAAAACAGCGTGGCTTTCGGGTTGGTGGCATTGGTCAGAAAACCTATGCCAAACGCGCGACGCAGGGTCTGATGGCCGGATTCTGGTGTTGCATCGACTGCCGGGGCGTCACTGGTGGCCGGTTTGCTGCGGCTTAATTGCACACCGAGATACACAAGGTACGCGGCGCCCAGCAGTTTGGCGGCGATCAATAGCCACTCTGAGGTGTGCATAATGGCGCTGACGCCAAGCAAGGTATAGAGCACGTGAACGGAAAGCCCCGCGCCAATGCCGAAGGCGGTCACTATACCGTGTCGGCGGCCAAACCTGAGGCTCTGGCGTACTGTCATGACAAAGTCGGGACCGGGGGCGACAACGGCCATAAAATGGATCAGCGCCAGAGAAATAAATTCAGGCCAGTATTCACTTAACATCAGCAATATCCTTATGCTTGTTAGACTCAGCCCCTATCAGCAATCTGATAGCGAACCTGAAGCTTACCTTTTTTCAGCTTGGTTGAAACCTGGATATTCGCCGGGATCTCGCTGGTGGTCGCGACATGGGTGCCGCCGCAGGGCCATGCCATCAGATCACCGAAGGCAACCCAACGTGTACCATCCGGTTTTGTGTGCGAGCGCATGGGCAGATCGGCCGCAATCAGGCGGGTCAGGTGCTGTAATAGGGTGTGTTCGTCCAGCTCGACCACATGATCACGGGGCGAGAATTCGACCCGGCACTCGTTAGGCCAGTGATGTGCTTTTTCGGGCTGCCAGCCATTCTGCTGCCCGATATTGCCAATCAGGTGACCCAGACTGTGCAGTATGCTGTGGGTATTTCTGGGTTCTTTATCCATAGCAATAGTGACTGTGCCGGTTGGCAGCGGCTGGCTGATCACATGCTGGATAATGTCATCTGCTTTTTTGGTGTGCAGTACCTGTGCCCGTTCACCGCAATGGGTGGTAATGCGGCCTGTGTCGCCGGGCTGGCCACCGCCTTGCGGATGAAAGACGGTTTTGTCCAGCACGGCAATCCAGTGTTCGCCTTCCTGATAGCAGGCGAGTAACTCGGCCTCACAGTGAAGGGCATGTGAATCCAGGTATAAGGCTTGTGTTGTCATGTTGTGCTTCCCTGTCCGCTTGTCTGTCATCCATTGTAATAGTGGCTGTACTACATGATAATCCATCATCAATTCAAATAACTTTTGCGCAGAGCGCATTAATCAGAGGCGGCATGAGCGGTAACAAACACATTGGCTTAATGCAGGATATGGCGATTTTTGTGTCTGTGGTGAAAACCGGCAGCTTTTCCGAGTCCGCCAGGTTGCTGGGCGTGTCGCCTTCTGCGGTCAGTCGCTCCATCAAGCAGCTGGAGCAGCAACTGGGGGTGTGCTTGTTGCAGCGCACCACACGCAAACTGCGGTTGAGTGAAACCGGCCGGACAGTGTACGAGCGTTGTCTGCAACTGGATGACACCGCAAGAGAGGTGTTAGCACTTTGCGAAAGCCAGGACAGCTCTGCCCGCGGTGTGGTGAAAGTGGCCGCGCCCAAAGCCGTTGCGCATTCGCTGATTCATCCTTATGTCGCGGAATTTCTCAGTCTGTATCCGGACATAGATGTGCATCTGGTGCTGGATGATCAGGCGCTGGATCTGATTGAGCAGGAGATTGATATCCTGTTCAGAATAACCCGCCAGCCGCCACAGGGACTGATAGGGCGCAGCCTGATGCCGATTGATCATGTGCTTTGCGCGTCACCGGATTATCTGAGTCGCAGAGGGACGCCGACCCACCCCAAAACGCTGGCGCAGCACAGCTGTATTTCGCTGGGCGAAAACGATGCAGACTCAAAATGGCGCTTCAGGCAGGGCGAAAGCCGCTTGACCGTGCCTGTTACCGGCCGCTACCGGGCCAACCATTCCCGTGTGCGGCTGGAAGCGGCGGAGCAGAGTATAGGCATAGCCAGTCTGCCGGTGTTTGTGGCAGAAGCTGGCATCGCCAATGGCAGCATCATACAGGTCTTGCCGGATTGGGAATTTGAAACCGCTTACACAGGTGATTTGTGGATGCTGTACCCGGCAACGCGCCATATTCCGGCTAAAGTCAGCCTGTTTGCCGACTATATTGTGGGTAAATTAGGTCGCTGAGTGCTTGCTGACGCGTCTTCTATTTTCGATACATGGCATCGACACAGCATGGCATCGGCGCAGGTGTGACGTAAAAACAGCCATCCTGAGGATGGCTGTGGCGTTATAACCTGAGGCAGGCATAAGAAACAGAAATCAGAAGCGGGTATCGACTAAGTGAGTGACGCAATCTGTGTCGTCAGCCACACAGATATAACGCCATTTGTCGAAGGTCAGGCAGGGGTGTGAGGTCGAGAACACCAGAATATCTCCGACTTTCAGATCGCAATCGGCCGGCACATTAACAAAGGTATGCTGATCCATGATCGCGGTGGCTTCCAGTCCCTGCACATTCAGCGGCTGGCCGTCGCGGAATCCGCGCTCGACAAGGGGCAGCCCGGCATCAAAAGCCACATCCCGTTTACCCATGCCGATCACGGCTTTGCAGGCTTCAGGCACAGACAATACATAGGCCCACAGTTCAAGGGCAGACTCCAGATCGCCGCCCAGTTCACAGGCGTAGCCCTGATTGTGTTTCGCCCGGGACATGACCTGCTGCTGAGCATCCTGATAAATGCCTGTGTCGTGGATCAGATAACAACCCGGACGTATGATGGCATTTAAGTGCGGATGGGATGAAAACTCATCTGCCACAATGTCGTACCAGGCAGAACCTGCCCCTGTGACAATCGGGCTGTCGACTGTGATCAGTTTTTTCTCGGCCAGTTGCTCGACCAGCATCACGGCATCGCGCAGAAATAACCGGATCTTATCTTCAGCATCCGCGCCGTGGATTACACCTTCGTAAACCTCCAGCCCGTGCAAAGTCAGACCTTTGGCGGCTTGAATGAAGCCGGCCAGTGTCTCCACTTCTTCGTGATTACGGCACCCGCACCGCCCGCCAGGTACACCGTATTCAATCAGCACATTCAGCGTGAGAGACGCATCTGAAAAGAAGTGGCTCAGCTGAGCGGCGTTTTCACAGGAGTCGACACAGCAATAGAATTGTGCGCCGTGCTGGCGCATCAGCCGAGCAATCAGTGCCATGTTGGCTTTGCCGACTAACTGATTGGCCATCAGAATATGTCTGGCGCCCGCCATTGCCGCTGTCTCGGCCTGAGCGGGAGTGGCTACAGTAATTCCCCAGGCACCGGCTTCCAGCTGCTCTGAAAACAGCGCCGGTGTCATTGTGGTTTTACCGTGCGGCGACAATTTCACCTGATGATGATTGGCGAACTGCTGCATCCAGTTCAGGTTATTGTGGATAGCCGATTTCCGGATCACGGCAGCAGGAAGGCAGATTTCCTCGTTAATCAGGCTGTATTGACCGTCACTTTTTTCATCTACCCACACACCTTTGGTGCCTGTAGGAAAGTTTTTGTGATCGAATTCTTGGTATTTACTAACATGCTTTTTGTTTGCTTGAGGCATTGGTTATTCTCCTAACATAGCCTTTAGGCCTTGCCACGTATGACTTGTGGCGTAATGATAGTATGCCTGATGTTAGAAACTATCAAACAATGCGAGATGAATTGTGCGGTTTCTCACTGTTTGTTACCGCCCGTCTTACTAGTATTCACCCCATAGAGGAAAGGCAGCCGTGACCATTGAAGTGGACATAGTGTCCAGAATTACAGAGTGCTTCCCTCAATTAAGAGAAGCAGAAAAAAAAGTCGCCCGCCTGGTGATGGACGATTTAAGTGGTGCAGCGTCTGCCAGCATCACAGAGCTGGCTGAAGAAGCCGGCGTCAGTGAAGCCACTATCACCCGCTTTGCCAAAGCGGTGGGCTGTAAAAATGTGCGCGACCTGAAAATGAAGTTGGCCCAGTCACTGGCGGTAGGACAGAGATTCATCCATGAGAGCCCGGATGAATCGGGGATCCAGGGGGTGTATGAGTCGATTAAGAACGTCATCAACATCAACCGCAAAATAGTGAACGAGGCGGATGTCGCCCGAGCCGTTGAAATGCTGCTTAATGCCCGTCAGGTGTTGTCAATCGGGATGGGGGGCGGCTCTACCATCCTGTCTCAGGAGTTGCAGTTTCGCTTGTTCCGCATTGGCTTTGCCGTCAGTGCTTACAACGATGGTCTGTTAGCCAGGATGGTGGCCTCAACGGCCGACAGCAAAGATGTGATGGTTGCACTGTCAGTCACAGGTTATACGTCTGAAGTGGTTGAACCGGCGTCTATTGCCAAGCAGTACGGGCTGAAGGTGATCGCCATAACCGCACCGGATTCACCGCTGGCAAAGGTCAGTGATGTGGTGCTGCCGCTGGTCACGGATGAAACCGACTTCATTTATAAGCCCTCGGCCTCGCGGTACGCCATGATGGCACTGATTGATGTGCTGTCGACTGAACTGGCACTGAGCCAGAAGCGTCGCTCCCGCGACAGGCTGCGCCGGCTGAAACTGGCGTTAGACAGCCACAGGGGCGGCGATGATCGCCAGCCGTTGGGAGACTAGCCCGCCAGCCTGATGTATCCCGGCATGGTGGTATCCAAGCATACAAAGAGAAGGAAAACGCATGCATTTTGAGACCGCATTCCGCCATGTCACCATTGTTGATGGCACAGGTGCCGAGGCGTATCAGGCTGATCTGGCCATCAAGGATGGCCGCATTGCCGCCATTGGTGATCTGGCTGGGTGTGAGGCAACTCAGATCATTGATGGTCAGCATCTGGCCCTGTCTCCGGGTTTCATTGATGTCCATACCCATGACGACACCAATGTCATTCGTTTTCCCGACTGCCAGCCGAAGATCAGCCAGGGTGTCACCACTGTGATTGTCGGTAACTGTGGTATCAGTGCTTCTCCTGCGACTCTGGCCGGGGATCCGCCAGATCCCATGAACCTGTTGGGCAAACAACAGGACTTCAAGTACCCGACATTTGCCGCTTACGCAGACGCCGTACGTCAGGCGCAGCCGGCGGTCAATGTCGCGGCGCTGGTCGGCCATACCACTTTGCGTAATAACGTGATGGATGACTTGTACCGTGCTGCCAGCAAGCAGGAAATCTCTGCAATGAAAGCGCAGTTAAAGCAGGCGATGGCAGACGGTGCGTTAGGGTTGAGCTCCGGTCTGGCTTATGCCTCGGCTAAACAGGCGCCAACGCAGGAAGTGATGGCGCTGGCGGAAGAACTGGCGGCATTCGGTGGTATCTATACCACCCACATGCGCACTGAGTTTGAACAGATCCTTGATGCCATGGATGAAGCGTTTCGTACCGGCCAGCACGCCAAAGTGCCTGTGGTGATTTCTCATCTTAAATGTGCCGGTGCCGGCAACTGGGGACGGACGGTCGAAGTGCTGGAGCGAATGGAATCGGCCGCTCAGCGCCAGGATGTTGCCTGTGATTGCTATCCGTATTCCGCCAGTTCATCAACTCTGGATCTGAATCAGGTCACAGACGACATCGACATCTTTATCACCTGGACTGAAAAGCACCCGCAATACGCGGGCACCATGCTTAAAGACATTGCCAATGACATGGGCCTGCCGCTGATGGAGGCGGCCAAAGCCCTGCAACCTGCCGGTGCCGTGTATCACTGTATGGATGAAGCCGATGTTGAGCGTGTACTGAAGTATCGCCTGACCATGGTGGGTTCAGACGGTCTGCCCAATGATCCGCACCCGCATCCGCGGTTGTGGGGCGCATTCCCCCGCGTGCTGGGTTATTACAGCAGAGAGCGCAAGCTGTTCTCTCTTGAGCAGGCGGTACACAAAATGACAGGTATGTCGGCAAAGCGTTTCGGCCTGCAAGACCGTGGCGTGATTGCGCAAGGCGCGCATGCTGATCTGGTGCTGTTTAACCCGGACACCATTAAGGATGCAGCCAGTTTCGAAAACCCGATTGCCGCCGCAGAAGGCATTGAGCTGGTGATGGTGAACGGACAGATAAGTTACCGGCAGGGCCGGGTCAGCCCGCAACGTCATGGTCGTTTTCTGACCAGACAACAATCCTGACTCACACCGAATTTTTAGCAGTGAACATTATTGGAGAAGAAATATGGCGATCATTCGTTATGGCGTAGAAGGCGGAACAGGAACCGGCGGTCAGCATTTGCCTTTTGCACGTGCAACTCAGGCGGGCGGATTTTTGTATGTGTCCGGGCAGACGCCGATGACAGACGGCGAAGTGGTTGAAGGCGGCATTGTTGATCAGTCGCGTCTGGCGATTCAGAACTGTGTCGATATCATGGCTGAAGCCGGTTACGGCCTGGAAGATGTGGTGCATGTGAAAGTGGTGCTGACCGATTCACGCTATTTCCAGTCTTTCAATAAAGTCTTCAAAGAGTTTTTTGGCGAGCATCCGCCGGCGCGTATCTGCATGGTGTGCGATCTGGTTGTCGATGTGAAAGTCGAAGTGGATGTGACTTGCTACCGTGAAGATCGCCGTTAATTGGCTGAGCTTTATCGGAAACGCTGAAGCCTGAAATATCGCAAAAACAATCACTCTGAGCTGGAATATATCAGACAGAGACAAAGAAAAAGGGCTGGCAATGCACCAGCCCGTAAAAAGCAAATTACTGAAATGAAAGCTCAATTCAGTAATACATGGGATAACCAAGCAGGTTTATCCCCAAGCAAATAAAAGCAATGACGGATTATAAGAGGTATGGAATGAACAGTACACTCTTTCTCACCGGATTCGGTGCATATGTGGTGTTTATGATCTGGTTGGGATGGTTTGTGTCCCGCTCGCAGAAATCGGGTGAAGATTTCCTGCTGGGCGGACGCGGTCTCCCTTTATTCCTGATGTTAGGGACAACAGTGGCGACTATGGTCGGTACCGGTTCCAGTATGGGGGCTGTGGGTTTCGGCTATAACAATGGCTGGGCCGGTGCGCTTTACGGTATTGGCGGTGCGTTGGGTATCCTGCTGCTCGCCTGGTGGTTTGCGCCGGTGCGTAAGCTGAACTTCATGACCATGAGCGAAGAACTGGCTTATTACGTGGGCGCTAACAAAGCGGTCAAAAACGTGGTCGGATTGCTGATCTTCATCGCTTGTATCGGCTGGCTCGGCACCCATATTCTGGGTGGTGGTCTGTATCTGGCCTGGATAGCCGATATCGACCTGAACACCGCCAAAATCATTATCGCTGCCGCCTTTACAATTTATGTGGTGATAGGTGGGTATACCGCTGTGGTGTGGACAGATACTATCCAGGCCGTCATTCTGTTTGCCGGTTTTATCCTGATGGCGGTGCTGTCAGTCAATCAAATCGGTGGGCTGGAAAATCTGTACGCAGCCATGGACCCTGCCGCTGTCAGCCTGTTGGGTATTGATAAACTGGGCGGTCTGCCTGCACTGTCTCTGGCCACTGTGGTGGGTGTGGGTATCTTAGCCACGCCGTCCTTCCGCCAGCGTATTTATTCCGGCAAGAATGTGTCTACTATCCGGCGTTCTTTCGTGATGTCCGGTGTGCTGTATCTGTTTTTCTCTATCATTCCGGCCATCATTGGTATGTCAGCCCATGCGATCAATCCCGAGCTGAATAACGCCAATTATGCCTTCCCGTACATTGCAGCAACGGTATTGCCAGTCGGTATTGGCATGGTCGTGCTGATTGCCGGTCTGTCAGCCACTATGTCCAGCGCCAGCTCGGATGCCATCGCCGGGGTGTCTATCTTGCTGCGCGATGTCTTCATCCTGTTCACCGGCAAAGTGCCTTCCAAAGACAAAATGGTGCTGTACTCACGCCTGTCGCTGGTGATCGTGATTGGCATGGCGCTGCTGTTTGCCCTGACCTCCAATGACATTATCGGCTATATCACCAAAATGATTTCGACCGTGATGTCAGGCATGTTTGTCTGCGGCATGCTGGGACGCTTCTGGCAACGTTACACCTGGCAGGGCGCGCTGGCGACACTGGCTGGTGCATCGGCGGCCTCCTTTGCCATTATCCTGAATGCCGAGTGGGGTGCTTACTGGGGTAACCCCTGTATCCCTTCTGTGATCACCGCGCTGGCAGCCGGTGTTGTCGTCAGCCTGGTCACACCTGCCAACAAGGTAACGCCAGCTCAGGCGAAAGCCATTCTGGATGCAGAACGTGAAGCGATGGAAAACACTGTTCAGAAGGACATCGGTACTCAAGCAGCTTGTGCGAAATAATTAGCTGAAACTTGTAAAAATGCAGGTCTTTGTGATGAACCAAGGCCTGCATCATGAATTAGGCTTTAATTAGAAGCGGTTAACCTGTGCTGTTGGTGTCGGTAAGCAGTCCTCAACGCAGAAGGTTTGCTGGCTCTAGTGTTCAATCTCATTGAAGGGTACCAGTGTGAAAATCGCATTTTTTGGTGAATGTATGGTCGAGTTAAGCGGCCAGCCACTGCGTCGTACGTTTGGGGGAGACACCTTAAATACGGCGCTGTATCTGTCGCGTTTAGGGCGTTCCCGCCGACTGGATGTCAGCTATGCGACAGCGCTCGGAAAAGACAATATCAGTCAGGATATGTTGTCTGCCTGGCAGGAAGAATATATAGATACGCGGCTGGTTCGACGTCTGGAAGACAAGTTACCCGGTTTGTATCTGGTTGAAACCGAACCTAATGGCGAGCGTCATTTTCATTACTGGCGCAATGACAGTGCGGCGAAGTTTTATTTCGCTTCTGACGTCACGCCATTGGAAAAGTCAATTGTAAACAAAGAGTTTGATGTGTTTTATATCAGTGGTATCAGTCTGGCCATTCTGGCTGAAGAAGCCAAAGCCATTCTGATCACCTTACTGGAAAAGCACAAAGTCAACGGTGGCAAAGTCGTCTTCGATAATAACTTCCGTCCGCAACTGTGGACGGCGAAACAGGCACAATACTGGTACAAACAGGTGCTGCCATTTGTTGATATTGCTCTGATCACAGAAGACGACGATCACAAAGTGTGGGGCCAGAGTGACGTGATCGAACGGTGCCGCGATCTGGGCTGCAATGAGGTGGTTATCAAACGCGGCGCTGCACCCTGCGTGGTGGTGACCGGTTTGCAAAACCATCAATCCGAAGCCTGCGAAGTAGCGGCCAATCCGGTCGGCAATGTGGTGGATACCTGTGCTGCCGGCGACTCATTCGCTGCCGGATACCTGGCGGGACGCTTAAGCGGGCAAACCGCCAGTGTTGCCGCTGAGCTGGGCCATCAACTGGCCGCAATCGTTATTCAACACCCAGGCGCGATTATTCCGTCTGAAGCTATGACAGACATTATGTAAGGAGCTAGAAGTTAATGTCTCAATCCCTGATTGAAAAACTGAAACAATTTAAAGTCATTCCTGTTATTCAGATCAACAGTGTTGAACAGGCCGTTCCTCTGGCGAAAACCCTGGTTGAAAATGGCCTGCCTGTCGCCGAAGTGACTTTCCGTACCGACGCTGCGGCGGAAGCGATCCGTCTGATGCATGAAGCGTATCCGTCGCTGTGTATTGGTGCCGGCACTGTGTTGAATGCCGAGCAGGTTGATCGCGCACAAGCTGCCGGTGCAGAGTTTATTGTGGCACCGGGCCTGAACCCGAACACGGTTCGCTATTGTCAGGAAAAAGGCATTGCTGTGGTGCCGGGCGTGAATAACCCAAGCCAGATTGAACAGGCGCTGGAGCTGGGTCTGAACTTTCTGAAATTCTTCCCGGCAGAAGCGTCTGGTGGTATCAACATGGTGAAATCCCTGCTGGCACCTTATGTTGACGTCAGCCTGATGCCAACCGGCGGGATCAGCAAAGCGAACGTTCGCGATTACCTGGCCGTTGATCGTGTGCTTTGTTGCGGCGGGACCTGGATGGTGTCACCGGCACTGATCGACAACGGCGACTGGGATGAGATCGGTCGTCTGGTGCGCGAAGCCGTCGAGCTGGTTCGCGACTAAGTCACGACTTTCATTCTTGTTTGAGTTGTGTGCCACTCCGTGAACGGGGTGGCATTTTTTGTTATGTTGCCGAACCTGATGAATCGAAGCGGCACTGTGTCAGATGCCCTTTGGTATCAAACACCAGGGCTAAGTTATCTGTCCGATTCTGGGAGAACTGAGCCATACAAGTGTTTTTGGCCAATTGTGTCTGGCTGTGTTCGCCAGTACTGATGACCACATCAACGCCCTGAATGGCTTGCAGCAAGACAGGTGAAACGCTGGCCGGATACTGGCTTAATAACACGATGTTTTTGATACCTTTGACTTGCAGACGGTCGACGCTGTTGCGCAGTAACTCAAGATCCTGTTCCTGCAAGCTGTCAGTTTGATCATGATACGGATTGATTAACGCCAGATACGCCACCTGCGTATTGCCATACCAGCGAATCAGCGCGTCCGCCCGGCCTTTATAGCGGTTATAGGCATAAACACCTGTCTCACTCTGCTTCAGCCCAAAATCAATGTTGCTCGCCAATACCGGATAATTCGCCTGTGGCAGCAGGTTCACCGAATCTTTGTATTCCCGTACTTCAGAAGTAATGGCTGTGATATAGGAAAACGGCTGACGTTCCACATTCGGATTTTGCGCAGAATAAAAGGTGATGCCATCACGGCTGGGCAGGGTGACATGATCAAGATCAGCCTGACTTGGCGAAGGCGGCAACTGAGTCAGAAAGCGAACCTGCAGATGAGCGCTATCCTGCAGGCTGGGCGTGCAGCCTGCCAGCAAGGAACCCATCAGAAGAAAAAGGCAAAGGATGAAACGGCGCATAACAATATCGGAATGTGATCTGGGTCGCTATTTTCTGCTTTTTGCAAGGAAATGACAAGAGGCCAGGTGACATGGTGTAAGAGCGGGTGGCAGTAAAATCGGTAAATTGAAAAAAGTCGGGTGGCTGTTTTCATCAGCAGAGGGGGCTAACTCCCTCTTATAGCGCTGAAAACCCAACAAACGCTCATACCGTAACGGGCAAAAAACGAGAAGAAAGACAGGTTTTGAACGCAAAATAATCACTCAGTTCAAAATGATGAATTTTGCAGTTGACTCGATCTCTCCATTGCGTAGAATGCATCCCGTACCGCAACGGAGGCTAACGACGAAGCGGTCATGGTAATAAACGATAACCGAATCGGTTCATCAGTTTAAGGCGCGTTGGCAGAGTGGCTATGCAGCGGATTGCAAATCCGTGTACCTCGGTTCGACTCCGGGACGCGCCTCCATTTGCGACACTAGCTCAGTTGGTAGAGCGCAACCTTGCCAAGGTTGAGGTCACGAGTTCGAACCTCGTGTGTCGCTCCAAATTTTATAGTAACGGCAAGCTGCCGGTACTAAAGATGGTGTCTAACCCATCGCAATCCAGAATTGCGTGCCCTGGTGGTGAAATTGGTAGACACAAGGGATTTAAAATCCCTCGACGTTCGCGTTGTGCCGGTTCAAGTCCGGCCCGGGGCACCATCAAAATCAACGGCTTACAGGCTAACGCTTGTAAGCCGTTTTTCTTTTCCGAATATAAATCAGTCTTTCTGCTTGGGCTCCTTATCAGCAATGCTTACCTCTGCTGTAAGCTAGCTGATGAACATCCAATAAGTTAATTCGTTTGAGATAGGTAGCGATTCTCACACCAATGCAGTTGAGTGCTTTACATGGTTTATTTTCACGATTATAGTTATTTTCATGAATCATGAAATATTTGATAATCGTGAAAGTGGTCAGGTTTATGAAAAGTGTTGAAATCACCATTGATCAAATTTTAAAGCAACTTCCTGAAAGTTGGGAACCACAGTACACGGCATATTCTTACGATGACATAGACGGCACGTTAACACTCAAATTTGGTGATAATACGCGATATTTTCCTGTGAAGATCAAGCAGGTACATCGTAAAGAGTCACTGTATACCTACTCCGAACAGTCTGCTCAAACGGGGATGTTGATTACCAATACTTTGTCTCAATTTCTCAAAGGCGAATGCGATAAGTTAGGTATTAACTATATCGATGGCAGTGGGAGCGTAAGGATCGTTCAAGATAATCTATACGTATTGATCGAGAGACTAGGTAACAAAGCTGAGGTATCAACGCATAGCAATACCATGAGTATTGGAATCGTAAAGTGTGTATTTGCGCTGTACTCTGAACCAAACCTCTTGTACGCAACGTATCAGGAAATTGCGTTAAAGGCAGGGGTTTCTTTAGGCATGGTCAACAAGGCAATACAGTATTTAATAAACAACCGGTACATGCCACAGGCCAAAAAGTCACGCCGTTTGCTCGATGCTGACCAGTTATTGTATGAATGGCTAATTAGTTACAGAAAAACGATTATTCCTAAGAGAGTCACCATTCCATATCCACCGCCTTCAAGTTGGAATGAAATCACATTGAAAGATAGCCAGTTATGGGGAGGAGAAGTTGCGGCTTTGCAACTTACTGAGTACCTAAATCCTCAAGAGTTGTTGTTATATAGCTCAGAAGCGATGCAAAGGTATCCATTAGGTACGAAGGATTCACCAATGCTGTATGTGACTAAACCTTTTTGGGGAAATGAGCTTGAGATAAGCGAGAAAGGTCATGCGTTGTTAACCATCGGAGACTTGCTAGCTTCACATGATGGCAGAAACCGAGAAGTTGCGGAGTTAATCAATGAACGATATTTACGAATTAAAGTACTCCCTCAATAATGATTTTTTAAAAGCTTTGTCCACTGTCGTTAAAGCAGCGGATGCTTTGAGTATCCCTTACTTTATTGCTGGTGCTACAGCCAGAGATATTGTATTGCACGGCATTTTTGGTCACACACCTGGTCGGGCAACACGAGATATTGATACAGCGATATTTGTTGATAGTTGGTCTCAGTATGAGGAAATGAGAGGAAAGCTAATTGCATCTGGCCTGATTGCAACGGATATTGCACATCGGCTTACCGAACCGCAATCAGGATTGCCTGTAGACATTCTGCCTTTTGGTACGTTGGAAGATTCTGAAAGGCGCATACAGTGGCCACCAAAACATGTTGAAACAATGTCGGTCGTTGGATTCAGTGAAGCATATGAATCCTCTATTCAAGTAAAATACGATGATCTTCTTTTTCATGTAGCCTCGTTACCAGGAATTGCACTAATGAAATTGATAGCCTGGTGGGAGCGGGGTAATGAGAACCCAAAAGATGCCAGTGATTTTTATCTGTTACTCAGTAAATATCAGCTTATCCACATTGATCGGATGTGGGAAGACTACATCCCAAGTGATTTGGGATATAAAGTCGAATTCGTAACAGCATTTCTGCTTGGCTTTGATATGCGTGATATCTTGAAAGAGAAATCTAAGGAAATTCTTATAGACATCCGTGATAACCATCAAGATGGCTTGATCACAGCGATGAGTAAAGGTAATCACGGAATCGATATAGACGGATTAGAAATTGAGCTGAAAGCTTTTTGGCGTGGTTTGTTATAGATAATTTATTGCTCACGATCAATTGATGTAATAATATATACGATATTATTTATTTTTAACTCGAAATAGCCTTAAATCACTTGGTGCAAAAAATCATTAGCCCCCTAAAGTTTCTCCATATCTTACTAATCAGCTATGTTTGACTCCTGTTACCAAAACCCCGATGTTAATTCTTGATAAGTGATTGGCTATTATGATTAAAGTGTCACTAAACCCTTTACTGATAGCCTTGCGCCTCAAGCAAATCGAGAATTTGGTAAGAAAGAATGGCAGAAACGATGCGTCGGATGCATTCAGACATTGCTTCTGGTCTGCTCTTATGGCTCGCGATCTGGGATATATGAATGCGCAGCGATTCACAAATGCTCATGAATCCAGCCCGGATAACCCCTTTATGGAGAAGAAAATGGATCTTCATAACAACGATGTCGGGCTGCGTATCGGAGCAAGAGGTGGAAGTGATAGCTCTCTTTCCAATGCATGTATGGCTGCTCTTCAAGGTGGCGAACTGATGATTATTCAATAGGTAGTTATATGTGGAAAAAAATTTACCTTCTAACGGCAGCACTGGTTCTTTCAGCATGCTCTGAGCAGCAAAGTAATGACGCATTTTTAACCTTAGGTGATCAAGCGTTCAGCCAGAGTGCCTGGAGCGAAGCAGATGAATCAACCAGAGGGACGATGGTTTATTCTTTTCTCAAAGAATATAGCGTTACCGGAATGAAAAGCGAAACCTTGATTGATTTGCTTGGTGAGCCAACCGGGTATCATGAGTACGATCATGATCTGGCTTATTTCATTGGCGGAAATGTTCACAGCCAGTATGGTGAAGGATACTTACTCGTATTTTTCATCAAAAATGGTCTAGTTGATGAGTATCGAACCTTTCCTACGATTGACTAGTGTGCTGACTTCAGCCTTCGATTTTTGCTGAAATGACCGCCTTTTCGCTCTGTTGCTATAATCCTGGTCCGACATAACATAGAGCGGTGCACTAAGAAAATAACAAATTTATCAGTTTCATGATTTTCATATATACCCCTCATTTTTAAATTACACCTCCAGTTCCTGCGCAGTTTTGCAGCAACGAGATTTGAGGAAAGATATTTTTTCTGACGGAAAAGTGAATTTCAGATTCGGGTTCAAACAGGGAAATTTTGATACGGATCTGAAGGAGTAACCAGCCTGTCAGAATCACAGTCTATAGCGTGAAATTAACAGCAACAAAAGTGAGAAATAAGCCTGTTTTCTGACAATGCCCGATGGTGTTGTGAATTATTCATATTCACGACTTCATGTTTCAATTCATCCTTATTGGGGAAAACTCATTGTCGGCAAAGAAAGGGGATGATAAATTCCAGAAACCTTGTTTAACGTTTCCTTATATACGGTCGCAAGATGTGACTGGTTTCCTGAAATAAATTTAAATTGATAACTCTATAAATTAGTTGGTATGCATGACCATTCAAGAAATGATCTCGATATTGCTCTCTTTTCCAACGAATGTCTTTTTCGTTCCTTTTGTCATCTTTTTGGTCATCATGCTGGTGGATCTGGTATTCAACATTGTTGAAAGTGTCGCACCGGATGTTGATCTGTTTGATGCAGAGAATATTCCGGGTGCGGGTTTGATTCTGCCGCCGATTCTGTCGAAAGTGCCATTAATGGTGGCTTTGTGTGTCAGTTTCTTTGTCGGAACCATTGTCTCTTTTTATCTGGTGCAAGCGCTGAATGCAGTCTCAGAAGCCAGTTGGATGATGGTTGTCGAAGTCGTGTCAATTCCATTTACGGCTTATCTGGCTCTTTTCATTGCCGCCTGGTTGCTCAAACCTTTGGCACCATTGTTTGATAAAAAGAGAAGCTTTGCCAAGGTTGATTTTATTGGCCTGAAAGGCCGGGTTCACAGCAGTTTGGTGAACCAGAACCGGGGTGAAGTTGTCGTGCAGCATAACGGCAGTGAATTCTTACTTGATGTCCGGGTGATCGAGCCGGAGATATCAATGGAATATGGCGATGAAGTGATCATCGTTTCTCAAGATAAAACAACAAATCATTATATAGTAGCGAAAAATAGCTAAGCATAAGGAGTTGGCTATGCAAATCTCTCCAAGCGTTATCTTTATTAGTGCTGGAGTCGGTATATTTTTACTGATTTTAATTTTTCTCACATCCAGATATAAAAAAGTCCGAGGGGAAGGTGATGCACTGATCGTCAATGGTCTGCATGCCACCCGTGCTTCTCTGACCGGTACCTTTGTCTGGCCGGTCATTAACCAGCACGAATATATGGATATCACGCGTAAGAAGATTTCTGTGATTCGCAGCGGTCGTAAAGATCAGGAAGGCGAAGAGTACGAAGGTCTGCACTGCCGCGATAATATCCGTGCCGACCTGAAAGTGGATTTCTATATCGGTGTGAACCACGAAGAAGAAGATATCGTTCGTGTTGCCAAGCTGTTTACTGCCCATGAAGCATCGAATATTGAACGCCTGAAAGAACATTTCCAGCCCAAGTTTTCTGAAGCACTGAAAACGGCCGTCAAACAGTTTGAATTTGAAGAACTGCTGACTAATCGCCGTACTTTCCGTGATGCTGTGGTTGAAGTGATCGGCAGCGAAATGGATGGCTTTAAAATCTATGACGTTGTAATCGATAAAATTGATCAGACTTCTTTGGACGCGCACAGCCCGGACAACATCCTGGACGTTGAAGGTATTCGCAAGATTTCCATGATCACTGCGCATAAGAATACCGAAACCAATGCGATTCGTCAGGACGAGCGCACAACCATCAAGAAGAAAAATGTTGAAGCGGAAGCCAACCGTTTGCAACTGGATAAGCAGGAGCAGGAAAGCATTGCTCGTGCGAAACGTGAAATTGATATTATCAAAGCGCAGGAAGAAGCTTTGTCTTCCGAGAAGCGTGAAGAATATGAACGCGTGACGCAACTGGCGAAACTGGAAACTGAAGAAGAAGTTGCCAAGAAACGCGAAAGTGTTCAGATGGAAGTCGAAATGACGCGCATTACCAATCAGCGTCAGGTGGCAATCCAGCAGGAAGAGCTGAACCGTTCCGTTGAAACCGAGAAAGTCCGTACTGCAACGGAAGTGGCAGAGAAAGAAATGCACAAAGAGACCACAGTGGAAGAATCGCTCAAAGCTGTGGCGGAAATGCGTTCTCAACGTGTTGAAATTGAACGTAAGATTGCTCGCGAAGAGGAAGAAACGGAGAACCTGCGTGTTCACGAACAAGTGAACCGTCAGAAACGTGTCACTCTGACTGAAGCCGAAGCGATTGCAGAAGCGAAACAGCTGGAGCTGCTGGTTGCTGCCCGTGCAGAGAAAGACGCTGCCCGCGAGAAAGCGGAACGTCTGCTGATTGAAAATGACGCTGCGCTGAAGGTTAAGACCCGTGATGCTGAAAACGCACTGGCTGTGAAGACCCGTGAAGCAGAAGCTGACCAGATCGTAGCGACCAAACGTGCTGAAGCTGAATTTATCGCGAAAGAGCGTGAAGCCGCAGCGAAAGAGCGTATGGCGAAAGCTGAGAAAGAAGTGATCAGCTCAACGGGTCTGGCTGAAATTGAAGTGGAACGCGAGCGTGCGCTGGCGATTCGTGAAGTGGGTGAAGCGGAAGCTTTCGCACTGCAGAGTGCGGGCGAAGCGGAAGCGCAGGCACTGCGTGCGAAAGGTCTGGCGGAAGCTGAAGCGCAGACTGCTCGCTTCGAAGCGGCTCAGCAGTACGATGAGCACACACGTGAGCATGATAAGTGGGTGATGAAGCTGCAACAGGATAAAGAGCTGGAAATCGCCCGTATCGACGCGCAGAAATCTGTGGTGGGTGAGAACGCGAAAGCGCTGGCCCAGGCCCTGTCTCAGGCGGACATCAAGCTGTTCGGTGGCGAAGGCATGGAGCAAATCCGTCGTACCATTATGGATGCCGCTTCAATGGATGCGAAGTTTGCCGAGTCTAAAGTACTGAATCCACTGGTTTCTGAATATGTTGAAGGTCTGCGCAGCATGCCTCAGGATATCAAAGACATCCTGGAAAACACAGATCTGAAAAGCAGTGATCTGAGTAACGTGGCGCTGGCCGGTCTGCTGAATTCACAGGGTGGTGCATCAGAATTACTGAATAAAATTCAAAGTACACTGAGCTCTCACTCAGAAGACAAACTGTAATTTACGTCAATCATCCCACGCTTCCCGCCTCTTAGGAGGCGGGATTTATTAGGTAATTGCATGTCCGAAACAACTCAACAAGCGGTGAGCGAGGGTGGGGCGTACGAAATACTGAAATCCCGTCTATTTCAGCAAGGTAAACAGCTCAAGTCCCTGTCTCAAGCCTTTAATCAGAATCGTCAGACAATCTTTGGCGGTCAAGAAAGCCAACTGGTCGGTAAAGCGAATGTCCAGACACAAGCCCGCTCCATTCCCATCGATATGGCGCAGGTCAATCAGCAACTTCTCTTCGGTTATCAGGTACATGTCGGCCTGAAATCATCTCCGGCCCTAGAGGATGTCTTTGGTTTATATCAATTACACGAGCAGGACGGCACGTTCCGCATCGAACCTTTGCCGCTGGAAAACAGTTTTCTGACGGATGCCCGTTTTCTGCACGAATTCACCGAACTTTTTACTTACTACAGCGATGCCCGCCTGACACAGATCTCGCGTCAGGAAAGCATTCTGTACATTGCCTTCCAGATTGGGATGCGTCCTGAAGACCGCAAAGTCTTCCGTTTCCAGCTCAATGCAAACTCAATTGAATATATTGATTCGCTGGGTAACAAACAGCTGGAAAACGTTCAGCAGCATGACTTTGAGTGGATTGCCACAACTCGTGACGATCAGGTTGCCGGAGCTCATCCGCATGTGTCGATCCGCGACAAGTTGTTTGTCGAATGCATTGGCGGCGATCTGACCATCAAGGTGGAAGACAACACGGATGACGGTAGAGGGATCTACAGCGAATCGGTCGACGATCCGCACCAGAGTGTCGCCGATGCTTTCATTGAATATGCCTTTATTGGTGAGCTGATCGCGTTAAAAATCAAACCGCACCGTGAGAAGCACTCGCGCTATTTTATTTATAACCCGATCAACCAGTCAGTTGCCCGGGCTGATGCGTTAGGGCTGAGTGCCAAAGCACTGCCGGAAGATCATGGTGTGCTTTATTCTCACGGCTTTGTGCTGGCAAACGGCGAAAGCAAGCAGTTTGACATGCCGTGGCAGCACCTGAAGTTCTTCCAGAAAATTGCCTCACCCAACGGTGAAGATATCCTGTATTTCTTTTTCAACATGCTCGAAGGCCATTACGTTGGCTTCACCTATAACATGATTGAGAAGAAGTTTGCGGCACCTATGGAGAGCCACGGATTCAGCCTCTATCCCGATGGCCGGATGCTGGTATTCCAGTTGTCTGAAAATGCGGAAGCGTCAACCATTCACCCGCTGCGAATCTGGGATACGCCGTTTTCTACCCCGGAACACTATGCCGCGCAGAATGCCAGTGCTGACAACACCAGCCCGCTGTTTAACCTGGGTAATGCCGAACTGGTTCGTGCGCTGTCGTCCGTGTTGTCTATCTGCCAGCTGGCTCAAACAGAAGAAGTCACTCAGGCTGCTTTTGAAGTGCTGCTGAAAGAGTGTCAGACCACGCTGGATCACTATCACTGGCTCAATCATCATTATGCGCTGGGCATGGGGGAAGTGATTAACAGTCTGATGGACACGGCAAACAAGATCATTGATGAGTTTGCCAAAGTTCTTCAGATGCAGCGTCACGCTGAAGAGAGCCTGGCTGAGCATCAGCAGGTCGTAACCAACCTGATTGCGAAGATCAAACTGGCCCCCAAAGAGCAGGCAAATGTCCTGCTGTCCCTGCTGTCAGAGCTGAAAGCGCAGGTGGGTGCCACCATGGCGCTGCGTCAGCAGCATTATATGGATACCGGCAGTGTTGATGCTTTACTTGATAACCTGCAGCAGCACCGTGAGCTGTTGAACCAGCAGCTGCTGGCATTGTTACAGGAAGAAAAGGCGTATCAGCCGTTTAAGCAACAGATTCACGAGATAGAAACTTCGCTGGCGGATGTCAGCAAGACCGCAGACATTCAGGCGCTTCAGCAGCAGGTGGACACGCTGCGTGCAGACTTGCAGCTGGTGTCTGAAGAAGTCACAGACATTGAAACCGATGATCCGACCCAGTCGACCCGGATTCTGGACTTAACCACCGAAGTCTCGTCGTTGCTGAATGCGGTCTCGGCCAGGCTGAGAAACAAATCACAGAGCCTGCAAAGTAACGAGGCTCAGGCCGAGTTCAGTGCCCAGTTCAAACTGCTGGGCCAGTCGGTCAGCAGTGCGATGGAGCAGGCGACCACGCCGGATGAGTGTGATACACAATTGGCGAAACTGGTTGGTCAGTTGGACAAACTGGAGTCCCGTTTTGCAGATTTCGATCAGTTTCTGGTGGAGATTTACGCCAAGCGCGATGAGATTCAGTCGACGCTGGACAATCACAAGCAACAGCTGATTGCAGCGCAGCAGCGCCGGGTACAGAACCTGATGCAGGCTGCCAATGTCACCATGGGCAGCGTCGAAAAACGGGTGTCCCGCTTTGATGATGTGAAAGCGCTGAACAGTTATTTCGCCACCGACGCCATGGTGCTCAAACTGCATCAGCTGTCGCAGTCGATTCGTGATCTGGGCGACAGCGTCAAGGCAGACAGTCTGGATGCTAAGCTCAAATCGCTGCAAGACCAGTCGCTGCGTTCGCTTCGTGATAATCAGGATATCTTCGAAGATGGCGGCAAAGTACTGCGGTTGGGTCGTCATAAGTTCAGTGTCAACCAACAGGCGCTTGATCTGAGCCTGGTGGAGCATAACAAACAGCTTTGTACGCATATTTCCGGTACCGATTTTTATCAGCCTATTGCAGATGAAAATTTCCTGTCTCTGCAGCAAATCGCGCGCCTTGATGTGTCGTCTGAAAGTGAGGCGGTTTATCGCGGTGAATACCTGGCGTACCTGATGCTGCACAGTGCCATGAACAAAGCTGATGATCTGTCGCTTGCTCAGCTTTATCAGGCTAGCCGTGACAAATCCTTGTTGCAGTTGGTTCAGCATTTTTCTGCGCCGCGCTACAAAGAAGGGTATGTCAAAGGGATCCACGATCACGATGCCGCTCTGATTTTGCAGGATGTGCTGCCGACCTTTGAACAGGCCGGATTGCTGCGATTCAGCCAGCGTGCGCGGGCCAATGCGTTGTTGTGGCTGATGATGCAGAAGGAAACGGAACTGCATCGCTGGCAGGAAAAAGCGAAAAATGCACAGCTGCTGAAAGAGCACCTGAATTCTGCGGATGCATTCTTGTCGCTGCAGCACACTCTGGCCGAGTCGGTGCAGGGTCAGGCTGCTATGGAAAGCAGCGATTACCTGATTCGGTTACTGGCGGGTACGGATGTGCGGATTGAAGTCAGTCAGGATGGCTTTGAACTGAGTGAAGATTACCTGCAATTTCGTCGCAGTCTGGGCTGGAACGGCGAGCAACTGGCGCTGGATGTTGCCTTTGCCGATCATCAGCAATGGCTGATGGCTTATACGGCCCAGAAATCATACGGTCAGCCGTTTGTGGTGGAAGCCGCCGCGATTGCGGTGTGTAAAACGCATTCCGATCGGCTGTTGAGTCCGGTGGACTTCTCACTGGCTTGTCCTGTGCAGGGACTGCTGGGCGAGCACGATCGGGTTGAAGGCGGCACATTAACCCTGGTACTGGATGATTTCATCCAGCGTTGTGAACATCATCGCAGCGAAGTGTTTCCTCAGTTTGAGGCTTATCTGAGTCAGCGGACGGCATTACTGAATCAGGCCAAAGATCAATTCAGGCTGAGCGAGTTCAAACCGCGGCCGCTGACCTCTTTCGTCCGTAACAAGCTGATCAGCGACAGCTACCTGCACCTGATTGGCGACAATTTTGCCAAGCAGATGGGCACAGTCGGCGACAAGAAGCGGACGGACCTGATGGGGATGCTGCTGCTGATTTCTCCGCCGGGCTACGGTAAAACAACCCTGATCGAATACGTGGCGCATAAGCTGGGACTGGTCTTCATGAAGGTCAACGGCCCGTCGATTGGCCATCAGGTCACCTCGCTGGATCCGGCCGATGCGCCGGATCAGAACTCAGCGCGTGAAATCGAGAAGATCAATCTGGCCTTCGAAATGGGCAACAATGTGTTGTTGTATCTGGATGATATTCAGCACACCAGCCCGGAACTGCTGCAGAAATTCATCTCACTCTGTGACGGTACCCGACGGATTGAAGGAACCTGGCAGGGGAAAACCAAAACCTATGATATGCGCGGCAAGAAGTTCGCTGTGGTCATGGCCGGGAACCCGTATACCGAAACCGGTGAAGCGTTCCGGATTCCGGACATGCTGGCCAACCGGGCCGATATCTATAACCTGGGTGACATGCTGTCGGATCAGCAATATGCGTTTGAGCTGAGCTTTATTGAGAACTCACTCACCTCTAATCCGGTTCTGGCGCCACTGGCAACCCGCGATCTGAACGATCTGTATCGTTTTGTCAAAATGGCACAAGGGGATGGCGTTGCGCTGAGCGATATGTCGCACTCGTATTCATCAACCGAAGCCAACGAAATTGTGGCGACGCTGCAGAAACTGATGCTGGTTCAGCAGACGGTTCTGAAGGTGAATCAGCAGTACATTCTGTCGGCAGCAACGGCAGACGATTACCGTGTTGAGCCGCCATTTAAGTTGCAGGGTTCTTACCGGAACATGAATAAGCTGGCTGAGAAAATCGCTTCGGTGATGACGGATGATGAGCTCAATACCTTGCTTCAGGATCACTATCAGGGCGAAGCGCAGACGCTGGCCAATGGCACAGAAGAAAACCTGCTCAAGCTGGCAGAACTGCGCGGCAACATGAGCGCTGAACAGCAAGCCCGCTGGGAAGACATCAAACAGGCCTATCAGCGCAAGCAAATGATGGGTGATGAAAGTGACCGTGCCGGACAAGTCGTTCAGCAATTAGCGATGCTGAATCAGCATGTTGCGCGGTTCGCTCAACCTGTAAAACTGGAGGATTTGCAATGAATCAGCAACAGTGGCTCGACTGGCTGACAGCGTCGCTTGAAGATGGCCGGCTGGACGACAGCGAGCGGCGTGAATTACAGGTTTCACTGGTGGAAGTGGGTTTATCGGATGATGAGCGTTCTTTTTTGCGCAACCAGAGCTTCAAACTGGCGCAACAAGCCATACAGCAAGGGGCAGAGCCCCTTGCTGTACTTCGCTGGCTGGAACGGGTAGTGAAAGTGCTTGATAACACCCGCAGCTCTGCCATTGCACAAGTCGCGACCAGTTGGTTTTCACCGGGGCGTGCCTGTGCGGGCGGCATCATTGAGCAACTGCGACAGGTGCGCAGTAAAGTGGATATTTGTGTCTTTACGATTGCGGATGATGAACTGACCAAACACATTCTGGCAGCGCATGAACGTGGCGTGCAAGTGCGGGTGATCACCGATAACGACAAGCTCAATGACGCTGGCAGTGATATTGATTATCTGGCACGTAAAGGCGTCGCCGTGAAAATTGATACCACGGCTTATCATATGCATCATAAGTTTGCCGTGTTTGATGGCACCCGGCTCATCAACGGCAGTTTCAACTGGACACGCAGTGCGTCCAGATACAATCAGGAAGACATTACGCTGACGGATGACCGCCGTTTTCTGACAGCGTTCGAGCAACAGTTTGAAGAGCTGTGGCAGCGTTTTCCTTGTCATCAGCCGAGTTAAGGAGAGCAAACATGAATGACATTGTGAACCCGGAGCCGCAGCCTGTCCGCTCAGCTAATCCAGCCGACTTGCTGGAGTTGGAAGTGACACCTGAAATCGTTGCCTTGTCTGACAGCTTTGATCCTTTCGACGCTGTTGCAACCATCACTTTTGGTAAAGAAGCGCTGGAAAAAATCACCGCGTTTTCCGATAACGTGCTTGAACAAGTTCGGGTCCGTGATACCGGGGATGCCGGAGAAATCCTGCAATCTATGGTGGAGTCGATGGACAGCGCCGCGTTTGACCGCCTCAAAGGCAATAGCTTTCTGGCGAACCTGCCGCTGATTGGCGAACTGTTTGATTCCTTCAAGAAGTTCTCCCGCAGCTTTGATTCAGTCAAACAGCAGCTTGAGCAGCTATCGCAGCAGTTGGAAGCGCAGGAAGTGAAACTGGCGCACGATATCACGCAATTGGATGGCCTGTACGATAACAACCTTGAGTTGCTCAAAGGCCTGGAGCACTTCATTGCCGCGGGTAAATACAAACTCAATCAGTTGAACGTGGATATATTACCAGCCTTGCACGCGGCCTCTGTTCAATCCGGCGATGCGCTGGAAGCGCAGAAATACCGTGATGCCAGTCAGGCCGTCGCGCGACTGGAAAAACGGGTTCATAATCTGGAGCTCACCCGGCTTGCTGCAGTGCAAACCGCGCCGCAGATCCGTTTGTCGCAGGAAGGCAATAAAATGTTGATGGAAGATATCCAGGATATCGTTCATAACACCTTTCCTTTGTGGAAGCGCCAGTTCCTGATTGCGATTTCCAACTACGAGAAAGAAAAGGCGTTGAGAGTCACCCGCACTGTGAAGGATTACACCAACAAACAGTACGTGAAAAACGCTGAACACCTGAAAGTGCTGGAAGAGCAAATTGCTGAAAACTATCAGCGCGGTATCCTGGATCTCGAATCCCTGCAGGCGGTTAACCAATTGACAATAGAAACGCTGAACAACACGTTATCCCGCGTCAAAGAAGGCCGCCAGCAACGTGAACAGGCCGAAAAAGTGATTGCGAAAGCCGAACAAGAGCTGAAAGTGGCCTTGCAGAAAACGCTTGAATGATGATGTTGGGCTGCACAATAGGTGCGCATTAATCAGAACGGCAGTGAAAACTGCCGTTTTTTTATGGTCGGAGTATTTGAACACAAACCGAAAAAGGCATACTCATTGTTCAGTTTCGCCACTCAATCCGTTTTGCCACAACTAAATTGATAGCGACTAACGAGATCGAAATTTCCGTAGTGCTGCCAAACCAACTACTACCTCAGCCAATGTATATGCTGTGATCTGTACTGTATAATTTACTGAAATAGGATGTAACTTTCAGATGCTGTCTTATTGAATGCCGTATTTATTATTCTAGGTCAGTATGTGAAATTTGATGTTAATATTAAATTTCCTTTGTTTTCAGTTTCTTGGCTATTTTGTGTTTCATGTCATGGTATTTATGAAAGATTAAAAGTTTTTCATGGTTGTTCTTGTTTTAATAATGATTAAAGGCGGAAATAACCAATTAAATTAGAGAGTAATGGTAACTTAACAGAATAGCAGTAAATATGTCGGTGAAAATATTCACATCTAATATTGTGATTGATCTGGACATAATAAGTTCATGCACTATGTTTGTTATGCGACTGTATAGGTATTGTTGTTGCAAGAGTCCTAGCAAGGCTTGTTTGAATCATTTTTATGATTCTGTTGAGCTTGTTTTTTTAGGACGCTGGATTGAAAAAGCTATTGACAGTTCGAACAGATTACGACATTAAATTGGAGAAGAACATGACTGCTATAAAAACCATTGATGGTATAAAATTCTTAGAAACGCCTGCTTCAAGCGACGGTTCTTGGATTCACACTGAAGGTAGTGATTACATTTTTTATTTTAAATTTAATTCATGGACAGACACGCAGAATAAAATTATGGCAAACGCATTCTTGAGTGCATTAAGCCTGCCAAATAAGATAAAACAGGCAGTGAAAGATACGAGCGGACAATCAGTACTGGACGGTTTGTATACTCAAGACGAAGCTGCGATGACAAAAGCAATGAACAATGTGAACGGCATGGCCCAAACGAGTTCAAACCTTGCAAATCTTTCTGGTAACGGGACTATCAGAGATGCCAATGAGAGCTTTTTTCAGAGTGTTCTATCTGGTGTGGGTGGTAGTGTCAACCCCATGATGGATTACCTGAACAATGCAATGGCTGGCACTCAGGCTGCGGCAGGAAATGATAATAAAGCGAAAAATTTTGGTACGACGATTACTCTTCTTGCTCTGACTCCTGGTTTAGATATTCCTGTTACAACGGTTATTTACGCTTATACCGAAGCGAAATCTGCCTCAGTTTTAATTAAGCATAAATGTAAAAGTGATGAGCAGAAATTTAGTTATAATGTCAATTACACAAAAGTGGGTTATTTATATCAACCTTAAGCTTTTTTGAAAAGAGTGGTGGTACGATTTTTAAATCGTGTTAAATTTTATTTCGGATTAATTGTGCGCTCTTTATTCTGCTGTATCTGAGCGCATAGTCTTTATCTGGTCAAGCCATGCTTATTTGTATAAAGCGTATTTGTGCTTGCATTGCGAGAGATAAATTGGAATTTTATCATGATGCTTACTCTCTGCAATACATCAAACCATAATAAAGCCACCTCATATTGTGGGTTAAAAAGGTAGAACAATGAATACATCAATAGCACATTGTGTTACTCCGGCTAATAGCGGGGTCTGGTTACACTCATGCTTCGAAAATTTGTTACTGGCATTTTTACCTGAAGGAACTTCTCCTGATAATGAATCTGCAGTCTTTTCTGCTTTCGAACAAGCGCAGAGGCTGTTTTCAGAGATTCAACAAACTCTGGGAAAAACAAATTATCTTGGCGGGGCGTATCTGGTTAGCGGTCCTGAAATGGTACGAGCCATGAATACGATAAAAGGAATGGGGCAGACTTCGTCACAAAATAAAACACCTTCCTATTCCGGCTCTCCCGCTTCGGTAAACTTGCAGTTCTTTCAGGATGTCCTGCAAGAGCCAGGTCCAAAGCTGGAATATTTAAAAACGTACTTACTGAGAGAGATGAGAACAGTACAAGGATATGTAAAACAAAGTGAAACTGGACACATTGGGATTTTGATGTGTGTGGTAGGACTAAATGCATTGATTGGGAAAACAGTGACAACATTTACATATGTGACTGCTACAGCACCAATGATAGAAAAATTTGAAGCTATCGACTGCGAAAGTGAATGTTTGAGTGAATTTCAATGCGCTTTCGATATGGTTACATTTAACTATTCATGATGATAAAGGTAAGTGTAAATAAATCAGTCAGTTAACATTTTCCAGTGCTGGCACCCATTAAGCCTGGCGCCAGAAATCGTTTACAAATTCACCTCGGTTTGAACCGGGTTCCATTTTATTGCTCGTAGTTTCAGTGCAACTTTGACAGATTCCGATACCGTTAACTATAGGTCATACCTCTTACCAATAACGTATGGCTCATTATGAAAAAATTATTACTCCTCATGCTGTTACCCTTTACCGCTGCTGCGCAAAGTGGAGAAGCGCCTGCCTCACACCATCTTTATGCTCAGCCTTTGTCGACGGCGCAGATTGAGCAGGTTCAGGGCAGCAACACTTATACTTATGTCCGTTGCTGGTATCGTCCGGCGCAGACTCACGATGATCCTGCCACAAGCTGGGAGTGGGCGTTAGATGAAAAGGGCGAGTATTACCAGCTCAAGGGTTACTGGTGGTCATCCTTATCGTTTAAGAACATGTTCTATACCCATACCCCGCAGTCTGAGATCAAAGCGCGCTGTGCGGAAACCCTGGGGGTCAGTCATGAAACGGCTGACATGACCTATTTTGCTGCCGATAACAGCCTGTCTTATAACCATTCTATCTGGACCAACGATCTGGGTATCTCGATGGGCATCAACAAAGTGGTCGCGTTTGGTGATAGTTTGTCGGATACCGGCAACCTGTTCAATGCATCGCAGTGGGTGTTCCCGAACCGCAATTCCTGGTTCCTCGGCCATTTTTCTAACGGCTTTGTCTGGACGGAATATCTGGCAGAAAGCCTGAATCTGCCGCTGTACAACTGGGCAGTGGGCGGTGCAGCCGGTTCTAATCAGTATGTCGCGCTTACGGGAGTCACTGAGCAGGTGAGCTCGTATCTGACGTACATGCAGCTTGTTCAGAATTACCATCCGGCCAATACCCTGTTTACGCTGGAGTTCGGGCTGAATGATTTCATGAATTACGACCGCACGGTGGAAGAGGCCAAAGCAGATTACAGCACGGCTATGCAACGTTTAACGGCATCTGGTGCGAGCAATATTCTGTTGATGACCTTACCGGATGCCACCCGTGCGCCGCAGTTTAAGTACGCGACGCAGGAAGAGATCGACAAGGTGCAGGCGAAAATTCTGGCCTTTAACGCTTTCATAAAGGCCGAGGCAAAACGTTATCAGGACCAAGGCGTAAAGGTGGTGTTGTTTGATGCGCACCAACTGTTTGACCAGATCACTACAAATCCTGCATCACACGGTTTTACCAATGCCAAAGATGCCTGTCTGGATATCAATCGCAATTCCGCGGCGGACTATCTGTACAGCCACAGCTTTACCGATGAATGTGCGTATCATGGTTCGGATAAGTATGTGTTCTGGGGAGTGACGCATCCCACTACGGCAACCCATAAATACATTGCTAATGCCATGTACCTGCCGGTGATTTCCGCGTTTAATATCCAGCCTTAACGACTACTGGATCTTGGCAAGCAGGGCATTTGCCCTGCTTTTTCAGTGAAACGAAAGTGTCAGTGAAAACGAAAGCGGGACAGCAGAATTGCTGGATCTGAGTGCGTTCTATGCTTGCCTGTTCAATGGAAAGCCATAGAACGGTTTCAAATCGCCTGTGGGAACAAGTCAAACCCAGTCGGTTCTCACGAGCGTATTTGTTTATCGGACGCATCTGAGGCAGTTAAAAGAAGATGTCGCATCTGAATATCGTTCGTATTGAGGAATATGAATCAATGAATGGCTTCATCCAGTCGCCTTCATTTTGATTAAGCTTCCTGAAAGTGGTTTTCTGAGTGGGTTATTTCAAGTCATTATTCAGCGTACCAAGTGTCACGGTGAAGCGCTGGAAAAGTTGAATCGCATCGGCAGTGCAGCGAAAGTGACGCTGTCTTTTGAATTGTGGGGTTGGTATAGCAATGCAAAAAAATAAATACGACGATATCGTCACCTGTAACTTGAGTGTCTGGCACAGGCCAGTTGGTTTGGTCTTTTTCCTGGCATCTGTTGTATTGATTGTGCTGTTTCCTTATTTTCCGGTTCAGTACCTGACCGCTTTACTGAGCCTTTGGTCCGTATTACGAAAGAAAGAAATGGTATGGCGAAAAAGGGAGCGTCAGTGGTCTTTTCGAGTTCGGCGATTTTTTCTGTGGCGCCAGACCAGCCACCCGATGACAGATCGCGATGCAGTGATTTTGTATTACGAAAAGCCTGTTGAGGAAGAAAGAGATGGCACGACAATGACTCAATACGGCTGGTTTGAGCTTGAGTTCGAACCACAAGCCAGTCGGTTTGATCTGGATAGTCAGTCTGAATATCAAACTGGCGCTCAATATCGATTAAAAAAATTCGATCAGGATGCCAAAGCGCCTGAATTAACGGAGATGATGAAACAAATTATTGAGGTCTACCGTGCCAGCAATCTGGATGTCCGAATCGTCTTCGGATTGGAAGATTTGGATGAGGAAAGATATAGGGCTATCAAAACAGCACTTGGCATTGATCCATCACGTGCCTCTTTTGAAGGTGCATTGCCTGCTACAGATAAGCGCCCCGATTATTATGAAATAAAGCGATACACACTGACGTCCAGTCAAATGAGAGATGAAACGGCATCGGCAGAACAGCGCAATGATGTTTGACGTATGGCAGACGAGATGAAAATAACAAAAAACACAGACGATAGTGTCATCTGCAACTTAAAGGTCTGGCATAAGCCATTTGGCTGGTTTTGGACGATTGGGTTCGCCATCTTCCTGCCGGTGATTTCCACGTTTAACATTCAGCCTTAACTCGATACTGGGCCCCAGCAAGCAGGATATCTGCCCTGCTTGGTTACAGAATCAGCTTGGCTACAGAATTTGCTTTGCTAAAGAAAGACGGTTAAACCAGATGTCGCACTCAGTACGATTAGCTCGCCGATGTCAGGGCCTGCGTCGATTCACGCAGTACCAGTTCCCCGCTATAGGTCTGGTGCCGCGTTGGGGTGTGCTGTTTATTGGCTAAGGCTATCGCCAGTGTCATGGCATCCTGAGTGAGCTGAACAATCGGCAAGGAGACGGTGGTCAGGCTGGGAATGGCGTAAGCGGCTGCAGGTTCGTTATCAATACCCATCACAGAGACATCCTGTGGCACGCGCAGACCATGATCGAACAAGGCACGAATGGCACCGATTGCCATGTCATCGTTACAGGCAAAAATGGCACTGACGCTCTGCTGGCTGCTGAGGAGCTGTTCCACGGCCTGATAACCGCTTGCCAGGGTATTTGTCCCTTCATGAACCCAGCCGGGCTGCATGGTTATCTGCTGTTGCTCCAGCATTTGCTGATACACCGCATAGCGGATCTGACCGGTTTCGCTTGCCAGTGGGGAAGTAATGCAAGCAATGTGGCGATGACCGAGAGACAGCAAATGTTGCATCGCAATTTCTGCCAGCTGGCGTTGATCCAAACCAAAACTGTGCAGGGTGTTATCTTCAAGCTGACGGTTCAGGATGATCAAAGGCGGCAGCACACTCTGCTGCAGAGCAGCCAGATCTGAAACGCTGAGATGGCGGCTGTAGAGCAATATCGTGTCGCAGCGCTGATTGGCTAAGGTGGCAACGGCTTCCTGTTCACCGTCTGCTGTGTTGTGGCTGTTGACCACTAACAGCTTTTTACCGGCCTGCTGAGTGCTTTGCTCGGCATGGTGCAGAATGCTGCCAAAATAGCTGCTCTGAAAGTGGGGCAGGACCAGGCCAATCGTATTCGAAGTATTGGTTGCCAGCGCCTGCGCCAGTGCATTGGGCTGATAGCCGAGAGCTTGCATGGCAGAAAGCACAGCATCGCGGGTGGCGGCTTTTACCTGCCCGGTGCCATTTAAAACACGTGACACTGTGGCCTTGGAATAGCCTGTTGCTTTACACACATCGTTTATGGTTGCCATTGCCTGTCCTCTTTATCATCCGGCCACGGGCAGTAAGCCGCGGCCGGATGGCGAGTGTAGCGAACTTTAGCTGTTGTTAGAATGCTTTATCCGTCGTTACAGGCTTTCACCCTTGGTGGCGATGACGTTTTGATACCAGAAGAAACTCTTTTTCTTCGACCGTGCCATGGTGCCACTGCCGTCATCGTGTTTATCGACATAAATGAAGCCGTAGCGTTTCCGGTATTCCCCGGTAGTGAAAGACACGCAGTCGATGCAGCCCCACGGGGTGTATCCCATGACATCAACGCCCTCAATCGTTATAGCTTCTTTAACCGCCCGGATATGCGCACTCAGGTAATCAATCCGGTAGTCGTCATTGATCGAACCATCATCTTCGACCTGATCAATGGCGCCAAAACCGTTTTCGACGATGAAGATAGGTTTCTGGTAGCGTTCGTACAGATCAGACAGCGCAACGCGCAGGCCATCGGGATCAATCTGCCAGCCCCAGTCAGAGGCCGGAAGGTAAGGGTTCAGCTTACTGTCTTCAAACAGGGAAGTGGTTTCGCCGTCTGGGTCTTTCTTCGCCGACACTATGTTGGTCATGTAATAGCTGATGGCCAGATAGTCGGCGCAACCTTCACGTAAAATGGCCTCATCACCGGGCTGCATTTCAACCGCGATGCCTTTGCGTTCCCACTCTTTGCGCAGGTAGCTGGGATAATAGCCCCTTATCTGAACGTCACTGAACAGGTATTTCTGACGCATCAGCTCTTGCGCCAGCAGCACGTCATCAGGATGACAGGTGGCCGGATAGAGCGGCATCATGTGAATCATGCTGCCGATTTTGAAATCCGGGTTGATGGCATGGCCCAGTTTTACCACTTGTGCACTGGCCAGAAACTGGTGGTGTAACACCTGATACATCACTTGTTCCGGATTGCCATGATCGCTGTAGATCATGCCTGAGTTGCAGTAACCCCAGATAGGCAGTTTCCAGTTGCGCTGGTTATTGATTTCGTTGAAGGTGATCCAGTATTTCACCTTGTGTTTATAACGCTCCATCACGACCTGGCTGAAGGTTACGAAGAAGTCCGCAACCTCACGGTTCAGCCAGCTGCCGTAGTGTTTCACCAGGTGGTTCGGCATCTCAAAATGAGAAAGGGTGATCACAGGTTCGATGCCGTTTTTGAGCAACTCATCAAACATATCGTCATAGAACTGCAGCCCGGCTTCATTGGGCTCTTTTTCATCGCCATTGGGAAAAATGCGTGTCCAGGCAATGGAAGTCCGGAAGCATTTGAAGCCCATTTCGGCAAACAGCGCGATGTCTTCTTTGTACCTGTGATAGAAATCAACCGCTTCATGGTTGGGATAGAAGTGATCCGCTTCTACCGTCTCAGTGATCACTCGCGGCACTTCATGAGCGCCTTTGGTCAGCACATCGACCACGCTGACGCCTTTGCCTCCCTGATCCCAGCCCCCTTCGACCTGATGGGCAGCCACTGCGCCGCCCCAGAGAAAATCAGTCGGAAAGCCTTGTTGTGACATCTGTAACCCCCTTGTGCTGGCAAAACGATCTCATGAACAATATTGGATCCTGAGTGCAGTGTAGATCATTCAATTTCAGAATGTAACCGGTTTCTGTAACCGGTTTCTTTTCTTTGGCGGGTTTGGCTGTCTGGCAGAAACCAGGGAAGCATTACGCTTGCTGGCCAGTAGATGGCATTTGGTTAGTGCTTGGGCGCTGGATAAAAGGCCCAGAAGAGCAGGCAGTATGCCAGCCTGAGTACGTGAATACATTCGTACGTGAATAGACTGGCTGACATACTGTCTGTGCTTAAAGCGGGAACCATTTTTTTGCTCTGTACCTGAGCAGGGCGCGGACTTTACCCTGCTGGTGGCTAGTCTGCGAACGCAACGTCACGCAGGAATAAAGCAATTTCAGGGAAGATCACGAGCAGGGTGGCTGAAAGCAGCAAGATGGCAATAAAGGGGCCAGTTCCTCGCACCACTTCCCAATAGGGTTTTTTAAATATCGCAATGGCAGTAAAGATGTCACAGCCAAACGGCGGTGTGGCGGAGCCGATCGCCACCTGCAAGGTAATAATGATCCCGACATGAACCGGATCGAGATTGGTGGCTTCGATGGCTGGCGCAAAAATTGGCGTCAGCACCAGAATCACCACAATCGGGTCGACGAACATGCAAGCGATGAAGAAAGCCACAGAGATGGATGCCAGCACCCCGAGCGGGCCCATTTCATCAATGCCGACCGCTTCCAGGATCATTTGCGGAATCTGCGCGAAGGATATGATCCAGGAAAAGCCATTCCCTACACCGACCAGAATGAAAACAACCGCGGTAATCAAACCGGTGGATTTGGCAATGGCGTAAATATCTTTGCTGCCCAGTGAGCGAAAAACAATGAATTCCAGAAACACGGCGTAAAGCACGCACACGGCTGCGGCTTCCGTCGGGCTGAAGATGCCGCCGTAAATCCCGCCTACTATGATCACCGGAAACATCAGCGGCCAGATGGCGCTTTTAGCGGCATCAAAGCGCTCAGACCAGCTGGCGCGTTCTTCTGTCGGTACCTTATTGATGGTGGCGTAAGCCAGACAATACAGAGAAAAGAACAGCAGAATCATCAGACCGGGGCCGACGCCAGCAATGAAAAGCTCAGCGATAGAGGTTTCCGAAATGACACCATAGATGATCATCCCGATACTGGGCGGGATCAAAAAGGCGATATCACTGGCATTGATAATCAGGGCCAGCGAGAAAGAATCGCTGTAACCGGCTTTGAGCAACTTGGGGCGCAGCGTGGAACCCACGGCGACAACGGTAGCCTGAGTAGAGCCCGAAACTGCGCCAAACAGGGTGCAGGAAGCGGCGGTACTGATGGCAAGCCCCCCCCGGATATGGCCGATAAAAGTCATCACCATATTGATCAGGCGATCAGCAGAGTGGCCGCGGGTCATAATATCAGCGGCCAGAATAAACATAGGGACGGCTATCAGAGAGGCCGGCCGGATCCCACCCAGCACCTGCTGGATAAAAGTATCCATTTGTCCCATACCGCCAAACATCATGTAGAAACCGGTCAGGGCGGCGGTAATCAGAGGGATCATCATAGGGAAGCCGATCAACAGCATCACTATCATGATCAGCATTAAGGTCATTGCCATGGTGAATACCTTCTGTACTTCATTTTTTATGCTTTATTTTTGGTATCTGTGTACTCGTCAAGCACACCGGTGGACAGGTAGATTTCCGGGCTGGTCGCATTTTTATAGGCAGTCAGCAAGTACTGCACACCAGTGACGGCAAACCCCAGGGGAACCCAGATATATATCCACCAAATCTCAAAACCTAATGCTGGCAAAATACGGCCACGTTCAAAAACAGACAGCACATACTGGTAGGAAAAATAAGCCAGCAGGAACATGATAGCGGCAGTGATGACTGAAATCAGGATCATGACGATTTTCCGGCCTTTGAAAGGCAGCATGTCATAGAACGCAGACATACGGATGTGGCGGCCATGGCGGGCAGCATAACCGATGCCGGCAAAAGTAATCAGAATAATAAGTATGCGATTGATTTCGCCGGAGAAAAACAGGCCCTGGCCAAAGCCGAACCGCGCTACTACGTTTACGCAGGTGTTCAGGGCCATGAGCAGCACGCCAGTAGCAAGCATGAAGGATTCAATTTTACTGATCAGTGTATCGACTTTGCCGAGCACACCGGGCAATTCCGAGTGGTATTCCAATGATTCGGAATCGGACATAACAACTTCCTCAAACAGTAAGGTACCGCCTGTCAGGCGGTACCTCGTACGACTTTATTATTGTTGAGCAGCTTTTAAGTCAGCTTTGAACTGATCCAGCAGTTTCTGACCGTCCGACCCTGTCATTTCAATAAAGGTTTTTTCTACCTGGGGTGCACGCTCTTTGAATTTTGCAATTTGCTCGGCAGATAAGCGCGTTACCGTGACATCGTCACTGGATTGCTTGATTTTAGCGAGGGATTTCTCAGCCAGACCCGTAATGTGTTTCATGGTCTCGCTGAACGCGTATTCCGCCGCTTGCCTTACCATTTCCTGGTCTTCGTCTGACAGACCATCAAAGAACTTCTTGTTGGCCATTGAAGCTGTGGTGAACCAGCCATGGTGCGTAAAGATCAGGTTTGGCGAGACTTCGTACAAACCGCCGGACTCAATCCAGAAGATAGGGTTTTCCTGGCCCTGAATCATATTGGTCTGCAGGGCACCGTATACTTCACCCCAGGGCAGCGGGGTCGGGGTAGCGCCAAAAGCTTCATAGGTGGAGGACAGCAGAGGGTTAGTCATGACTCGGATTTTTTTGCCTTTTAACTCTTCCGGAGAGGTAATAGGTTCATCAACCGTCATCACCATTTCGCCTTCAGGGTACATCTTGAGCAGCTCTAAGCCTTGTTCTTCATACAGTGCAGGGAAGTTGTTGTTCACTGCTTTACTGGTTTTGAAGAAATTGATTACCGCCTTCATGTCTGTTGGCATCAGGTAAGGGATGAAGAAAATTTGTGCCTCAGGAATGAGCGAGCCGGTAAAGCCGGGTGACTGGTTAACAAACTGCAGAATTCCTGCCTGGGTTTGCTCCATAATATCGTCTGATTCGCCCAGCTCACCAAAGCGGTATATTTTCAGATTATGGTCAGAGTGCTCTTCAATATAATCTTTAAATTTGTGGGCATAAACGTCTTGTACATCGCCTTCATATTCTTCGTGAGCGTAACGCCAGGTATCTGCATTAGCCAGAGTGGAAAATCCTAAAGTTGCAGCAACACAAGACATTGCAGCAATTTGCTTGATATGACGGTGAATAAACATCACGTCCCTCCTTGTTGGAATGCGTTAAAGCCATTTCAGACAACAATAATTAATCCGTGATGTTTTAATGCACGGTTAATTGCGGTTTTTATCCGGTTGAATAGTGGCAATTTTCAGTGTCAGTCCTTTAATACCCTGACAATATTATTGTTTTTATTAAAGTAATTCGTCGATGGAATGTCTTCTGATGTGACTTGAGTCACGATTATTTGTCAGGGTTTTTAATGTGATAAATAATATCCATACAAAGGTTGACATTGTTTTTGTTGGCTTTGTTTAAGAGAGTGGTAACAATGATTTGTTTTTAATTGAACGATTAATTAAATTAATTTTCTCATCTGAAGCATGGAACGAACAGTCATTATTAATTTAATGTTTATTACTGATTGTTGCGGTTGTTTTTTATGATTGTGTGGCTATTTTTAGCCACTGGCGTTTTAACGCTTTGGTTTATTGTTCACAGAGGGTAAACACAAGCCAAGAGTAGTCATAGCAGGAAATGGGGGTAATAAGTAAAGCAGCTTATTTATAATAAGGTGCCTGATGCTAAGTAAAAGTGTGTGTGTTTTTGTGCCTTGATACAGAGATATATCTGAAAAGGACAAATAATGAAGAATACACCCTGATGGTTTCACAGGTTTTGCAATATTCTGATTGTGCATCGGTCTTTCTTTGTTAATGCGCAGGGTTTATGCAAGGGTTAATGCGCAGGGTTTGTGAAAGAGTCAAAGCGCCTGGGCGGGCTGAATTATGCAGCCAAGTGTGTATTGCTCTGACGGGACAGGCAAAAGCGTTTCAGGCAACCTTGTCATTCAGGCCTATATAATTTGTGAAACTTGTTAATAGTAAAGGGTTCTAACTCACAAGCGTTTGAGGCCGTGATTTGGCAGAGAATGGCCCAATATGTATCAGTCAGGGTCGAATTTATTCAATGAGGTAAACAGAATGGCAAATGAATACGTACCACCGAAAGTCTGGACTATGGATGCTGAAAACGGCGGTGAGTGGGCAAGTATCAACCGTCCCGACTCCGGTGCCAGACATCAGCAGGCATTGCCTGTGGGTGCCCATCCATTACAGCTTTATTCTCTGGCCACGCCAAATGGCCAGAAGATTACTATTATGCTTGAAGAGCTGCTGGCGCTGGGTGTTACCGATGCCGAGTATGATGCGTACCTGATTAACATAGGCGATGGCGATCAGTTCTCCTCGGGCTTTGTGGCGGTTAATCCGAATTCAAAAATTCCGGCGCTGGTGGATCAATCCGGCCCCGCACCTGTCAATGTGTTTGAGTCGGGTTCTATTCTGGTCTATCTGGCGGAAAAATTCGGCTACTTTTTACCGGTCGACATTGCCGAGCGTACCCGAGTACTGAACTGGCTGTTCTGGCTGCAAGGCTCTGCGCCTTATCTGGGCGGCGGCTTCGGGCATTTTTATGCCTATGCGCCGGAGAAGTTCGAATACCCGATCAATCGCTTCACCATGGAAGCCAAACGCCAGCTGGATGTGCTGGATAAGCAACTGGCAAACCATACCTTTATTGCCGGTGAAGAATACAGCATTGCTGATATGGCGATCTGGCCCTGGTACGGCAATCTGGTACTGGGCTATGCCTATGATGCGGCAGAGTTTCTGGATGCCGGCAGTTATCAGCATGTGCAGCGGTGGGCGAAAGCGATTCTTGAACGTCCGGCGGTACAGCGCGGTCGTATTGTGAACAGAACGTCCGGTGAAGAATGGGAAGTGCTCCCTGAGCGACACAGCGCCGCAGATATTGATGCTGTGCTCAAACTGAAGCCCTGATTTATTCAGCACTCGTTTTTCAGTAGTTGTAAGCAACAGGCTTAGAAGTGGCAGCGTCGTCTGCCACTTTTTATTGTCATCCCTAAACCACCGCCTATGGCGGTGAGGATTGCTTCAAAGGATCACTGCAATCTCATTACTGCGCTTTTACTCAGTGGGTTGGTAAAGCTCTGAACTACATTTGAACCCTGTCATCGACCATTGGCTTGTGGCCTCTCAGGCGGCTGATGTCCGTCATCGGTGGGATGCCAAACAGCCGGCTGTATTCGCGGTTGAAATGGGAAGGGCTTTCATAGCCGACTCTGTAGCTGGCGGCGGAGGCGTCTATGCCGTCCTGTAGCATGATCCGGCGCGCTTCATTGAGCCGGAGTTGTTTCTGAAACTGCAACGGCGTCATGGATGTCACGGCTTTGAAAGCGTTGAACAGCGAAGACTGACTCATATGAACCATATCGGCCAGCTCCTGCACCCGGATTGGCTCTTTAAAGCGCTGCTGGATCAGCTCGACGACTTTACTGATGCGGTTGGCCTGGGTATCCCGTAACAAAAACTGGCGAAGCTGAACCCCTACCGGGCTTTTCAGCAGCCTGAACATGAGTTCCCGTTTAAGCAACGGCAACATAACGGGGACATCTTCCGGATGGTCGAGTAAGGCCAGAAAACGTTTGAACACCGACAGTATATCGTCATCAGATGCCACGGTTCTGATGCAGTAAGGACACTTGGTAATGGCTTCGGGTGGCTCGTTCATGGTGATCAGTAAATCTGTCAGTTCCTTGAGATCCAGCGAAATACTGATACCGATGTAAGGCTGCTCTTCTGAAGCGCGAAGGATCTCGCCGACAACAGGCATCATTACAGGCACCAGTAATAAATCGCCTTCTTTCAGTAACAATTCACGCGCCCCGGCCGTAATGCGCTTTTCGCCCTGCAGCAGCAAACACAGCATAGGGCTGTAGATGGTGGGTGAGCAGGAGGTATTTTCCGTGCTGTGCACCAGCTTAATCTCCGGCAACGCCGTTTCGGTCAGTCCCGGCCCGTCAATATGCCGATTCACCAGGTTGATTAATTCTTGTTGGGTACCCGTCATAGTGTCACTCACCATTTTCTCATCCACATACGACTATAGAGTATAAGGCAAGCGTACTGCCACTGTTTTATCTCATAATGACAATTAGAGGATTAGGCAAGGATTGTGTAGGAAAAGGCAAGATATCAGCTGTGGCGCGTTTCTGTCTTTTACAGACTCAAGAGTCTGTAATCTTTACCGCTACTGGTGTGATTACTTGCTGAATTGATCTGTTTGTAGAAATAGGCAATCTTCTCCGAGCTTTCGACAATATCAATACGCTGAATGGAACATAGAATGACAAGGTGAAATCCGATCCCTCTTTAGTGGTTCGGATAAGACATTGCATTTATCGAATTTCGCGTATCAAAGTCAGAGAGGATTGCCTGATGACCCTATTCACCCCATTCAGAAACGTGTTCAGGAAACAGCTTCTTGGTGGCATGTCTGTCTTTCTGGTGTCCGCCTCCGGGACAGCTATCGGCAATGAATCTCCGGCATCACCGCCGCTGCCTGCCATCAATGTGGCGACGGTGCTCAGTGAACGTATCACTGAGTGGGATGAATACACAGGCCGTTTGCAGGCACCCGAGACAGTGGTGCTCAAACCCCGCGTTTCCGGTTACGTGACTGAAGTGGCTTACCGCGAAGGCGATCTGGTTCATCAGGGTGATGTGCTGTTCAGTATTGACGATCGCCTGTTTCGCGCCGAAGTTGAACGGCTGGAAGCGCAGCAGGCCAGTTTGCAGAGTCAGTTAAAACTGGCCGAGAGTGAGTTTGTCCGCGCCAAACGACTGAACGCCACCAAAGCCATTTCTGCCGATGTCTATGACAACCGTCAGGCGGCATTACAGCAGGCCAGGGCCGAGTTGGATGCGCTGAAAGCTTCGCTCAAGCACGCGCGCTTGCAGTTGTCATTCACCAAGGTGGTGTCGCCGATTGACGGCAGAGTCTCACACGCGCAGGTCACGCAGGGCAATTATGTCACCAGTGGCCAGAGCGAGCTGACGACCATAGTGTCGACCGAACAGATGTACGCCTGGTTTGATGTCGATGAGCAGACCTACCTCAATTATGTCCGCAACCATCTGGTGCGTGTGTCGGAAACCCGTGATTCCAGTCCTGTGATGATGGCACTGTCTGGCGATGCCGGATTTTCATATCAGGGCCATATCGATTTTATCAATAACAGTGTCAATCAGCAGACCGGCTCGATTCGGATGCGGGCCACCTTTGAGAATAAAGCCCAGATGCTGATGCCCGGCCTGTTTGCCCGCTTACGGTTGATCGCCAGCAAACCTTATGACGCGATTCTGATTGATGAAAAAGCCGTCGGCACCGATCTCAACCGGAAGTATGTCCTTAAGCTCGATGATGCCAACGTGGTGACTTACCAGCCAGTGACCCTGGGTGAGAAAGTCGCCGGTTTGCGTGTGGTGCAATCCGGCCTGACGACAGAGGACAGAATTGTGGTCAGCGGGCTGCAGAAGATCCGGCCGAGTATGCAGGTTGCGCCGAAAGTTGTGGAAATGGCCACCACAGAGCAACTGGCCGATATTCACCGCTATCAGCAGTGGCACACAGAAGACAACAGTGTGGAAGCAAGCGGTGTGCTGACCGCCCGCCAATCAACCGACGCACAGTAATCAGGACAGACTATGTTTTCACAATTTTTTATCCGCAGACCGGTATTTGCTTCTGTGTTGTCGCTGCTGTTTGTCATTGTCGGCAGTATTGCGGTCTGGCAGTTGCCGGTGACTGAATATCCGGAAGTGGTGCCGCCGACAGTGGTGGTCACGGCCAATTATCCCGGTGCTAATCCGGGCGTGATTGCCCAGACAGTGGCTTCGCCGCTGGAGCAGGAAATCAATGGTGTGGAGAACATGCTGTACATGTCTTCGCAGTCCACCGCAGACGGCATGATGACACTGACCATCACTTTTGCCATCGGCACAGATGTAGATCTCGCCGTCTCGCAGGTACAAAGCCGGGTTGACCGGGCGTTGCCGCGTCTGCCACAGCAGGTGCAGCGGCAAGGCGTGGTGACGGAAAAATCTTCGCCGAACCTGACCATGGTGGTGCATCTGTTCTCGCCTGACGACCGCTATGACATGCTGTATCTGTCCAACTTTGCCAATCTCAAGGTCAAAGATGAGCTGGCGAAAGTCAGCGGTGTCGGCTCAGTACGCTCCTTTGGTGCCGGCAACTTCAGCATGCGGGTCTGGCTGGATCCCAATCAGGTCGCCGCGCTGAACCTCACGCCGTCCGACATCGCCGAGGCGATCCGCCAGCAGAACCAGCAGGCTGTGGCAGGCAGTTTGGGTACCCAGCCTGCAAGCCATTCGGATTATCAGTTACTGATCAATGTCAAAGGGCGTCTGTCGACGGTAGAGGAATTTGAAAACATCATTATCCGTGTCGGGGAGCAGGGTGAGATCAGCCGCCTGAAAGATGTGGCGCGGATTGAGCTGGGTGCAGATTCCTACGCGCTGCGCTCCACGCTTGATAATCAGGATGCCGCCGCCATCGGTATTTTCCAGGCCGCGGGTTCGAATGCGATTCAAATCTCCAATGATGTGCGCGATACCATGGCGCGTCTGGCGGAAGATTTCCCGGAAGGCGTATCTTACGAAATCGCCTATGACCCAACTGTCTTTGTGCGCGGATCAATTGAAGCGGTCTTTCAGACCCTGCTGGAAGCAGTGCTGCTGGTGGTTGCCGTGGTGGTGCTGTTCCTGCAAACCTGGCGGGCGTCAATTATTCCACTGGTGGCGGTGCCTGTCTCGCTGATCGGCACTTTCGCCTTTATGCTTCTGATGGGATTCTCCCTCAATGCGCTGTCGCTCTTTGGCCTGGTGCTGGCAATCGGCATCGTAGTGGACGATGCCATCGTGGTGGTGGAAAACGTCGAGCGGAACATCAGTGAAGGATTGTCCCCGGTCGATGCGACGGTGAAAGCCATGCGCGAAGTGACCGGGCCGATTGTGGCCACCACACTGGTGCTGGCGGCGGTGTTTATTCCGACGGCCTTTATGACCGGACTGACCGGCCAGTTTTACAAGCAGTTTGCACTCACCATTACCATTTCTACTTTTATTTCCGCGATCAATTCGCTGACCCTGAGCCCGGCGTTATCGGCGCTGTTGCTCAAAGGCCATGATGCGCCGAAAGACTGGCTGACCCGAGGTATGGACCGGCTGTTCGGCCGCTGGCTGTTCAATCCGTTTAACCGTTTTTTCAGTGCCTTGTCGGGCGGTTATGGCGTGGTAGTGCGCAAAGTCATCCGGGCCGGTGCCATTGCATCGGTGGCTTATGTTGCCTTGCTGGGTTTCACGGGCTATCAGTTTGCCACCACGCCAACCGGCTATATTCCGGCGCAGGACAAGCAGTACCTGATTGCCTTTGCGCAATTGCCGAATGCCGCGTCGCTGGATCGCACCGATGCGGTGCTGGAAAAGATGTCCGATCTGGCGCTGGCGCAGGCTGGTGTCACCAAGACTCTGGGTTTCCCCGGACTGAGCATCAATGGTTTTACCAATGCGTCCAACAGCGGCATCGTGTTTGTGACGCTGGATGATTTCGACAAACGTCAGGATCCGGCAGCCAGTGCCAACGCGATTGCTGCCCGGCTGAATCAGCAGTATGCCGGCATTGAAGAGGCGTTCGTTGCTGTCTTCCCGCCGCCACCTGTGATGGGCCTGGGCACTATCGGCGGATTCCGGCTGCAGATTGAAGACAGAAACGGGCTGGGTTTTGAGGCCTTGCATCAGGCAACCATGACGGTGATGCAAAAGGCAGCTGCGATCCCTGAGCTGGCCGGGGTCTTTTCCGGCTATCAGGTCAACGTACCGCAACTGGATATCGAGGTCGACCGCACTAAGGCCATGCAGCAGGGCGTGAACCTGGATGTGCTTTTCCAGACCCTGCAAGGGTATCTCAGCTCAACGTACGTCAATGATCTGAACCTGTTTGGCCGTACTTATCAGGTTAATATGCAGGCGGATCAGGCATATCGTCAGGATGCCGCGCAGGTGGGCCAGATCAAAGTCCGCAATGCGCAGGGGGACATGGTGCCGATTGACTCTTTCATCAATGTGAAAGACAGCGCCGGACCGGATCGCGTGATGCATTACAACGGCTTTATGACGGCTGAAATCAATGGCGGACCGGCTCCCGGCTACAGCTCCGGGGAAGCGCAGGCGGCCATTGAGAAAATACTGGCTGACACCCTGCCGCGGGGCATGAGCTATGAGTGGACCGAGCTGACCTATCAGCAGATGATCACCGGGGACTCTAACCTGTACGTGTATCCCTTGGTGATCCTGCTGGTGTTCATGGTCCTGGCCGCTCAGTATGAAAGTGTCCGCCTGCCGCTGGCGATCATTCTGATTATTCCGCTCACCCTGCTGTCTGCGCTCAGTGGCGTGGTGCTCTACGGCGGGGATAACAATATCCTGACCCAGATCGGCTTTATCGTACTGGTCGGGCTGGCAACCAAGAATGCGATTCTGATCGTGGAGTTCGCCAAAGAGCTGCAGGATCGAGGCTATTCGGTGAAAGACGCGATTCTGGAAGCCAGCCGGTTGCGACTGCGTCCGATTCTGATGACGTCTATTGCATTTATTATGGGTGTGGCGCCATTGGTGTATTCCACCGGCGCGGGCGCCGAGATGCGTCAGGCCATGGGCGTGGCGGTCTTCTCGGGCATGATAGGTGTGACTGTGTTTGGTCTGTTGCTGACACCGCTGTTTTATTACCTGCTGGCAAAACGCGGACAGCAGAAAGCACAGGCGACAACAGAGCCCCCCACGTTGGAAAGCGTTCAAGAGGCATCATGAGTGATATCTGGCAGGACACATGCGTCGGCATACTGCTGTACAGTGCAGTCAGCTTCTCTCCTGTGCTAAACAGCTCACTGTCACCCGAGAGGCTGTTTCAGGCCTCTCGGGAGGCTTCGCAATACAATGGGGAGGCCTGGCAGCATCTGTTGAATCCGGCCGTTTTGACCAGCTTGCCTGAGCAGACGGCCGGATTGACAGAGACTGTGATTATGGGCCTTTGCCGGGGTGAGCAGGGCGGGCAGATCATCTGGCAGATCGAGCCGTCTGAGCTCTGACTTTTTGCCGGAGGCTCAGTGTCCGCCCCGAATATAGTGCAACGGGGTTTGTCCGGTTTGCTGTTTAAAAAACGCGATAAAGGCACTGTCGCTGGAAAATTCAAGCCGGTACGCTGCATCATTAACCTGAAGCCCGGCAGATAACAGCTCGATGGCTTTCAGTAACCGCCATTGCTGGCGCCAGTCCTGATAAGGCATCCCGGTTTCCCGGATAAACAGCCGGCTGATGGTTTTACTGCTGGCGCCAACCTGTTCACTTAACACTTTCAGTGACGGGGCATTTTGCTGATCCAGGTGCAGTGCATTGAGCCATGCAGACAGACGTCTGTCTGATGGTAAAGGCAGGGATAAACAGGTTTCACGGGCATCTTGCAGCTCCTCAAAAAATAACGCGTGTGTCAGCTGCATGCTGTCAGTTGGCTTGTCTGTCGCAGGTATGACAGCAGAGTTTAGTGGGTTTCATATCATCATTGCCGTTCTGATGGTTTTGCTGAGCCTGTCAGTGAAAGCCACCTCTATGCTTGAACAGGTTCTCAGGCGCTAACTTTTTGTTGCGTAAGCAGGGACCGTGTTGCGAGAGCCGGTAACGGATCATGCTATCGCCTCAAACCGTGTCATGACGAACTCAACGAACAGCCGTACCCGCATTGGCAGATGATCGCGGTCGCGATAGAGCATAAACAGGGTGCGGGGTTTGCTGCACCAGTCCGGGAGGACTCTGTTGAGTTCGCCATTTGCGATCATAGGAAGGGCAAAATAGTCAGGAATATAACCTATGCCCAGGCCAGACTGGATGGCATGGGTCAGCAAGCGGATTTCATCGACTTCCAGACGCAGGCCTTTGACGGGTTGGTGATCATATTCCGTGCCTGTTTCTGAATGCACCAGTTGCCAGAGCGACATGGGATGACAGAGGATCGACGGATGGTCGCTCAGCATCTCCGGGTGAGTGATGGACTGCACCGGATACCCGGGATGAGCACAGACAATGAAGTGAATATCTTTGAGCGGACGGGCTATCCAGTTTTCTACCGCAGGGGTGCCGACACGAAAGACCACATCCATCGCCTGTGCTTCAATATCAATCAGAGTGTTGGAAAACTGCAGATCTAACTGAATATCAGGATACTGCAGCAAAAAGTCGAAAAAGATATCACGCAGAAACTGGGAGCCTGCATTGATCGGCGCACTGATACGAATTTTTCCTTTCGGCTCATGCTTGTCTCTGTGCAGATCTTCCCCGATATCACTCAGCTCATCAAACAGTGTGCTGGAGCGTTCAAAATATTGCTGACCGGTATGGGTCAGCGAAACCCTATGGGCATCCCGGTTCAGCAATCGCAACTGCAGGTCTGTTTCTAACTGACGAATCCGCCGGCTGAGTGTCGACAGTGGCATACTTAAATGTTCAGCGGCTGTTTTAAAGCTGCCCAGCCGGGCGACGGTACAAAAACAGCGCAGATCGTCGAGAGAGTAGTTAGATTTCATTTTTGGGATTTACCATGCTGATAATGCCTGTTTATTCAGATCATGAAACCAATAGACTAGCGGTTATCATGTGACAAGTCATCTGGAGTGACTATGAATGCTTCATCAACAACGAAAGCCGTTGTTCTGCTCATTATCTGTACCTTCTTTTGGGGCAGCTGCTTTCCAATTGGTAAACATGCACTTAACGAAGTGCATGCACTCACGCTGGTGTTCTGGCGTTTTGTGATCGCGGCAATTTGTCTTGCGATCTATCTGAAACTGATTGGATCAGAACGTTTTGTGTTAACGGTGAAGCAATGGTGCTGGGTGATTGGGGTCAGTGCAGTGGGTGTCGGTGGCCTGAACCTGGGCCTGTTCACCGGGCTGGAGCACACGGAGGCCACCAACGGTTCGCTGATTATGGCCCTCAGTCCTCTGATGACGGCGCTGATAGCCTGTGTAGCAAGGCGGACTTTACCTACCTTGCCGCAATGCTTCAGCCTTGTTGTCAGCTTGTCTGGTGTGCTGATGGTGATCACTAATGGCCATCTGGAAGCGCTACTGAACATGGCGTTTAATCAGGGCGATAAGATGATTTTCTCCGGCATGCTGGCATGGAGCTTTTACACCTACTGCAGCCAGGGAATCAGCCGCTGGGTACCTGTGATCCCCTATACGCTTGTCGGCATGGTCAGCGGGGCGGCTGTGATTGGCCTGATGTGTCTGGCTACACCCGAGGTGAAACCCTTTGCCGAGTTGCTGGGCAGCTCGTCAGTCGGACTGATTGAAGTGGCGTACATCGGTTTGTTCGGTACTGTGGCGGGTTATCTGCTGTGGCTGAACGGTGTCCGGGAGCTGGGGTCGCCTACGGCGGCACTGTTCTTTAATTTTGTGCCCGTCTTTGCCGTGCTCACTGCGTACCTGATGGGGCAGGCCGTGACGCAGCTGCAACTGGTCGGGATTGCGATTGTGATTCTGGGGTTACTGGTGCCAAGGCTGTCGGTATTCAGGAAAGCGACGCAGGCGGTATAAACTCATGTCGGCTTCAAGAGCCGGGAGTGTCACCACTCCCGGCCATTATTACAGCCCCGCCAGCAACTCGTAGGAACGCAGCTTTTTCTCATGGTCGAAGATCAGGGCGTTAGCCATGATTTCATCGGCTTGTGTACGTTCTGTCAATTCGATCAAGCGGGTCCGGACTGTGTCCTGATCACCGTGAATGGATTCCCGCAGCTGTTTTTCGATCTGGTACTTCTCATGAGGCAGCCAAACTGACTCCATACTCCAGACCGGTGGCGGGATTTTGCCCTGAACGCCGCGGGTCATATTAAGAAACTTCTGTTTTTCCGTGGTACCCAGATACTGCGCTTCGTCATCAGTATCCGCCACTATGATATTCACGCCTATCATCACATACGGCTTATCCAACTGCTCTGAAGGCTGGAAATGCTCACGGTAGATCTGTATTGCGTTCATCATGGCATCCGGCGCGAAGTGAGAGGCAAAAGCAAACGGCAGACCTTTAATACCGGCCAGTCGGGCACTGTAAGTGCTGGAACCTAACAGCCAGATGGGGACTGAAGAGTCCGAACCAGGATACGCTTTGACCGGCTGATTGGGTGACACCGGCCCCATGAAAAACTGCAGCTCTTCCAGCAGTTCATCAAAGTTGGGGTCCATGCGCTCCGGATCGCGGCGCAGCGCATGCATGGTGGGATAGTCGGTGCCCGGCGCTCGGCCCAGACCGAGATCGATGCGATTGGGATACAGCGCTTCCAAGGTGCCGAACTGCTCGGCAATCACTAATGGCGCATGATTGGGCAGCATCACCCCGCCCGAACCCAGCCGGATGGAAGAGGTGTGCGCTCCTATATGGCTGAGCAGCACAGAGGTGGCAGCACTGGCAATATCGGGCATGTTGTGGTGTTCTGCCAGCCAGAACCGCTTGTAACCCCATTTTTCAGCGTGTTGCGCCAGCGATACAGAGCGCGCATAAGTGGACGAAAAATCGGCCCCTTCAGCAACAGGGGCTAAATCTAAAATTGAGCGAGGCGGTAGCGTCATGGACCCTTCTTTCATATCAACAATGAATGATTGCCTGACTATGCCTGTTTATTACAGACTGGTAAACAGACAGAATTTTGCTTCGAATGGATCGTTCACATCAAACATTAAAAATCAATAAATAAGGTCTGGAGTGATGCTTTTACATGATCAGAAAAGGTGCAAAATAAGCTATATTTTGCACCTGTCATAAAAATAAATTTTTAAGTAATAATTATAAATCTATTATTCTGGTTTGTTTTTATTTACTTTTAATTTCATTTGGTTGCCAGAGAATTCATTTGAATAATATGGCCAGATATAAGGGCCACCTGAACCTTCATTCAAATCTTGATGAATGACTTCCCAGCCACCCATTGTTGGTGGTGTACTTTCTTCAAGAACCATAAACATCAGGCTAGTAATAGGCTGTTTATTTGGTTCACCTTTTTTCCAGTACATGTAAATATATTTACCACCAGCACCGGCATTCAAATCATCTGCAGACCACTCCCAGCCCGGCATGCTGTTATCTTGTTTTGTATCATAAGCTTTGAAGGTGACGGAAGTGATTGGATCGCTTGGCTGTTCTTCTTTCTGAAAACCAACATAAATATAATTTCCGCCAACACCTGAGTTTAAATCGACAGAGTAAAACTCCCAACCGCGCTCATATAATGGTCCACGAGTTTCGACAGACTGGATAGTTAAGTTGGTTAGTGCTTGAGTCATTATATTCTCCTTTTCATTGGATTATCATCATTTGTCTTAAAGTTTGGTGATGTTTTTGTGAATAAAAACAAAACTAGCTATAACTCCAATAATTCCATTGATACGGCTTGTTAATCTCATTAATATCTGGAGTTAGTCTGAATATAGTCCCGAAGAAATAAATTGGAGAATGAGATGTCTTATTTTAAAGTATTTTTTCGACTGAGATCACTGAATACATTTTTATCAAAATTGTCAGTAAAGGATGAGGCTGAATCACGACCCTTGTCATACCAAGCATCATGAAACAACCTGTCAATTTATGGTGTTTTTTAGATCAAGCGCGACTCATGCTTTGTGGTTTTCTTCAGTATCATGATTTGAGCGCTCAAATGCCATTTCTTCGTGGATTCTGTCTTCAAACTGCCTGAAGAGTTTGAGGTAGTTATTATCAAACCGCTCGCCTTCGTTCGACTCGCCCAGCCAGGCCTGATAGAGACCGGCAGACAGCTCATCATCCACGCGTTTGTACGCGGATTTCTGTTGCTGTGCCAGGCGAGGCGGGAGACCCAATTCCCGCAGGGCGGCGGCACCAATTTCCAGTGCTGAATGGTAGGTTTCAGATTCAATCACATCAGCACCTGCCTGACGGAGCCGGTAACTGTGGCCACGGTCGTAGGCGCGGGCCAGGATTTTGACGTTAGGGTAAGTGTGCTTGATATGTTTGACCAGCATAATGCTGCTTTCCGGGGTGTCCATCGCAACCACCACCATGGCGGCCTGCTCTATTCCTGCTGTGTGCAGCAGGTCCGGGCGGGTGGCATCACCAAAATAGGCCTTGGTATTGATGCGTCGCATGGTATCTATGATGGTCGACTGGTGATCCAGCACCACGGTTTTGATGCCGTTGGCGATCAGCAGGCGGTTAACGATTTGCCCGAAGCGGCCGATTCCGGCAATGATTACTGTGCCCTGTTCATCAATGGTATCGGCTTCGCGCTCATTGGAGGAATGCTCAAAGCGCGGCAATATGACTTTGTCGTAGAAAATGAACAGTCCGGGGGTGAACATCATCGACAGCGCAACCACCAAAGACAAGGTTTGTGCCAGAGCTGGGGGCAGAACATGATTCTGGACGGTGAAACTGATGAGAACGAACCCGAACTCACCGGCCTGAGCCAGACTCAGGGCAAACAGCCAGCGGTTACTGTTGCGAATCCGGAAAATCAACGCCAGCAGGAAGAGCACCAGCGCTTTTACCAGCATGATGCCCAGTGTCAGCCCAATCACAGTAAAGAATTCGCTGAACAGAATGTTGAAATTGATACCGGCACCAACTGTTATAAAGAACAAGCCCAGTAGCAGCCCTTTAAAGGGATCGATGTTGGATTCCAATTCATGACGAAATTCACTGTTTGCCAGTACCACACCGGCAAGAAAAGTCCCCAGCGCCGGCGATAAACCCACCAAACTCATCAGGATAGAGACACCCAGCACCAGCATCAGAGCGGTGGCGGTAAAAATTTCCCGCAGACCTGAAGCGGCGACAAAGCGGAACAAAGGGCGGCTGAGGTAGTGGCCGCCAACCACCACAAAGGCGATGGAGGCGGTGATCACCAGACCATAAGCCCAACCGGGCAATCCCGCTACCAGGTTGAGTTCTTCATGGTGTTCGGCCGCCGCCGCTGTCACTGATTGTGCCTGCGCAATCAACTCGGGCAATGCCAGCAGCGGTAGCAGCGCCAGCATGGGGATGACGGCTATGTCCTGAAACAGCAATACAGAAAATGCATTTTTACCGCCTTCGGTCCGGCCGAGCCCTTTTTCGTTGAAGGTTTGCAGCACAATGGCGGTTGAGGACATCGCCAGAATCAGGCCAATTGCCAGTGCCAGCGTCCAGGGCAATTCGAAAAGCAGCCCAGCGCCGGTAAAAGCCAAGGCTGTCAGACCAATTTGCAACCCGCCCAGTCCGATGAGCCGGTGCCGCATGGCCCAGAGCGATTTTGGCTCCAGTTCAAGGCCGACCAGAAACAGCATGATAACCACACCAAATTCGGCAAAGTGCTGAATAGAGGTGGTTTCTTCACCCACTAAGCCGATGACCGGCCCGATAACCACCCCGGCAATCAGATAACCAAGCACGGAACCGAGGCCAAAGCGCTGCGCCAGCGGCACGGCAATCACGGCTGCAATCAGATAGATAAAGGCATAGATGAGATATTCCGTCATGGTTACTTCCTTTTGACTGGCGTGGTGGGCGAATTTTGAGCACAGTCTGATAGTTATATGTCAGTGAGTGGTATTTTCAAAGGTGAGTTTTGGGATAGGGGAGGGTGTGTACCGGGATATCAGTAGAGTTGAAGGTATGTCGCGCTTGAGTTCGGTGTTTCTTTCGGCATGGTGTGACGCGCGCCAGACACTCTTTGCAGGGCCAAAGAGTGCCCAGAAAGCCCTTTTTGTTCTTTGGTGTGGTCCGGGCCGGTTGTAGGCGCTCCCGGCACCGACAACCTAAAAATACATCCATGTATTTTTTCCCTTGGGGAGTGGGTTTCTTTGGCGTTTTTGGGGTGTTGAGGCTGGGGATTTTGGTACGGCTGAGGTATGTCGCGCTTGAATCCGGTGGTTTTCTTGGCATTGTGTGATGCGCGCCAGACACTCTTTGTCGGGCCAAAGAGTGCCCAGAAAGCCCTTGTTATTCTTTGGTGTTGTCCGGGTCGGTTGTAGGCGCTCCCGGCACCGACAACCTAAAAATTCGTCCTGAATTTTTACCCTGGGGATGAGGAAATAGTTTGGCTCGAAACTCGTTTTTGCCCCTAAATGAGTTGCAATCAGCAGCAGAGCGAATGGAGGGCAAAAAGCCAAACCTGACTCTTGTCATTTTTTGCTTTCAGAGCTATGAAGTAATTGCTTCTGATGATGTTTCCCAATGGCTTAGGATCCTAGATGTGATATTGATGAGCGCATTTAATGATATAAATCGTGATTTAAATCATTAATATATTGGGTTTATAAAAAACAACTAATGCTACTATACACATAACAGATACCTTGAATGGTTGTAGTTTCAATTTTGAAGCAACCTTTCATATAGATTGGTTAGGTGATGCATTTGGACAAAATTGATAAAGAATGGGGATGTACCCATTCTCGTTACCACGACAGCAGCAACGTCAAAGCATGTATTGTGGCTGTTTCCGATTTAGACAAGATCTCTGAAAAACTAACTTCGGCAGTGCTTGATTCTTCATGGATGCTTGATCTAGATAAAGGTACCAGAAGGACTTATGAGTATACAGCTAGAGAGACCGCTAATGCTTTAGTGGAGATCTTTAAGAAGTTTTCTGGTGACCATCAATTAGGTGCTGAGTTTGGCGAAGTTATGGTTTCTATCAGTTCAGCTCGTTCATTATCAGTTATCTTTGATCATATAGCACTACCTATCGCCGAGATATGGAAACCTCAGCTCAAACAAAATGAAGGTTTTGATTTCCACACCGAGTGTACAGAACAGCTAATAAACTTTGGTGAGGCAAAATTTTCTGGGAGTGTAAACCCTCATGGTAAAGCAATACCACAAGCAGAAGGCTTCATTAATGAAGAAAAGCATTTTAGGGATCGGGCACATTTAGTCAATTTAGTGTCCCCAAAATCTATAGAGAATTTGGACGATGACAAGTTTGGTGCCATAGCTGCATTTTCTATAAACTCAAAAGATCACGATTCAATAATGGATAATGCAATAGAAAGCATTCAGGAGTCTGGACTGTTTGAAAAAGTTCAATGTGCTTACGTCATTGGAGTTGTTGTATGTTAGATATTAGAAGCATTAAGGCAGATGCTCACCCGCAAGTTAGTGTTGGCGAATTAATAGAAACACTTCATCAAGATGGCCCAGTGGATCGTGAAGTCATACAGGCGTTAACCTATTACAAACTGTTTCATTCTGAAGTTTTTAAAAGCTTTGAATCTAAGGTGCTGTCAGTTCTTGGATTGTTTTATAAAGATGAGAACCCAACGGACTTATATTCTTTTTTATTGGCAGGAATTGGACGAGAAAACAAAAAAAGATTTGGTGAATGGCTTACCCCAGTCCAAGCGAGTGTGCGATTAGCGGTAGAAGAAAATAGATACACCTCAATATCAGCGCCAACCAGTGCAGGTAAATCTTTTTCTCTAAGGGATTATATTTTTGAGCAAGAAGAAGATAGCGTAATAGTTGTTCCATCTCGAGCACTTATTGCTGAGTATATGGCGACCTTGAGGGAGCGTTTTAAGGACAATAAGCAGGTTATGATCTCTTCCTTTGTTGATTGTGTGTTTACAAGCAGAAAGTTGAGACGAATTTTCGTTCTTACCCCTGAGCGCGCTAGAGAAATTTTTTCACATAAAGACAAATTGAATATCTCGTTATTCTTTTTTGATGAGGCTCAAGTATCAGAAGAAGCTGAAAGAGGGGTTATTTTTGATGTTTTAGTTAGGCGAGTTAAGGCTGCCTACCCAGAAGCAAAACTAGTATTTGCACATCCTTTTGTCGATAACCCTGACGCCCAAATGAAGAAGCACGCGTTGGACGAGAGTCAAGCATATTCTCGGTCATACCCTCATAATACTGTTGGTAAAGCATTTGTATTTGGTCACAGTAACAAGAAAGACTACTATTTCTCACCGTATAAAGAGCAAGGTCATCATGTAAAGAATAGTATCCAACTGAATGAAAAATTTGAGAAAATTGCTTTCAATGGTATTCATACAGTTCTGGTTTTTGTGTCTAAAGCGTCATTATATCGAGGGGACTTTATCGATGATTTTCAGAAGTATGTCGACCGATTTGGCTTAATTGAAGATGAATCTGCAACATCTATAATTCAAGAGGTTGAATTGTTGATTGGAGCAAATGAGCAAGACCATCGTTCTAATCTTGTTAGTTTGCTAAGAAAAGGGGTAGTCATTCATCATGGTTCTGTACCTCTTGAAGTGAGGTTCCTGATTGAAGAATTTATCAGGCAGGGGCATGCAAAGATTTGCTTTGCTACTAGTACATTAGCCCAAGGTATCAACATGCCATTCGATGTTGTTTGGTTGGACAATATGAGAATGCAGGGTGGTGATGAAGAAGACAAAGCACTAGCATTCAAAAATTTGATAGGACGTAGTGGACGACTTTCTAAGGATGCAGTGTTTGATTTTGGGTATGTATATACAAAGAATCCTGTATTACTTTCATCGCGTTTAAATACACCATTTACTTTATCTGAAGAATCACTTCTCGAACAAGATATAGAAGGATTGGATGATGAAAGAGAGCTTATTTCTTCAATAATCGAAGGTACATTTGATGAAGAGATGAATCTTCCTTTAACTAAAGTGGATAGGCTCTCAACGAAAGAAGCCCTAGAGCTAATGGAGTCCGTTTTATATTTTATGTATGAAGATGGATTTGGAGCAAAGCTGTTTGGCAGGGGCAATAGAGAAAATAGGCTAGTGACAAAAGATTGTCTAAGGGCTATTTATGAAATCTCGCTAGGTAGACCTTTGTTTTCTGGAGAGAAGAACGTCTTTGATACTGCAATCGAAATATTCTTTCATTTGATTCAAGGACGAAGCTTTAAGGAAATTGTAGGAATAAGGTATAGCTATATTTCAAATAGAGGCAAAAACCAAAACTTGGATGCCAACTTCACTCAGCCTGCGAATAAACTACCAGATAGTGGGGTATTTAATGAATATCCACTGTTTAAAAATACAAAATCTAAGGACGTGAGTTACGATGCTGTCGTATTTGATACCTACGATTATTTGGATACGGTAATCTCATTTTCTTTATCAGACGTGCTTATCGGAGCTTTTAGTATTTATCATAATTATACTAAAGATGCCAAGGCGTTAAAGATGGTAGAGCTATTAAAGTACGGCACTAACGATACTGTTCATACATTGTTGCTACGGTATGGATTTCCTCCAGAAGAGATTAAAGAAATATCAATGTACGTTGAATCTATCTCTGAAGAAAATATCTTGTTTAAGCCAGATGTTATTGGCTCCTCAGATAATGTTAGGGAACTCGTAGACTGGTATCTGCCATAAGGCTGCAGGAGGAATCAGCAGACAGCGCGGAGCTGCGGGGGCAGGTCATTAATTATGCCCTGATACTTTCTACATACATTTACTAATCTTATACGGGAGAGCTAGTCTGTAACGTCTAGCTCACTTTTGTCCAAAAACGAGTTTGAAAATAGAATGTCCCACCTTTCCAGGGAAAAATTCATGGATGAATTTTAGGTTGTCGGCGCTGGGAGCGCCTACAACCGGCCCGGACAAAACCAGCGAAATCAAAGGCTTTTCTGGGCACTCTTTGAGCCAGCAAAGAGTGTCTGGCGCGCATCAGTTCATGCCAAGTAAACCACCGGACTCAAGCGCGACATACCAGCAAACTCAGACATAGCAACTTGTAACTGTAATCGCTGTATGGATTACCGCCTGCGCGGTAATTACGGAGGTTAAGTCATTGATGTATGCCTGACAATGCTTCTGCTCAACAATCATATTTGAATTCAAGAAACCCACTCCCACAGGGAAAAATTCAGGACGAATTTTTAGGTTGTCGGCGCTGGGAGCGCCTACAACCGGCCCGGACAACACCAACGAAATCAAAGGCTTTTCTGGGCACTCTTTGAGCCAGCAAAGAGTGTCTGGCGCGCATCAGTTCATGCCAAATAAACCACCGGACTCAAGCGCGACATACCAGCAAACTCAGATATAGCAATTTTAACGGTACTCGCTATATGGATTACCGCCTGCGCGGTAATGACGGAGGTGATGTCATTGATGCATGCCTGAAATCGTTTCTGCCCAACAACAATATTTGAATCCAAGAAACCCACTCCCACAGGGAAAAATTCAGGACGAATTTTTAGGTTGTCGGCGCCGGGAGCGCCTACAACCGTCCCGGATAACACCAACGAAATCAAAGGCTTTTCTGGGCACTCTTTGAGCCAGCAAAGAGTGTCTGGCGCGCATCAGTTCATGCCAAGTAAACCACCGGACTCAAGCGCGACATACAATCAAACTCAACTGAAATATACACTGAACCCAAACTCGGCGCACTGCGGTGCGGCACATGGATTAAATTCAGGTTATTGTGGCTTGCACAGTCATGGCAGTTGGGCGGATAAGTGACTAGGTCAAAGCTAGTAGAAGTGGCGATAGACCACATTCAACTGACCTTCGCTCAGACCCGCCATGTCAGCATATTGAACGCCAAGATCAACAGCACTGTTTTCAAGGCCAAGATACGTCATCGTGACAGAGCCTTTATATTTGAAGTCACTTTTCGCATATTGGTTCCAGACGGTGTTCGCCGACAGCGCCATTTTTATATCGTGGCGGAAGTAGCTGAACAGGCCCATATCAATAGCGAATGCTCCCCATGCCTTTTCGGTATTCATCGATAGCTCAGTACCGAAAGTCGCAAAAATATTAACCGCATTGTTTACCTGGTGGCTCAGTCCTAATCCGCCTGCGATAAAAAAGCGCTTATTATCCCGTTCGGTGAAATCAGTCCCCCGATCCCATTGAACGGAAAAATGACCAGACAGGCCGCCAAACAGAGGATCATATGGCAGGTAACTGTGTATGCCATATAAGGTGAAGTTGTCCAGATTAAGCTCCTGTTTACTTGCGCTAACGGATATCTTGAGCAGCTCCAGCGATGATTCACTGAACGCATTACGGTTATCGTCCATCAGGGTATGTGAGGCGGGTAGCCAAGTCCCTGTTAATTCCGGAACGCCTTCCGGCGACCAGCGTGCTCCGATCTGCCATTGGGCATCTTTATTCCGCTTGATCGGATTCTTGAAATTACTCAAGTCGACCGCGTAGGAGGTAAACTGTGCCTCATAGGCAGCCAGTCTCCTGTTGTTTTCAGTATAAGATTCAGGAGTAATGTTCTCATTCTCCAGCAAATATTGGTTCATAGCCTGAGCGAATTCCCAGGTAAGGAATTGCTCTTCGATGGGAACGTCTGTGTCGCTGAAGCGGGTTTGTAAATCGCCTGTACTGAGTTGATCCAGCAGCAACTGCTTGGTTGAATCTTGCTGATTGGCGCCATATGCACGCAACTTCCAGCCGGTTGAAGGCGTAATACTGGTTTGCTGAATCATGTGATGCTGGCTCGCCAGTTGTATTACATCCAGCGGACTGAGCCAGTCGCGGCGGTGTTTCATTAGTTCCGGGTTGGCAATCGCCAGTAAATTCAGCGTAATGGATGCACAGTTTTGGTTGTGGAAAAAATAATCAACTCGGGTATCTTTTAACTCCCACAAATGTAGTTGAATGAGTTTTTTATTTTTTGCTGAAATATCCAGCTGGTATTCAAATACATTTCTGCCTTCGATGTCTTTATAAAAATTCAGGCTTTCCTGGTAGGGCGAAACAATAAAATAGCTTTCTTTCCCTATGACCAGAGAATCGAACATGATTTTGGGTAAATTGAACCCATCTACTTCCGTAAAAAATGAGACAGCATGGCCTGGATCTTTTTCATTCTTACTGAGCTTGATAAAAGTATGGCCCATGAAGCTGCTGGGGCTCATCAGGTTTTCTGAGGCATAGGCAAGACTGATTGTCTTCGCAGATACCGCATCTAAAAATTCCTGTAGCTCAGGGCAGCGGGAAAAATCAAGTGGGGCGACCTGAGGGCTGTATTCAGTCAGCCATTGTGCTCTGGCCGGAAAACGACAGGTGTAGTCCTGAGCCTTTGCAGGGTTTGTTAGTTGCGCTAAATTGGCTTCAATTTCTGCCTGAATATTTGTTGGCTGGGACGAGAAATAAAAACTGGCGTCGTCTATATTGAGTGACTGATCACTCACGTGAAGCAATGTGGCGAACTGGGCTAAGGCAAAGGCGTCATCGCTCACAGCGGCAGAAGGCACAATGGTTAACGCTACTGCAGGCTGGAAGGCCGAGACACAAAAAAAAGAAGCCCCGAAGAGGCTTCTCAACATCAGTTGTTCATCAAACTGCATGGTTAGCTGAAACTTAGTTACAGTTAATTTGCAGGGTATCCTGGTAACGCCACATCTTTTCAGAAGCGAAGTCGGTTGTTGAACCGAATGCACCACCAGACAGGATGTTCACAAAGAAAGTAGGCTCAACTTCTTTGTTCAGTGCGATTTGTTGCTCACATTGTTCTGAAGTTACTTTCAGCGTTTTGTTTTTATTTTCTTTCTTCACTGTGATAATGCCCGGCGCAGTTTGCTCGATGCCATCAACTTCCACGGTGAATTTCTTACCAGAAGAAGAAACAACATTAATGCGCTGATTTTCGTCAGTCAAAATTGTTGAACAACCAACAGCAGTCAGTGCCGCACCTGCAACAACTAGGCTTTTCAATACTTGCATGAGATATCCAATAGATAATAATGATAATAAGCGCGAAGATTATACATTTAATTTTTTATTTGACAATACTCTGACATGGGGTGTTTTTATATTGTTAAATAATTGTGTTGATTTTTTAATTAAAATTAAATCTATTTATTGCAAAGATACAATGTTCAAATATGTTTTCATATCATCCTAAGTTTCACATTGCTCTTTAGAGTCTGTATCTTCCTTTAAGGTATTATATTATTCGAATAAAGAATATCTTTGATATTCAGTCAAAGTGCGGCTTTTGGTTTCATTGAAGGTGGATTTCTAGGCTGGTACTGTTTGAAATACATTTGATTTTGTCCGGAAAGCCGGAATGTTTAGTTTCATCGGAGGAGTGTTGCTTCATATCCCATGTCTGCAGGTCGCATTCTGTACTATTCTGTACTGGGAGTTGACGGCTGGGGTCTGTGGCCGGATTAAAGCAATGATACTTGTCAGTTGGCATGAAAGGATTAAAGGAAAATGAAAAAACTAACGTTACTGATCATTCTTGGGCTTTCCGCAATGAGTGCTCATGCCGAAGTTAAAGACACTATTAGTGATATGACAAAGGGACTTGTGAAATTTACGAAAGAAATCTCAAGTGGTGTCACTGAGGGTTTCAAAGAGGGAAGAAGCGCGACAGAAAGTTCCGATGGCTCCATTGTCGTGACGAATGAAAAAGAGACACTTGAGTATATCGACATTGATTTGTTGAGCTTGTCTCCTAAGAAAGATTCGAATCAGACGGTTGTCGAACTCAGCTTCAAAAATCGTCATCACAAGCCGGTGAAAATCACAGGGCTGAGTGAAGAAGGCGCTTTACTGACCATTGATAAAGACGGCTTTTCTCATGCCCTGTCAAACGGGCTTCAGATTGAGTTCATCGTGCCCAACGAAGCTGCGAAAAAATATGCCTTCACTTTTTACGGCGACGCATCGCAAGTGAAACAAGTGAGAGTATGGCGGAAAACTTATGAGGTAAAGGACTAGCTTCCCCGCATGGCTGATGTTTCTCTGTAAGAGAGCATAATTGCGCTGATGACTTAAATGCCTTTACCACTATATAACCTCGGCGCACTGCGGTGAGGCACATGGATTAAATTCAGGTTATTGTGTCGCGCCCAGCGCACTGTCATGGCTGTGGGCGCGGACAGGGTCACCAGCGTGCTGATCTTGGCCCGGACAGCTTTCTGAATCAGTTCCAGGCTGCAGCGGCTGGTCATCACGGCGAAGCCGGACTGCGGATTGATGCGGGCTGTGGCCATGGCGCCGATCAGTTTGTCCAGCGCGTTGTGGCGGCCGATATCTTCCCGGCACAGCTGAATATTCCCCCCGGCATCGACATAGAGCGCAGCGTGCAGGGCGCCGCTGCTGCGGGCCACTGTCTGTGCCTCGGTGATACGCTCTCGCAGGTTGTGCAGCAGGCTGGCTTGCGGGGGCGGAACCGGTGTCAGCGGGGTTAAGGGCGGCAGTGCCTGTTCGATGGCTTCCACACCACAAATGCCACAGCCGCTGGTGCCTGCCAGCTGGCGGCGGTGATTTTTCAGTGACCAGAAAGCGCGGTTTGAAATCTTGACTTCGGCATGGTGGGAATCGCAGCCAGCAGTGAGGGTGATGTCGTAGATTTCGCTCACCGAGCGAACAATATCGTTACTCAGGCTGAAGCCTTTGACGAAATCTTCAATATTGCCCGGTGTCACCATCATCACGGCCTGACTGATACCGTTGTAACTGATAGACAGCGCAGTTTCGCTGGCTAACACGGCACTGTGTGTGATTGGGTTGTCTGGCGCAATGTCATCGTGCAACTCAACATAACGGAATGTATCAGGCGCAGGCGGTGCCGCATTCACATCTGCGATTTCAGATTGTTTGTTATCAATATCATTCATCTTATTGCCTGACGTCGGTTTTAAACCCTGATACAGACAGGCTACTCAACAGCCCGGCGGAAGTCCAATGGCTTGTTTTGAAGGGCCGATAAGGCCCGTCTGTTGCCTTTTATTGTTTGTGTCGCCTGACTCTGGTTGCGTTATAAGTCACACCCTTAGGTTGGTGTTATTTGGGAAGCTGCGTGTGTCTGAATTAAAAACGGCATCTATCAATAATGGTGTAAATCGAGTAATTGTTGTGGGGTATTGATGTTTTGCAGCCGGGGATCGTTCAGCGCGCAGTCTACTGCCACGGTATCATGACGAGTCAGGATCGCCATCAGACTGCGCTCGCCCGACTGCCAGGCCTGTTGCAATACGGGGAGCATAGGCTTGGGGATCAGGCTGAACATTGGCTGCCACTGTTGGCCCTGCCGAACCATGACGGGACGCGGTGTATCGGCTGAGGCGGCATCCAGCATCTGGCTGACGAGGGACTGGTCTATCATGGGCGCATCGCAGGGAAACAGCAGCAGCCAGTCGTGTTTTGCCGCAGTCAGTCCTTTCAGTATGCCGGTTAACGGGCCGGGAAAGCCGCTGATATCGTCAGTCAGTATATGGTCACAGTAAGTGGCATACTGCTCGGTATTGCGGTTGCAGGAGATCAGAAGGTCATCTGTCAGCGGTCTGACAACGTCAAACAGGCTGGCAATTAACGGCCTGCCGCGAAAGGAAACCAACCCCTTGTCTTTGCCTCCCATTCGGGAGCCTTGCCCGCCGGCAAGAAGGAGTACGGAAAAGCAAAGGGGAGTCGGTTTCATCGTGATAACAGCCAGGTAAAATATACCCCTAAAAAATATACTGTTTTTGTGTGCCAGTCCAATAAAGCAGACTGATGAACTGATAGACAGGGCTTATCAGGCGGGCTGCCGTCGTGAATGACTGGCAGCCCGTTTTACTGAGGTGTCACGAGAGGCTTATTTTCAGTGTAGTACGAATTCCCGTGACGCCAACGGTGGCGGTAAATCTGTGTAGCCCAGTGCATCTGAATACTATGCTTTTCATTTGAAAGTAACAGGATGTGAAATACTTCCTGCATTGTTTCTGTCTTGGTCGATCCCGTTTGTCAGTCCTTCAATACTATCAATGAGACGCTGCACTGATATCGCCATAATCTTTGATGAACATCATTTTAATGACAGACGCCTGTGTATTCTGTTGTGATTTTTATTTTGTTTGCTTGATGCTAGTACCTGTTGCTCACAATAGGTTTTCGATGCTGAATTATTAATTGTTACTTTGAAAGATTATTGTAATTTCGCGATTTTTAAAAAATTACTTTTTATTTCAACGTTGTGTAATGATGTTTGTGTCACTAGGTGTGATTGAACTAATCTCAGATGGCAGTATGGAAGTAATGATGACTTTTAATATGGAGAACACCTATGGCTGCAATTATCCATGAGATTAAGCAAGATTTTATACCTGATGTGACTGAAGGCTCTGCGGTTACCGTGAACTTTGTCGTTGATTCGAATAATGAGCCAGAAATACCTGGCGCAAGAATTGAAGCTGCATTAACAGGCAATGCGCGTGTTACACATATGTCGTATCCTGGTTCTGGATCTGAATTATTTATTTCTGCCGATGGGAAAACAGCTTCTGTTACAAGTACGGCTGAACAGAGTGCTGGTTGGACAAGGAACAGGACAATTTCACTACTTGTGGATGATATACCACCAGGTGAAGAAGAGTTTATTGTCGGGCAGGTAAACTATTATAACCATGAAGGAATAAAGGGGCCAGGATTCGATATTACACTTAAACGTTCAGCTTCTGGTCTGCAACCAATATTAAGTCGAGCAGAATTCAAATCATATTGGCAGGACTGGGAATCACAAGGTTACATCTATAGCTATGAAATATTGCTGAAAGCCTCATCTGATCCTATTACACATTGGAAAGTCTCGTTTTCCGACTTGCCTCCAGGAACAACCATTGCGAGTGTTACATGGCCGGAAGTTGTGCTTGATGGTTCAGAAGGTGTGGTTGAACTAAAAACGCCTAAGGATGGGAACTACCTTATCAACCCGGATACAGAGTTACCCGTTGCGATTCAGTTGCTGTACCCAGCTCAAGAAGGCGAACAGGAAAAGTTCAAAAAGCTCTATAACTTACAAGGTTATGACCTCAGCTAGCAGGGGGGTATAACGTCATGGGCTGTATCAGGAATACAGCCCATTGATGATGTTCAGCGGGTTGTTTTTCATGAAAACTAATCAGATAAATATTGCTGTTTGTATTTAGACGCTTTGGCAAAAAAGGGCAAGGTACTGCCAATTAAAATAATCACCCCAGCCAGTTCAATGGTTTCATATTCAATCAGTATGAAAGCGGAAATTAAAAATGTCAGGGTGAGAGATGAAATGAGAAATATATGAAAGTAAGGGTGTCTTTTAGAAAATTTCGCATATCCTACAATCATCATAAGCCTCTTCTATCGTTTAAATTACAGAAAATGCATGTGTCAAAGCATTAGCCCTATAGTCAGCGAGATATTTTTCAGTCTTATTCTCTGAAGTATATGACAGGTTCATTGGGATTTCTGACTTTCTGCCTAACGGGTAAAGCCGGGAGGATACGCTTGCTGGTATTGCAACTGATTTGCAATTGCAACGTTTGCCGGGGAATGCTTGAGAACATGACTGAAAAGAGAATACGTTTATCTGAGAATGATGTTAAGTCTTTGAAGATATAACACCCCCTCCCGGGATCGGGAGGGGGTGGTCAGGGTTTATTTCAGATCAAATCGATCGGCGTTCATGACTTTGGTCCAGGCGCTGACAAAGTCGTTTACGAACTTCTCTTTGCCATCGCTGCCGCCATACACTTCCGAGATGGCACGCAGTTGCGAGTTGGCGCCAAACACCAGATCGACACGGGTTGCGGTCCATTTCACCTGGCCTGTTTTCCGGTCACGGCCTTCGAATTCATCTGCGGCTTCTGTGGTGGGTTGCCACTCTGTGTTCATATCCAGCAGGTTGACAAAGAAGTCGTTTGTCAGCACGCCCGGTTTGTCGGTGAATACACCGTGTTTCGAACCACCGAAGTTGGCATTCAGTGCACGCATCCCCCCGAGCAGCACTGTCATTTCAGGTGCCGTCAGGGTGAGCAGCTGGGCACGGTCCAGCAGCATTTCTTCGGCCGAAACTGTGTATTTGGTTTTCATGTAGTTACGGAAACCATCAGCGACAGGCTCGAGCACATCGAACGATTCTGCATCCGTCTGATCATCGGTGGCATCGGTGCGGCCTGGTGAGAAGGGCACACTCACGCTGATGCCTGCGTCTTTTGCGGCTTTCTCAACAGCAGCATCGCCACCAAGGACTATCAGATCAGCCAGTGACACAGCCTTGTTACCTGACTGTGCTGAGTTGAAGTCTTTCTGAATCCCTTCAAAGGTGCTCAGGATTTTCTTCAATTGTCCGGGTTGGTTCACTTCCCAGCCGTTTTGCGGTAACAGACGAATACGGGCACCATTTGCGCCACCACGGCAGTCAGAACCGCGGAATGTGGCGGCTGATGACCAGGCGGTGTAAACCAGTTCTGTCACACTCAAGCCAGAGTTGAGAATGGTTTGCTTCAGTGCAGAAACGTCACTGTCGTTGATAAGATCGTGATCGACGGCGGGTACCGGATCTTGCCAGATCAGCTCTTCTGCGGGCACTTCAGGGCCAAGATAGCGCGCTTTAGGGCCCATATCGCGGTGAGTCAGCTTGAACCAGGCCCGGGCAAAGGCATCGGCAAATTCCTCAGGATTGGCACGGAAGTGCTCTGAAATCTTGCGATATTCAGGATCTTCGCGCATCGACATATCCGCTGTTGTCATCATGATATTGACGCGTTGTGAAGCATCTTCCGGATCGGGTGCCTGGTTTTTATCCGTGACGTTTTTCACTTTCCATTGGTTGGCACCAGCCGGGCTTTTTGTCAGTTCCCACTCATTACCCAGCAGCATTTCGAAGTAGGTGTTGTCCCATTTGGTTGGTGTCGGTGTCCAGGCACCTTCCAGGCCGCTGGTAATGGAATCACGGCCCCTGCCTCTACCATGTGTGTTTTTCCAGCCGAGGCCCATCTGCTCAATAGGAGCTGCCTCAGGATCAGGACCAACCAGCGCCGCATCGCCGGCACCATGGCATTTACCAAAGGTGTGACCACCTGCCGTCAGCGCGACGGTTTCATAATCGTTCATCGCCATTCGGGCGAACGTTTCGCGGACATCACGGCCGGATCCCAATGGGTCAGGGTTGCCGTCCGGTCCTTCCGGGTTAACGTAGATCAGGCCCATTTGCACGGCGGCCAACGGGTTTTCTAGATCACGCTCGCCGCTGTAACGTTTGTTATCGAGCCAGACGTCTTCAGCGCCCCAGTAGATGTCTTCTTCCGGCCCCCAGATATCCGTTCGTCCGCCACCAAAACCAAAGGTTTTGAATCCCATGGATTCAAGGGCAACGTTGCCGGTAAGAATAAAGAGATCTGCCCAGGAGAGTTTGTTGCCGTATTTTTGTTTTACCGGCCACAGTAAGCGGCGGGCTTTATCCAGGTTGCCGTTATCCGGCCAGCTGTTTAATGGCGCGAAACGCTGATTACCGGTTGATGCACCGCCACGGCCGTCGCCGGTACGATAGGTGCCTGCTGCGTGCCAGGCCATACGTATCATGAGCGGGCCATAGTGACCGTAGTCTGCCGGCCACCAATCCTGCGAGTCGGTCAACACGTTCTCAATATCTTGCTTAACGGCTTTCAGGTCGAGTTTTTTGAATTCTTCTGCATAGTTGAAGCCTTCACCCAGAGGGTTTGACTTTTTATCGTTCTGATGGAGGATTTTGAGGTTCAGCTGATTCGGCCACCAATCTTCGTTCCTTGTCCCCGCGCCGCGAAGGTTGGTATTGCTGCCATGCATTACTGGGCATCCACCCGTAGTGGTACCTTTGCCGTTGCTCATACATTGCTCCTTGAGAATTAGTGTAGGGTGTGGTGTGTCTCAGTTACACACTTGAATATAGACCGACTGGCAATCGAATAAAGACGTTTTTATCAATGACAACAATCGGTTTTTTCAATAAAGGGCAGAGGTTTGTGCCAAGCGGGGTGGTGCCTATAGCTGGCGCAGGAAATCCGTGCTGTCATTCACCTAAGAATTTGAGTGATGGAATATTTCCCGGTAACGTGACGCTGTGAAATCTTCATCAATGCGTCAGATAATCAAAGCAGGGGAAGCGGCATCCTGCTATTTATTGTTGTTCCAGGTGTTGATTAATGATTTCCGCCAGCCGTCGAATGGCATCTGTGTGACTTTCATCCAGCTCAAAAGAAGTATTCAGCCTCAGGCAGTGGTTAAATTGTTTGCCGGGAGAAAACATCTTGCCCGGTGCGATCGTAATGTTTTCTGCCAGTGCCTGGGTGTAAATTGCCATCGTATCTGAGGTGACAGGTAATCGCAGCCAAACGAAATAACTGCCTTCCGCAGGCTCGATTTCGACGTCAGGGGGAAGCATTTGTGTCAGCAGCCTGCACATGGCTTTTTTACGTTTGTCTAGGGTTCGCCTCAGCTGTCTCAGATGGTGCTCGTAGTTTCGGGTACTGAGGTAATCAACCAGTGCGAGCTGAATGGGTACGCTGGTGGTCAGGGTACTCATCAGTTGAAGTTTTTGAATGTCTGTGGCCCGCTTCCCGGCGGCCACCCAGCCGATTCTGAAGCCGGCGACCAATGACTTAGAAAAGGATGAGCACAGCATCACATTCCCACTGGCATCAAACGCTTTGGCCGGGAGTGGTTGTTCATTGCCTGCGTAGAGTTCGCTGTATACGTCATCTTCGATGAGCGCAACCTGGTATTTGTTCAGCAGCGATATTAACTGCCGCTTTTTTGGCTCTGTCAGCGTGAATCCGAGCGGGTTTTGGTGATTGGTCATCAGCCAGCAGGCCTTGACCGAATGTGACTGAAACGCGCGTTCAAGCGAGGTTAAATCAAGGCCGGTCTTGGGATCTGTTCTCACCGACAGCGCTTTAAGCCCGAGACGTTCCAGCGACTGAAGCGCACCGTAAAATGTCGGAGATTCCACCACCACCCAATCGCCGGGGCGGGTTACTGCCTGCAGGCTCAGGTTCAGGGCTTCGAGCGCACCCGCGGTAATCACGATTTCATCGGGGGCGATACTGATGCCTTTTGCGGCGTAGCGCTGAGCAATCATAGCGCGCAGTGTGTCATTGCCCGGCGGCAAGTTATCCAGTGCATTGGAAACCGGTATGCTGCGGGCGGCATGCATCAGGGATTTATTTACCTGATGCCGTGGATACAGATTGGGGTCCGGGTAGGCAAACGCAAAGTTGATCATATACGGCTTTCTGCAGGCTTGCAGAACATCGAAAATGAAACTGTTGATGTCGACAGCTTCGGCGGTTTCTACTGCTGCGTTGTGTGACTGGGGGCTGATTCGGATGCTTTCGGCCACCGTATAACCGGAACGGGGGTGCGCAACCAGCCAGCCCTGAGATTCCAGCTGCTGATAAGCATGCATGACGGTCATCAGACTCATACCAGAGTGCGCTGCCTGCTTCCGGAGCGATGGCATTTTTTCACCGGCACGCCAGATACCAGATTCAATTTGTTGGCGGATTTGAGACGCCAACTGTTCATACTTCGCCAATCTTAACCTCAGATCCCGTGGTTGAATTTACTGAAAATATAACAATTGTTTAATAAAACTGTTATAGGTTTTAAGTCTGGTTCTGTATCTTTTTTTTCAGTCGGGTTCTTTCAATATAAGCATGCTTTTCAATGACTCAATAGGAAGCTTATGTTTGGACTCGATGCTTTCATGCTCGCGCGAATACAGTTCGCATTTACTGTCTCTTTTCACATCATATTCCCGGCCATCACCATTGGATTGGCAAGCTATCTGGCGGTTCTGGAAGGTCTCTGGTTGAAAACCCGTCAGCAAGATTACAAAGCGCTGTACCACTTTTGGTCAAAAATTTTTGCCGTGAACTTCGGTATGGGTGTGGTTTCCGGGTTAGTCATGGCTTACCAGTTTGGCACAAACTGGAGTGGCTTTTCTGAGTTTGCCGGCAGCATAACCGGGCCGTTACTGACCTACGAGGTGCTGACCGCATTTTTTCTGGAGGCCGGATTTCTGGGCGTCATGCTTTTTGGCTGGAAGCGCGTCGGGGATAATCTGCACTTTTTTGCGACCTGCATGGTGGCGCTCGGCACCATTATTTCGACGTTCTGGATTCTGGCGTCGAACAGCTGGATGCATACGCCGCAGGGCCACGAAATCATTGACGGGCAAGTGGTGCCTGTTGACTGGTTTGCGGTGATCTTTAACCCGTCATTTCCCTATCGGCTGATGCATATGGGCGTAGCGGCTTTCCTGAGCTGTGCCCTGTTTGTCGGCGCGTCTGCGGCATGGCATCTGCTGAAGGGCAATCAAAGCAGTGCGGTGCGGACTATGTTTTCCATGTGGATGTTGGTTTTCGTGGCCCCCATTCAAGCATTTATCGGCGATCTGCATGGACTGAATACCCTGAAGTATCAGCCGGCCAAAATCGCTGCAATTGAAGGGCACTGGGATAACAGCGCCGGAGAACCGACACCGCTGATTCTGTTCGGTTTGCCGAACATGGAGACAGAGCGCACCGATTATGCGATTGAAATTCCTGCTATGGCGAGCCTGATTTTGAAGCACAGCCTGACCGAACCCATTCCGGCGTTAAAGGATTTCCCGGCAGATGAACGTCCGTACTCACCGTTAATCTTTTGGTCATTTCGCATCATGGTGGCATTGGGGTTGCTGATGATTGGGCAGGGGCTGGTCAGTGTGTGGCTGCGCAAGAAAAACAGACTGTATCAGCATAAAGGATTCCTGACGTTTTCTCTCTGGATGGGGCCAGCCGGGCTGGTTGCCATTCTGGCAGGCTGGATCACCACGGAAGTAGGGCGTCAGCCTTGGGTGGTTCACGGGCTGCTGAGAACGGATGCCGCAGTGTCTGCTCATGGCGACTTGCATATGAGTATCAGCCTGCTGACGTTCTTCGTGGTGTACAGCCTGGTATTCGGATTTGGTTATTACTATATGGTTCATCAGATTCAGAAAGGGCCGCAGCCGGGTGATGAAGACATCGCCCATGATCTGCCGACAGTTTCCGGTCGGATTTAATCCATGAATGTTGAATGATTAAGAAGGAGAGACACGGCGATGGGCGTGGATTTATCGGTATTGTGGTTTGGCATCATTGTGTTTGCCACACTGATGTATATCACTATGGATGGCTTTGATCTGGGGATCGGTATTTTGATGCCTCTGATCAAAAGTGATGAACAAAAAGATGTCATGGTCAATTCAGTGGCACCAGTCTGGGATGGTAATGAAACTTGGCTGGTACTGGGAGGAGCCAGTTTATTCGGGGCTTTTCCGCTGGCTTATGCGGTGATTATTGATGCCCTGACAGTCCCGTTAACTGTGATGCTGATTGCACTGATTTTCAGAGGAGTGGCGTTTGAGTTCCGCTTTAAAGCATTGCCTTCGCATCAGGTTTTTTGGGATAAAGCCTTCATGGTGGGATCGCTGGTTGCTACTTTTTGCCAGGGAATCGTGGTTGGTGCAGTGATTGAAGGGTTTCCGGTTGAGGGCAGGCAATTTGCAGGTGGCGCATTTGACTGGCTGGCACCGTTTCCGCTGTTTTGCGGTCTGGGGCTGGTCATTGCGTACGCATTACTGGGATGTACCTGGCTGACCATGAAAACAGAAGGAGAACTGCAAGCGACTATGTACCAGCTGGCACCAAAAATTTTGTTGCAACTGCTGGCGGTCATTGGGGTTGTCAGTGTGTGGACGCCTTTGGTGTACCCGGAAATTGCTGCCCGATGGTTCAGTTTGCCGAATTTAATTTACTTTGCCCCAGTGCCGCTGCTGACCGTGTTACTGGCATTACTGTTAGTGATTTCAGTGAAAAAACGCAGGGAAATTCAGCCATTTGTGGCTGCACTTGGCATCATTTTTCTGGGATTCAGCGGGCTTGGAATCAGCTTGTGGCCGAATATTATTCCGCCGGACGTGTCAATCTGGCAGGCAGCAGCCCCGCCTCAGAGCCAAGGGTTTATGCTGGTGGGCGCTTTGTTCATTATTCCTTTTATTCTGTTGTATACCTTCTGGAGCTACACCGTGTTCAGCGGCAAAGTGGATCCGCAGGAAAGCTATCACTGACAGGAGGTGAGGATGAAGATGATGACGGATACTCTGAAACAGTATGGGTGGATGGTGCTGATCTGGAGCATCAGTGTGGCAGCTTTAACCTGCATTTCCTGGTTATTTCGTGCACTGATGACAGCAGCGGGTTTAACCGTTTAAACAAATTAAAACCCGAATCATTTAAAAATCCGATGACGCGGCGTCATCGGATTTTTTTCGCTGAAAAATCAGGCTTTTTTCAGTTTTTTCTTCAGTTTCTTAAGTTTACCTTCGTGCTTGGCGACTTTCGCTTTGCGCACTTTGATTTCTTTTTGCAGTTTTTTTGCTTTTTTGGTCACTTTTGCCATTTTCATTCTCCGGTTTCATTAACGTTTGAGGAAAAATGGCTGACATGAAAGGAACAGCTTTCACCTAACCTATCAACCTGGCCGTTCTGGCCGCATGCATGTGGTAAGCCGCTGGTCACTGTGGTTGTGCGTTTTCTTTCACAAACTGACGGATGAACCGACGCACTTCACGTGCGGCGCTGGTATCCATTTCTTCGCATAAAACAACAAAGGCATCACGTTCTTCACCATTAATTCTGATGATTAACTGACTGTCTTTCTTCATTGCTTTTGATTTCTTGCGACTAACCATGACGGCTCACTATTACACACACATATACAATGTATATACATTCGATAGCGTTTTGGCAAATCGGTGATCTGAAATCTGCGTTAAGGCGCGAAAAACCGGGTATTACATATGTTGCATGACATTGTCGCCTACTCATTGACGATCCAGTCAGGCAGGTAAAATTGAACGCTTATCAAACCACAGGCATTGTGTTGGTGGGGTTCATCAACACCTTATGTATGTTGTTTGTGGCAGAGACCACGATAAACCCTGTGATCATGATGGTTGCCATTTTATGTATGCTGGGTGTATCCCGGTAAGGCACGGGATCTTGAAAGTGAAGCGCTGTAAGCATTGCGCAAAGCGTCGGCATCAACACTAAACAACGCAAGAGATAATAATGGCATTAACAATAATAGCGCTGTGTCTGGTGACATTTTATTTTTACTTCAACAAAGAGGATGTTATTTATTTTGACGCATTGCTTTCTGTGCTGGTGATGATTGTTTATATCACGGCTTATATTTATTTTTCTGCGGACTTTCCCCTGCATATCAAGCGCGCAGGTTTGATTTGTGAGCTGCTCCCTGCCGCTTCGCTCTGTGCCATTTTATTTCCTGACTGGAGTACCCGCTTCTCGCCCGAAGTGACGATCAGGTTGGGGTGGGCTGGTTTGTTATTGTCATGCATTATTCTGGCATTACTGGTCATTTTTATTGCTTGAGTAGGCGGTATGCGACCGGGCGTTGGTTTTCAGTCTGATTGTGACTGAATGCTGAATTTTGCATTCAAGCCTGAGGTTTTTTCTGGTCTATTAGGTGGAGGTTTTTCATTCTCACGACGCTTTATTTATTGCTTTTGGTTGCGGTAAACAGTGATAAGATACTTTCACTCAGTAAATGTAGGGATTTACGTTTAGCCGGAGGAGCTTATTTACCGGACAAGCGTTTTAACAAACCTTTTTACAAGAGCAAGACATGATATGGCTTATTGTCTTTATACTGGTTGCCATAATAAAAGCGTATCAATTGGGAGATGAGAATGAATAAAGCGTATGTATTCGTTTCAATGGCTGCAGCCACTTTGCTGTTCGGATGTGTGAGTCAGCCAGCGAGCGAGCCGGTGGGATCCGCGAACCCGGCTGCCGTGTATTGTGTTCAGAAGGGCGGGAAGCTGGATATGGTGACTGAAGATGGTAAGCGAGTGACTTATTGTATTCTGTCTGACGGGCGTCGCGTTGAGCAATGGCAATATTTCCGTGATAACCATCCTCAGGTTGCAGAAGCCGAGGCAATGTAACTTTGTATCAGGGCCACGTTTCAGCGTGGCTTTTTTCACTGTCTGCCGGTAATTCCTTCTGCCTTGTTTACGTAAGTAAATGTAAATATGCCACTTTCACGGGATATTTTCCTGCAGATCAGCGTCTAACGTGCTTATTAGGAAGCAATAAGGATAATGTTATGTCGGTTCTGGATAATGCTCAGCGCTATGGTGTGATAAGTCGGTTTTTACATTGGGGAATGGCACTGCTACTGCTTTGGCAGTTTTTGTCGGCAGTAACGCACGCATTACTTGAAGACTCGTGGCTGGATGAACTGATGTGGGCAACGCATAAGCCACTGGGTTTTCTGTTGTTCATTATCATTGCTTTACGCCTTGTGTGGGCGGTTCTTAATCTGTCGCGCCGTCCGGCCTCCATCAACCGTGTCGCTGCACTGGGCCATAAAGCCTTATATGCGCTGATGATTATCATCCCCACTCTGGCTCTGATCCGGCAGTATGGTTCTGGCCGTGCTTTTTCACCCTTCGGAATACCGTTAATGGACGGGTTTGACAGCGCAAAAATTGAGTGGATGGTTGGGCTGGGCAATTTGCTGCACGGAGAGCTGGCCTGGCTGCTTTTGGCCTTTACTCTTGGCCATATTGTGATGGCGTTCTGGCACCGTATCCGTAAAAGCCATGAGGATGTACTGGCACGTATGTGGCGTTAATTGTGTATGTTACTGAAAATAGCTTGCTGATCACTTGACGGCAGGCTATTTTTTCAGCGTGATAATGTCCTGGTGAATAATCTTATCAAGTAAGATCCTGACTTAATATTGATAACTAAGATCATTGAGTCCTCTTTTTCCTGCACTCTTATATACTTAACCTTAAACAGAATCTGCACGTGATTAATCGGCAGCCGGTAGTCATCCAGTTTGCAGTGCTTTATGTCGCTTACAGCCCATGCTGTGTTATCTGTTTTTACACCTGCATAAACTTCAGAAATCGTAAATAAAGAAGAAGGATACAGGATATGAATAAGTATTTGGCTGAGTTTGTCGGTACCTTTTGGCTGGTGCTTGGCGGCTGCGGAAGCGCTGTTCTGGCAGCTGCATTTCCAGAAGTCGGTATTGGTTTACTGGGTGTTTCTCTGGCATTTGGTTTAACGGTGCTGACCATGGCATTTGCGATTGGTCATATATCAGGCTGCCATCTTAATCCGGCTGTGTCTGTCGGATTATGGGCTGGGGGGCGTTTTCCTGCCACTGAACTATTACCTTATATTGTGGCTCAGGTTTTGGGGGGCTTGGTGGCAGGTGGGGTGCTATATGTGATTGCCTCTGGTCAGGCCGGTTTCGATGTATCTGCCGGTTTCGCATCAAACGGTTATGGTGATCATTCACCCGGGCAATATTCTTTGCTAGCTGCACTGGTTTGTGAAGTGGTGATGACCATGATGTTTCTGATTGTCATTATGGGAGCGACGGATTCACGTGCACCGGCCGGTTTTGCTCCCATTGCGATTGGGCTGTGCCTGACTTTGATTCATCTTATTTCTATTCCTGTGACTAACACCTCGGTGAATCCTGCGCGAAGTACTGGGGTTGCTGTCTATGTGGGTGATTGGGCGATAGCGCAACTTTGGCTCTTTTGGCTGGCACCTATCGTTGGAGCCGTAATTGGTGCAACTATTTATAAAGTGATTGCACGGGAAGGGGAGCAGACTCAGTAAGTTGTCTGACCACTCTTTGCATTCAGGTGTCGACCGTTATGCTGGCAGGCTGTCTTGATCATGCTGAGCTGGAAAAACGAGAAAAGTAACGATTTGGCATGGGAGCAAAGAAAAGACAAAGCAAGCACTATGCCCGGCAACATTGTCCCTTGCTAAACTTAAGTTAAGAACAGGCAATGATTCCGGGCGGTTCCATGAACGAATACCTTCAGCTCGACCCCCATTACGACATTTATTTTCTGTCTGATCCGCACGGACAGAATGCTTTGCTGCAAGATGTACTCAAGGAGGTGGGGTTTCGTTACCCGCTTGATGGTGAAATCCGGGATCGGCTGTTTATTCTGGGCGATATGATAGATAGAGGCCCGGATTCTATGGCGTTATTAAAAACCGTGCAGGATTGTCCGGCGATGTATGCCATTCAGGGAAACCATGAACAAATGGCGTTCAATGCCCTGGAGAATAATGCCGACAGATCTTTATGGATCATGAATGGCGGCCGCTGGCATGAAGATGTTGCCATTGCTGAGGTCAGAAAAATGCTGAATTTTGCGGCAAGTTTACCACTTTGTTATACCCTTCAGATCAACGGTCACCGAATTGGCCTGGTGCATGCCGCAGTGCCAGCACCCTATGACTGGCAACAGTTCACTCAGTGCTGTAACGAGCACACTCTGAGCAAAGAAGATCAACATTTTGCAGTTTGGGACCGGGCTGTTTTCACGCAGGATGAACATAGTGTCGTATCTCATATAGATGCGGTGTTGATGGGGCACAATATAGTGTCAGGCCTGAAACCTAAGGTCAGCGGTAACCGGGTTTATATTGATGGCGCTATGTCAATGGGAGACAGAGGACTGCTACTGAAATACCGTCGGGGAGGTGAAGTGCTGGGGCTGTTTCAGGTATTCTCTTTTCTGCGAGAGCAGGCTACAGACTCATTGGTGTGGGTTTGATTTGTGAGTGTTGATGGTGTTTATTTTTCGAGCAACGCACAATGGATTTTATAATCCTCAATAACTTGCTCACTGTATTGCTGGCAGGCGGTGATTAATGCGTCCACGTTACCGGGCAGGCTTTCGCTCATGAATTGTTCGAAACGCACTGAGCGCCTGTCGCCGCGTGAATGGGCCAGCGCCAATGCCTCGCCGCAGGCGGAGGCATACTGGCAAAAGGCGGTGCAGGGATCTTTGTCATTTAAGACCAGATCTTCGGGTTTGACCGACAAACGCGCATGGTGTCGTGAACGGACCAGCCAGTGTTTACCCCGCCAGATAACCTCGTCCAGTATGAGATCAGGCCGACGTTGCATAAAACGCTGGCAGTCAGCGGTCAGATGCGCCGGATTGAGCGAGTTGACGGGACTGACCTCAGGGAACGCGAATATGGGGGCAGCCTGGCGTTGCTGCTTCACTTCAACAATATGACACAGGGGTAAGTCATCGATACTCCTGACGTCGTTCGGGCCAACCAGAAAATAATAACGCCCGACATTGTTGGAGCCAGTTCCGGCATCAAGACGGATCACTATATCCAGCACCTCATCATCCAGATAAGGCCGGAATGTTGTCTCCGCCTCCTCATAGTCAGCAGCATCAATGCGCTGGTATTTTAACGGCTTGTCAGCAAAGCGAAGCCTGCCATCTTCAAAAGTGGTGGATTTGGCTAACTGGCTTTTACTCAGAAAGTCTTTCCCGCCTGCGGCTCGCTTAGTGGCTTTGCGGCAATATTTATCAAGTACATGATCATCATCGAATTTTTTCAGGACATTGTATCTGGCATCGTTGTCCTCAATGACAAGCTGCAATGTTTTTAAGTAAGCCGACAGGAAGGCTTCACAAGCTTGATGGATGTCGTCTTTATTGACTGCGTTTAAATCGTCGTCGATAGCCAGTTCTTCTGTGAGATATCGTCCTTCTAATAACCCACAGCCGAAATCGCTGGCCAGTGCCAGGCTGGTCAGGTAGCGGGCCAGATCCCAGACACCATACCCGACACAGGCATCATCAAAATCGTCAGGAGAAAAGATAACCTGATCACCTTGTGATCCTTCTTCGGTCAGAAAGCCAAAGTTAGTCAGGTGGCAGTCACCCATGATGAAAGTCTGGCCGGGTTTAGCCAGCAATAAGTCGGGCAGTACCAACACCCCCTGAGCAAGATCGGCATAAAACAGCTGTGCAGTGCCGCGGAAGAACTGGAACGGGCTCCAGGCCATTTTCTGGTGTTTGTTGAGCACAATAGCGCTGTTGGGGACTACGCCATCAATAAGACAGATTTGTTGGCACAGGAACTCGTGTCGGGTTGTCATAAACTTCTTCTGGATTAGCGTCTATACCATTACCAGTATTGTTGATGCTCAAAAGAAATCTAGCTGAGGGGACACATTTGCGCTTAATAAGCAGATGCCGATGTCTATTGTTGCGCTGAGACTGAGTCCGCAGCGGGTCTGTTAACAGACACCCGGCTGCCGGAATATCAGTTTGCATTCTTTGATATGAAAATACCGCCCGAGTCATTCAGGCGGTATTTTTTATTACTTGAGATTATTTTGCCAGCGCTTCTTGTTCGGGTTTGGCAACCACTGCATTTGTGCTGGGCGAGCCGCGGCGGATCATGACCGTCATTGATAGCAGGACAGTGACCACGCCATAGCTGACTTCTTCCCACGGAACCAGGCTGCCGGTGAATCGGTTAACCAGTAGTACCAGCACAGGGATCAGATAGGTATAGGCCGATACCTGTTCGGGAGCCAGCGCAACGCTGCCTTGCTGGAACAGGAAGAAACTGATAGCTGTTGCGAACACCGCCAGATACCCGATACCCAGCCAGATATCAGCAGGAATTTGTATCCATTGCACTTGCACCAGTTGCGGCGCAGTGGCGATGGTCAGCAAGCCTGTTGCACAGATCAGTGTCCAGCAGGTCAGGTGAACGAAAGATTCGCCTCTGTAACACTTTTTGACAATGATCGGATTGAGCGCCATCCCCAGACAGCCCAGCAGATAAATTTTGTTAGAGGCTGTCATCGCGATAGAACCGGCAGCGCTCAGATCGCCACGGAAAATAATCAGACCGGCACCCAGCATACCGCCCAGCAAAGCCAGCGTGACAGACATTGAGGTACTGCGTTTGAACACGAACGCAGCCAGAATGGCGCTCATTAACGGCACAGTCGTATACAGGGCGCTGGCGTCGAGCGGACTGGTGTCGCGCAGAGCAATAAACATGGCAACAAAATAGCCCAGTGGCGGCAAGCTGATCAGCGTGTATCGGCCCAAATCTTTCGCGGAGGGGATACGGAACTGTCCTTTAGCGACCAGAAACCCGACAAACAGCAGGCTGGCCAGCAGGTAACGTACCCAAGTCACCACAAGTGGATCCATGGAAGCCATAATATAGCTGCCAATCGGGAATGACAGGCTAATCAGCACAGTGAAGAAAAATAACTTCAGATGTGAAATTTGGTTCAATGACAACATTCAACTTCTCTATGACTAAGATTAACTCGAAAACCAGAGTATTTAACCAAAACCTGACCTGAAAGACAAGAAAATTTGACCCGAAAGTTAAACAAAAAACTGGCAATATGAGTTGCCGGCTGTGATCTCTGTCATTCAGTTTGTTGTAAATTTACAACGTAATGACTGAAAGCAGGGGGTTAGCGGGGTTGGTATAGCGGGATGAAACCCACGTGCAAGCTTGGATTTTGTTCTGATAAACAGACCAAAAACCTGATGATGTTGCGGTATCGCGTTGAAACACTTTTGTCATCAGCTGGAATAAAGTAAACCGCGGTTCAGGGCTCATTAGCTGGTGTCAGCATTCACACTTTTGTCCTCATGGGCAACAAAACATTATTCAATTAGATGAATATTGATCCAGATCTATAAACTGGGTGAATTTTTCACCAACAATGGCTGCTTAACCACTCATAAGGAGTCGCAGTCATGAAAGCCGCTGTTGTGAATGAATTCAAAGGGAAACTGGAAATCAAAGATATTCCCCTGCCTGCTGTCAAACCCCGTGACATACTGGTGAAAATTCATGCCTGTGGGGTGTGTCATACCGATTTACATGCCTGTCACGGCGACTGGCCGGTGAAACCCAAAATGCCTCTGGTGCCGGGTCATGAAGGGGTCGGCGAAGTTGTCCAGGTGGGCAGCGAAATTCATCATCTCAAGATAGGTGATCGGGTGGGTGTGCCCTGGCTGTATTCGGCGTGCGGTCATTGTGAGTATTGTTTATCTGGCCGAGAAACCTTATGCCTGGATCAGCAAAATGCCGGCTATTCTGTCGACGGTGGCTATGCAGAGTACTGCCTGGCTCATGGTGAGTATGTGGTGAAAATTCCGGACGGGCTGTCTTATGTTGATGCTGCGCCTTTATTCTGCGCGGGAGTGACCACTTACAAAGCGCTGAAAGTGACAGAGGTCAAACCTGGCCAGTGGGTTGCTATTATAGGTGTAGGTGGTTTAGGTCATCTGGCGGTTCAGTATGCCAAAGCCATGGGAATGAACGTCATCGCGGTGGATACCGGCGCCGAGAAAATGGCGCTGGCGAAAGAACTGGGTGCTGTGCACTGTATCGATTTTATGCAAGAAAAACCGTCCGAAGCGATTCACAGACTGGTGGGAGGCGCGCAAGGTGTTGTGTGTACGGCAGTGTCCAAGCCTGCGTTTGAAGAAGCTTACCGTTCGGTGCGCCGCGGTGGCAGCTGTGTGCTGGTGGGCCTGCCGCCTGAAGAAATGCCGATACCTATCTTTGATACCGTACTGAATGGCATTAAAGTGATTGGCTCGATTGTCGGCACGCGTCAGGACTTACAGGAATGCCTGCAATTTGCCGCGGAAGGCAAGGTGAAAGCCATTACTGAAGTGAAAGCGCTGGAAGACATTAACGAGATCTTTGATGACATGCTCAAAGGTGAAATCACAGGTCGGATTGTGATGAATCTGGCGTCCTGATCATCCGACCTTGGCTAAATCCCTCTTGGTGTAAACCTGGAGGGATTTTTTTCAGCGGCGTGATCGTTTTTGTTGAATGTAAATGGTGTCGATTACATCAAACTTTTTTGGTGAAATTATGAATTTCACCTGCTCAAATGCCAGCACAGATTCCAATTCTCAATGGACTCAACCACACTCCGTTGCATAGTTGCACTTGTCTGCTTGTGCAATTTGCCGCCATATCAAATCGAAGTCTGTCTGACGTACACCTGATGCTCGCATCAAGGTGTTGATGGTGATTTGTTGTGTTTACAGAACAGATAAACGTCAATGAGTTAGGTGAGAACATGAGAAAGGATATTCAAGTCGCGCTGCTGGCAGTACTGACCAGCGTCTTAACTGCCTGCTGGGATGATGATAAAGATGATGATGCTTCCGGCGCCGAGAGAAATGCGTTGATTCGAACTGAAACGTTAGCCGCCAACGATTCGCACTGTGCCTCCGGGGGGCTGCGGATAATTGCGGGTTACGATGAAAACCAGAATGCGCAATTGGATGAGGTGGAGTACGTATCGTCAAAGTATGTCTGTCACAACGGTCAGCAAAGTTCAGATAGTGAAGGGAACCCAATATTTGATGAGGCGTTGGTTGGGATTGCCTTTATTGCCAGGGAGGATGTGAATTGCCCGGCAGGGGGGCAGAAGATCTACTTGGGTGTGGATAAGAATAACAATCAGATACTGGACAGTGATGAAATTACAGACACTGAGATTCTCTGCAGCGACGGAACGCTGAATGCGCCGGAGTCTGTGATTAATGCGCTCACTGCCTCGCCTGCGACAGTGCTGAGTAACGGTTTTTCTGTGCTTGAGGCAACGATATCCAATGCTTCGCAAGTTGATGTGATCCAATGGACAGATCAGAACGGAAAATTGTTGTCTCCAAGAAGCAGCGAGCCACATGTCCTGGATCTTCAGGCCGGTCCGGATCTCGGACAGTTTACCTACACGGTGAGCATTGAAAAGCAGAACGACAGCGGTAAGCAGGTACTGCAGTCTAAATCCATTACGATCACGGTCAGCCAGGCCCCGTCGGCCACTCAAACAGTATCGCTTGAAACCCGTCAGGTATTTCTGCCGGATGATTTTACAATGTCACCGGTCACGGGTGATATCTCTGGCACCGTGATTTACGGGGATCCGAAAACGGCATCTGCGAGTTTGCGAATGATGGCCATTCCAACACCGGAAGAGACAGAGCTGGTGGGTTTTGTCGCTGAACGAGGTGCACTGAATCAGGGCACTACAGCTCAGCAAATTCTGCAAACTATGGTGAATGCGGTCAGCCAGCATTTGCCATCCGCGGGAGATCGGATTGAACAGCTTTCACAGACTGTGCTGGAAAATGGCAATGTGTCTGCCAGCTATAACATCACACTCAATACTGCCATGCTGCCAACCAATTTGCTCCATCTCCTGCTTCAGCAAATGGCTGTGAATGTGATTGGTGGCGCGACAGATTCGTTAATGCCAGCGGCGACAGAAGTGGCAGTCTCGACGTTCCAGTTTGATCTGGTTGTGAGTTATGACCAGCTGCTGGATAGTTTGATTATGACGGCTACACTGGTGGATAAAAATCATGTGGGACGTTATGCGGATGTCATCAGCGCCACGACATCCGAAACTATCAGTGCAGCGCTGGGTTCAACCCTGCTGTTACAGTCAGATCAGTTTACCGCTGTTGAACAGACTCGCTCGAAAGCCGACTTTCTCTTTGTGATTGATAACTCCGGCAGTATGTCTGATGAACAGAATGAGCTGAGCCGCTTGACCCAAAGTTTTATTCAAACCATCGGGGCTTCCGGAATCGATTATCAGGTCGGTACGATCACAACAGACTCGGATGAGCTACGCGGCGTTGGGTTTACCAATGATGCCACGCAAATTGAAGCGGACTTCATTCCGGGTACCCACGGTAGTGCGACGGAGCGAGGGATATTTTTTGCTGAAAAGGCGCTGGATCCGGTGAACGGGACAGTCACTCTGGCCGGGTATCCCCGGGTTGGTGCGTCACTTTCAGTCATTATTGTCAGTGATGAGCCGAGTCAGTACGGTAATAATCCACCGTTTGACCCGAGTCAAAACCTGTTCACGGATAAGGACTATCGCGTCTATGCCATTGTGAAACCGGGGGATGCTAGCATCAGTCAATATGATGATCTGGCGGTATCTACGCTGGGAAAAATACTGAACATTGATTTGATTTCAGAATACGACAGTTTCATGAATACGGTGGCAAATAATGCAGGGGCAACCAGTGCAGGCTACAAATTGTCGTTGGCCGCAACCCATCAGATCCTGTCTTCTTCTTTATCAGTGAAAGTGAATGGTGTTGCGATACAGCGCAGCACGGCGAATGGCTGGCAATATTATCCGTTGTCGCAAGCCGTTGTGTTCACCGGTGCCGCAATTCCGGCGGTAGGTGCCACAATTACCATTGCCTATCAATATGTACAAACCACACCATAGATGGTGCACCACAGCCGGGCTGACAGGGGCCAGCCCGCTGTTTTTAGAGCCTTGTTTCGTTTGTTCAAGCGGAACGATAAGAAAGGTCACTTTTTTTTCACTGTCTACTTGTCTTCATGCCGTTTCGTGCTATTTTCTCGCGACAAATGTCTATCTGGAGTTTATGACTATGCCAAAGGCAAGTGATATTAAAAAGTCTGCAGCTATTGAACACGAAGGTAAGGTGTACTTTGTTAAAGACATTAGCAAGTTAACACCGAGTGGCCGCGCAGGTAGCAGCCTTTACCGTATGCGTATGTATGATGTGGCAACCAACGCGAAAGCGGATGTGAGCTTCAAAGCCGATGACATCATCACACTGGCAGACTTTAGTCGCCATGCCGCGTCTTTCTCTTACATTGACGGTGAAGAGTATGTCTTCATGGACAATGAGGATTACACCCCGTATCACTTCCACAAAGATGTGATTGAAGAAGAGTTGCTGTTCATTACTGAAGACATTCAGGGACTGCATGTGTTGGTGGTCAATGGCGCGCCGGTTGCGCTGGAATTGCCGTCTACAGTCGATTTGGAAATTGTAGAAACCGACCCTTCAATCAAAGGAGCTTCTGCCAGCGCCCGGACAAAACCTGCTGTGCTGAGCACTGGCTTATCGGTTCAGGTGCCAGAGTATATTGCTACCGGTGATCGCATTCGTGTGAATACACTGGAACACAAATATATGAACCGTGTAGAGAAGTAAGTTTCTCATTATTGTTGGAAAAAGCCGCAGCAAGAGGTGCTCCTGAATGTCGGACACTGTTGTTATGCGGCTTTTTTTGAACAACCTCCCAGCATACCTGCTTTTATTTGCACTGCTTTTAACTATCGTTAAGATATGCAACACACTTTTATCTGCTGACCCGGCTTCTGTTGGGAAGAGTTAATATGAAAAAGACCCTGTCCAGCCTCATTACTTTATTTATGCTTCAGGGTTGTGCCGGCTATGTAGGAGGCGATCTGGAAGATGTGGTTGTTGATACCTATATTGATCAATGCCGGTATACGCCGGCCTATTATGAAATGAAAGTGTATACCGATGCAGTCAATGACTACGCTGATGAAAATATTTCCGGTATTATTTCGACTTATACCTTAGGATTATTTCCGACCTACTGGCTGTCTGAAGTGCGCAGTAAAGTCACGATTGAAGGTGAGGGTAAAGAGGTTTATACCAGAGAAGATGTCAGTCGTATTCATACATTCTATGGTATTTTATGGCTGCTGTTTTTAAGTGACGACAGTGTGAATGCGCTGAGGGCGGATGAAGGTTCGGGTCTGCGTGTTATTGAAGGCATACAGGACAGAGCTGTAGCTAAAACGCTGAATGAAATGCCTGACAGTATTGATATTAATGAACTGTGTGTCACATATCTGGATTTATAATATTCTTATTTATGTGTCTGCCGTATCGTTAGGTTTTCCTGTCATCTGTGGTGTTAAATTTGTTAATAATGAGCCCACTGTCAAATAATCAACTAAAATATCATCCATTGTGATTGGCTGTGACTTCCGCGATCTGTGCTGCCTTTCCCGATTTCAGTCGTGACTTAGTGCTGATTAATTCCATATTTGCGTTTGTTTATGCCATAAAGTGGCAGAAGCCTGATATTTACCCTGATTATTTTCTGTTCAATCTCAATTGAGTTTGCAAGATTTAATTTGCTATAACCATCCTCGTATTAGTTCGATACATCAGCATTTTGATAACGATAAGGATACAAGGATGTCTATGCGTAAATTCGTAAGCGGTATTGTGGCAGCTTGTGCATTGTTAGGCACGTCAGTGTCTGCCACTGCTGGCCCGGTAATGGACGATATTGTGAAAACCGGCGAACTTCGCGTGTGTTTTGACGCAGGCTATATGCCGTTTGAAATGAAAAGCAAAAACGGCTCTTTTGTTGGTTTTGATATTGATATCGGTAAAATGATGGCCCGCCAGATGGGGGTGAAATATGTGCCGGTCAACACAGCCTGGGACGGTATTATCCCCACTCTTCTGACCGGTAAGTGTCACATCATTAATGCGGGTATGACCATTAACGCGCAACGTAATATGCGCGTAAACTTCGCAGAACCCTACATCATTGTGGGTCAGACTATTCTGCTCAATCCTGAGCTTGAAGGTAAGATCAAAAGTTACAAAGATCTGAACAACAGCAAGTACACCATTGCGACTAAGCTTGGCACTACAGGTGAGCAAGCGATCAAGCGTATGATCAGCAAAGCTAAGCTCAATGTGTTTGAAACCCAGTCTGATGCTGTGCTGGAAGTGGCAAACGGCAAAGCGGATGCCTTTATTTACGACATGCCGTTTAACGCCATTTATGCCTCGCAGAACTCAGGCAAAGTGGTTCACCTTGAGCAGCCATTCACCTATGAGCCATTAGGCTGGGCAGTCGCCCAGGGCGATATGGACATGCTGAACTTCCTTAATAACTTCCTGCGCCAGATCAAAGGCGACGGAACCTATGAGCGAATCTACGACAAGTGGTTTAAAGACAACAGCTGGCTGAGCCAGGTGCAATAAAACCTGATAACGGCTGGCCGCTGGGCCAGCCGTGCGTTCGCGCTGTTTTCTCATTCCGACACGCCTAAGGAAGAAGTATATGATTAGGACGTCTAACCGGTGGCTCTGGCAAACTGTATTTGTCGTCATCCTGGCGCTGCTGATGACGGGGCTGTATCAGGCTTCGCAAAGCATCAATTACAACTGGCAATGGCACCGTGTTTTGCCATTCATCGTGGATACCACCCCTAAAGAGTTCAGGGCGCAGGGTGATGGTACCGTTCAAATTAACGCTGATAACTCAATTACCATCAACCTTGACTACAGTAATGTGCCTCAGCAGATCCCTGCTTATGATGCCCGCCTGGTGCAACAGGGCGATTTGGTTTTTGAAGGTGATGTGATTGCCAGCAGCGATCAGTGGACCATTGGTCCTGTCACTCTTGGCTTGTGGGTGACCCTCAAAATCTCGGTTCTGTCACTGTTCTTCGCCATTATTCTGGGCCTGATGGCCGGATTGATGCGGATATCGCATAATCCTGTAACCAAAAATCTGGCTTTCCTGTACGTCGAAATTATCCGCGGCACACCGTTACTGGTGCAAATTTTCATCGTGTACTTTTTCCTGGGTACGATTTTCGATCTGGAACGTTTTACCGCGGGTGTGGTGGCGCTGTCCATTTTCACCGGCGCTTACATTGCGGAAATTATCCGGGCCGGTATTCAGTCGATTCCGCCGGGGCAGATGGAAGCAGCCCGCTCTCTGGGCATGAGTTACCCTAAGGCAATGATGTATGTCATCCTGCCGCAGGCCTTTAAACGCACTTTGCCACCAATGGCGGGTCAGTTAATTACGCTGATCAAAGATTCATCGCTAGTGTCGGTTATTTCTATCACCGATTTGACCAAGGCCGGCCGCGAGGTCATCAGCGGCAGTTTCGCCACGTTTGAGGTGTGGTTTGTGGTGGCAGGACTGTATTTGCTCCTGACGACCAGCCTGTCGTGGGCCGTACAGCGAATTGAGAAGAGGTTGGCGAGCAGTGACTAATACATATCAGGGCGATGACATGATAGTCGCCGACAAGGTCAATAAAATTTACCCCAATCTGTGCCATGCACTGAAAGATGTCAGTGCAACGGTGAAACGTGGCGAGGTCGTCGTTATCATCGGGCCGTCTGGCTCGGGTAAATCCACCTTTCTGCGCACGCTGAACCAGCTGGAAGTGATTACCTCAGGTCAGATTCAGATTGATGGCATGAACATGTACGCCAAAAGCACCAATATCAATGAGTTGCGTGCGAACGTTGGTATGGTATTCCAGTCGTTTAATCTGTTTCCCCATAAAACGGTAAAAGGCAATGTGATGCTGGCACCGCAGAAAGTCAGGGGGCGCACGAAAGCGGATGTAGAGCCGGAAGCCGAAAAACTGCTCAGGCGGGTCGGTCTGGCGGATAAAATGAATGTCTATCCGTCGCAGTTATCCGGTGGTCAGCAACAACGCGTCGCTATTGCCAGGGCTCTGGCCATGCGGCCGGACGTGATGCTGTTCGACGAACCCACCTCTGCGCTCGATCCTGAAATGGTCGGCGAGGTGCTGGATGTGATGAAGGATCTGGCCGCAGAAGGCATGACCATGGTAGTGGTGACGCACGAGATGGGCTTTGCCCGTGAAGTGGCCGATCGGGTGCTGTTTATGGAAGACGGTGAGTTGCTGGTCAGTGACTCGCCCGAGAACATTTTTGATTCACCCAAGCATCCGCGGTTGGCTCAATTTCTGTCAAAAATTCTCTAGCAGTCACACGTTTCTCTTAACCTGTGTAAGACCCAAGGCAGACTCAGTGAGTCTGCCTTTCTATTTCTACAATCTTTTTGGTTCCACCATAAAATCATGGTATTGCACCCTAAAGATGCACAGCTGCTCTTGTTGAACTGTATTGGTGCATTGTTCGTGCAAATATCGAGCAATTCCCCTCTGTAACAATCAATTTCAGTGGCACTGAAATTGCAATCTGTTGATATAAACAACAATAAGTTACGACAGACACGACACAAAAAGACAAGATGCAGGGAGTTTGCACAATGGATTTGTCCGCTCAGGAAAAACGTTGGTTACCCGTTTGGGGGCGTTCGGGAAAACTGGCAATGCGACGGGCTTGCTGGCTCAACCGCAAGCGTCAGGATGATTTGCAACAAACCTTTACCAGTGTGGCACAGACACGGGTGAGAATTTTAGAAACCTGGGTGGAGAACCAATGGCTGTTCTTACAGGATGCGGCCTTGTATCTGGCCACCAAACCCGAGGATGAACGCGATGACGCGTTGCGCAGGCTTGAAGGACGGGCGGCGCACTTTTCTGAGTTGTTTATCACTGACAGTCATGGCCTTGTCAGCACCTCGACCCATCAGGGCCACAAAGGGCAAACACTGGTGGCGCAGAAGGCGCTGCAGAACGGGCTCAGGGCGCGTTTTCTGCATGGCCCTTATGTTGATCCAGTGACAGAGCGGCTGGGTCGCACCACCTCTTCTTTTCATGACGCAGTGACCCTGATGTTCTATCAGCCGATAACTGTCACGCTGGCAGATGGTACCACACAGGTTCAGGGGTGCTTGTGTGCCAGGCTGCCTAATGATGTCATCAGTGATTTAATTCAGCGCGAAGCCGGACACATCTATCCTGAATCGGGCGATAACTATATTTTCATGGTGGAGTCTGCGTTTGACCCGCAATTGCTGCCGGGTACGGCTCTGTCACGTTCACGCTTTGAAGACGATACCTTCTCCCACGGCGAAAACCTGAAATCCGGTATTCATACCCAGTACGGCACGGTCAGGGTCAACCGGCATACTGAGTTTGAGATCCGCTTTACCGATCCGGCCACCGGAGAGCTGCATCCGGGGGTCAGGGAGACAATCCGGCACGGACAAAATCTGTTCGTGTCCTATCCCGGCTATTCAGACTATCGCCACATTCCAGTGATTGGCAAAGGGGTGACTTTTCAACTGCCTGGCTCGCCGGATCGCTGGGGCATGATGTGTGAAGCCGATCTGGAGGAAGTGTATCGTCACCGGTCTTTGCATTACCGGCTCAGCAACACCTTTTTCATGTGCAGCGCGGCCGCGATTTTCTTCCCTATGCTGATAAGCGTGACTCAGGGGCTGGGTCCCTTGGCCCAGGCGGGCCTGGGAATACTGACCGCTTTGCTGAGCTTAATGGTGTTTCGTTTAACGGCTTCTGGCCCGCTGGTGAAGCAGATGCAGGAAATGACCTCAGTAATTCAGGCGCTTGCGGAAGGCGACGGAAATCTTCAGCAGCGATTGAATGCCGAACGCTTTCAACCCGATGAAACCGGTGAGATGGGGCGCTGGATCAACAGTTTCATCGACAATCTGGATGGGGTGATCAGTGAAATGATACACGCGGCGAACGAAGTCCGGGAAGTCAGTGAGTCCATGCTTCGCCGTTGTGAGCGGATGGACGGCGCAGCGAATGACACCTCAAGCGCGATTGCAGCGATGCTGAATCTTGCCGGTAGCCAGCAGAGCGATATCAGCTCTGCATCTGTGTCGGCGCATCAGATGCAGGATGTCATGCACCTGGTGGTGGTGGAAGCAGAGCAGGAGTACCAGCAGGCGTTAGCCAATACCAACAATATCAAAGGTGTTGTCGAGCGTTCAGCACAGAGTGTGAATGGGGTAAACAACGAAATGAGTCAGATTGGCGATATCGTAAAGCTGATCACCGACATCACGGCGCAGACCAATCTGCTGGCTCTGAATGCGGCGATTGAAGCGGCAAGGGCCGGCGATCATGGCCGCGGCTTCTCTGTGGTGGCGGATGAAGTGCGCCAGTTGGCAAGCCGCACGTCAGAGGCGGCCAACCATATCGGTTCGTTAATGGAGAAACTGCGTCTTGAATCGGCTGTGGCCGTGCAATCGATGGAGCAGGGTATCCGGGATGTGGAGCAGAGCACAGTCGTGATTGATGCCGGAGAGCGTAACCAGCAGATGCGGCAGGCGGTTGAAGCCATGTTTGAGGTGATCAATCAGCTGGCAGGCAACAGCGAGCGCCATCACGACACAGCGCAGGCCGCTCAGCATTCCACTGAGCTGCTGACCCGCTCATCACAACAGCTCAGTCGCCGCACTGTGCTGGTTCAGAATGCCATTTCCCGGTTGCGCCAGATGGCGGACAGGTTCGAAGTCAGTTCAGGCTCTGATGTCAGTCATGTGCCTGATCGGTTGCCGGGTCACAGAACAAATGGCGGTGAATCTTTGACAAACTCGTTATAATTTAATCAGGTAGGATGATGACATGAACGAGTGCTAAGGATTCGCATGAAACTGAACTGTGATATGGGTGAAAGTTACGGAAGCTGGCAAATGGGCGATGACAAGGCGGTCATGCCCTGGGTGGATATGGCAAACATTGCCTGCGGCTTCCACGCTTCTGATCCGGATATTATGTCTGACACCGTGGCCTGTGCGGTGGAACATCAGGTGACGGTAGGTGCGCACCCCGGTTACGACGATAAACCGGGTTTTGGACGGCGCAGTATTCCGCACAGCCCGGCGGCCATCACTCACCTGGTGGCCTACCAGACCGGCGCCCTTGACGCTGTTTGCCAGTTGCATGGCAGCAGCGTGTCTTATGTCAAACCGCATGGCGCGCTTTATCACGACATGATGGCCAAACCTGAGGTGCTGAACGCCATTTTGCAGGCGCTCGCTGCCATGAACCGCCAGCGGTCATCACCGCTGAGCCTTATGGTGCTGGCCAGGGCTGATAACAGCGAGACAAAAACCGCCGCGCAGGCATTCGGTGTGCCCTTGCTGTTCGAAGCCTTTGCCGACCGGGCATACGATGAAGCAGGCAATCTGGTCGCGCGCAGCCAGCCGGGGGCCGTGCATCATGACCCGGCCAGAATTCAGCAGCAGGCCATGGAGCTGGCTTCAGGCACAGTGACCACACACAGCGGGACGATTCTTGCTCTGCATGCCGATACCCTGTGCGTACACGGGGATAACCCGGAATCAATTGCTACCATCGCTGATATCAGAAAGGCGATGGCCTTATGATTCGTTTTGATTCAGTTTCCGAAACCTGCCTCATGGTCCATCTGGCAGATGAGATAGATCTGAGCCTTACCCCTTTGATAGGAAGGCTGGTCAGCCAGATCCAGGCTGATTTTCCGCACCAGCTGATTGAAATTGTGCCTTCTTACACCTCTATCCTGATACATTTTCACCCGGATCAGATTACCGAGCGGTTGCTCAGAGAGCGTATCAGCCTCTGCCACAGCCAGTGGCAGGATAAACCTGTGTCGGCTGTGGGGAAGGTGATCGAACTGCCGGTTTATTATCATCCCGATGTCGGGCCGGATCTCATTCCTCTGGCAGAAGCTAAGGGGCTGAGTGTGGAGCAGGTGATTGCGCTGCACAGCCAGCCAATCTACACCGTGTGTGCTATCGGTTTTGCGCCGGGATTTGCGTTTCTGGCCAGTGTTGATGAAGCCATTGCCATGCCGCGTCATGCCGAACCCAGATTAAGCCTTGCGCCGGGCAGTGTCGGGTTAGCCGATCGTCAGACGGCCGTTTATCCGGCGCAGTCACCCGGCGGCTGGCAAATCATTGGTAACTGCCCCAAGTCATTATTCAACCCTGAACGGGAGCCGATGACGCCTTTCTCTGTCGGGGATCAGGTACGCTTTCAGCCCGTCGATCGCTCAACCTTTAAGTCGCTGGGAGGTGAAATATGGCCACACTGGAAGTAATACGGCCAGGTACGCTGACACTGGTTCAGGATACGGGACGTCTGGGCGTTGCCAGTCATGGCCTGAGCCAGGGAGGTGCCGCCGATATGCATGCCTACTGCTGGGCCAATTACTTGCTGGGTAATCCGATGGATTGTGCGCAGCTGGAGATCACTTTGGGTCAGGCCAGCTTTAAGGCCCATGCCGATATTGAATGCGCCCTGACGGGGGCGGACATGCAGGCCAGTCTGGATGGTGAACCGGTTTATACCTGGAAGACTTTTATGATGCGAAAAGGGCAGACGCTGCAGCTTGGTTATGCCCGATCAGGGCTGCGTGCGTATCTGGCTGTTCAAGGAGGCATTCACACGCCAAGCGTGCTCGGCAGCCGCTCAACTGTTGTGCGTAATCAGATAGGCGGCGTGGAAGGGCGTCCGCTACAAAAAGGCGACAAGCTACCGATTCAGGCCAGCTTAGTGCGCCACAGTCCGCGCTATGTACCGCCTCGTTTCATTCCCGATTATGACAAGCCGATTGAACTTCATCTGCTGGCTTCGTCTCAGTGGGATTATTTCTCACCCGAGGCCCGGAACCAGTTTTTCGATAACCATTACCACGTGAAACCCGAGAGCGACCGGATGGGATGCCGTCTGGAAGGCAATGCCATACTCGGTGGCCCGCCGGGTATTGTTTCGGAAGGCATTGCGCTGGGGGCGGTGCAGATCCCGCCCAATGGTCAGCCGATTGTGCTGCTCAACGACCGGCAGACGTTAGGCGGTTACCCTAAGCTCGGCTGTGTTGCCAGGATCGATCTTTCTCGTCTGGCACAGGCGCGTCCCGGAAAAGACATCCGATTTATTCGTGGCGATTTGGTATCATTGCGAAAAGCCTGGCAGCGCTTCTCACACTTTTTCGGGTTGCCATATTAGGCAACCCAGACTGGCCAGGTCGTTAATCCGGTGAATTTCGAGGGAGGAAACCATGTTTATCTTCGGCTACGGTAGCTTAATCAATCGCGCGTCTCGCCAGCTGACCGGGCAGACAGGACAGGCTGTCCCGGCTGTGGTAGAGGGCTTGCAGCGCCATTGGGGCAAAGTCGATGGCAGTTATGCCATCTCGCCTTTGGTCGCGTCGCTGGGCAAAGGCCGATGTAACGGCGTGCTGCTGAAAGTGGAAGATAACACACTGGCGCATTTCGACCGCCGGGAGCGGGGTTATTCTCGTGTGGAAGTGGATCCGTCACTGATCACTCACAATGGCATTCTGCAATTTGATGCGCCTGTCTGGGTGTATGTGAAAGCCAATCCAGCGCCTCCCTGCGCGAATCAACCTATTATGCAGACCTACGTCGACACAGTGCTGGCGGGGTGCCTGAGCATTTCCGATGCGTTCGCAAAGACGTTTATTGAAACCACGTTCGGCTGGCATCATCCGCTGGAAAACGACCGTGAATCGCCGAAATACGGCAATCTGGCCGGGGTGGAAGATGTGCATATTCCCGTGATTGACCGTTTGATCTCTCCGGCGCGGATTCATGGCTAAGCCCAGTAAGAAAGGGCCGGACACCACAGTTGAGATTTTCTGCAGCCAGTGCCGTACGCGTCTGTTTAAGTACCGCAAAGGGGGAAAGGGGGCACTGGTGAAGTGTTTCAAAGAAAGAATCGTGAAAGATTATACGCTTTTACCCTGCCAGTGCCCGAATTGTGAGCAAGTGTTTGCCCGCGATACCCTGATACGTGGCACGCCTGCCTTTAAAATGATTGGCGGTAAAGCGTTCCAGAAATAGCCGCGGCACGCCGGCTATTTCTGATCAGTGACTGTGTTGACTGTCATCTCATCAAGATTGTTGCTGAAATAACTTTGCGGGCAGACTTCCCGTTTCGTGCGCAGTACGGCTTTTAAATCGAGAATTTTGCGCTTATAAGTGCCGCGAACCAGTTGATAGTCCAGCTCGGGTGAGAACCAGAATTTGACTTCCCGGTCGGGCTTTTTGATTTGCTCAACCCGTATGGTCTCGACACTGCCGTAATTGGTTTGTAGTTTTTCTTTACCTGCGACTCTGAAAAAGTAGTGATTCACTTCGTCTGACTCCTGCATCTTGAAATCAAAAGTCTGTTTGCCCTGAATCAGGTTCAGCCGCATCTGGCTGGCAACGGCTTCTATATCCAGCAACGGCAGGTCATTACTGTTAAAGCTGAGTTTCTCACCATCAGTGATAATGTCTGAGCGGGTGCCATCCTGATTGAAGCTGCCGCGTGTCTCGCCATCAAGTAATCCTGTGATATTCCTATGAAAAGATTGTGTGAGAAACGAGTTTTTAACGTCGGACCAGACTACACGGGTTTGCTGCTGATAATGGGTTTTCGCCACTATGGCCGACAGACGGCTGGTGGACTGGATATCAACGCGTTGATTGTCTTGCCAGCTTAACTTGCGCTCGAAATAACCGATTTTATGGCTACCGTAGAAGAGATCGTAGGTCAGCGTTTTCACGCACTGATGCCACTCAACGGGCGGGGAAGCCATAAGGTTAGAAGATGCCAGGCAAAGCGGCAGCAATGCAGACAGAGTAAGTCTTTTCACGAAACCTCCCCAGTGGTACCTAGCCCAATAATAAGGCCTATTTAAGCGTAACCAATATGTCTGGTTATGTTAATTGAACTGTGCAAGCAATCCACAGATGAGACACTTATTTTTAGCCGTTGCGCCGGTGACTGCTACCGGTGTGTGGTATGTGGCTGGTTTTCCGGTAAAGCATGCCTGATAAAGTGTCTTCGCAGCATATCTGATTTATGAAGTTTTTATGTCATTTCTCAGTCAGTAAATTCAGTGGCTTAGCGTAAATGTTAAGTGTAGCTGGCAAGATAACAACCGGTATGGCTGCATAATTGGTTGATCTCTGGTGAGTCATTTCGCCTGCCTTAGCAAAGCAATGTGACATCCTGGTGTCGGAAATTTGACGCTTTTAGGATGGGAACCTATGTTTTATGGGCCCTTGAGGTACAAAGCTTGTAAAAAGTGAGCATTGTTAAGGTTCAACCCATGAGCAGGAGGACAGGATGAAAAAGGCAAATGGTGTCTATCGGCTGCAAATCATAAAGGAGGTCGCGATAAGAAAGCAGCTTGAAGGCAGCAGTGATCCAATGGCAAACCATATCCACCAGTTACTGGAATCCAGGTCGGCGGATCCCCATAGCGAAGAGACGCACTTGTTCAGTGGTAATCATTATGATGATCAGGCGGGTGGCTGGGTCAGTAATTTCTGGAACGCCAAGTAACCGGAATGAATGAGTGACGTGACCGGGTCAGGCCTGCTGGGATCTGACCCTTGTCGGCTCCGGGATCGACCCGGAGCTAACTACCTATAATATTTCTCATTGATAGCCTGGTTCTGGCATCAAAGCCTTATCTGCGGTACATTTCCCGGTCTCACTTTATTCTGAATCAGATAATGCATTACATCGACATTAACACTTATTCCCGTAAATGGATTTTCACTCATGCTTCTATGCCAGTTCCGGCTGAGGATCTGGTACAGATTAAGCCTTTGTCCCAGGCCAGATCGGCCACATTATGGCGCGAGCATATCAGCAGCCAGAGCCCGGATTCGGATCACTTCGGCAAGGATGACTGGGCCGGCGAGGATAAAAACTGGACAGAGACTGTCGAGTGGCAGGCAGCGTGGGATGACGATGAACCGGCATTACCTGAGGTATTAGCAGACTTCCTTGATTGGGAAGACAACACCCCCGTCTATTTTTGTTATGAAAAATATAACCTGATTGAGACAAGCTGGGGGGTGTTTAAGCGTAACTGGAAAAACTTCCTGTTTTTTGATGATGGCCCCTTACTGATCGCCAGAAAGAAAACCCAGGCAGTGTGGTTCCATTCAAACGGCACCTGCAAGATAGGTCACAGAAGCGCTTAAATAACAACGCACAGTTAGCAACACCTGACGATGAGTCACACATAATCGAAGAAGGGGCGGGCTGTATCAGCGGAGCAGGCAGTAAACACTTTCGGCCTGCTCAGGAACTGATTTCAGAGCCGACTTTACCGCCCATCAGTTTGGCGATCTTGTCACAGGCCAGATGCATATTTTCCTGGTTGGAATGCACCGAAGCCCCGGAGCTGAGCAAAGGTTGTTTGAGCGGCTGGCCTAACACCAGAAACAAGCGGGCCCCTTTCTGGCTGGTTTTGATATGTATGGGTAAAGCGGACGGTTTCAGTATTCCCATTTGCTGCGGATAAAGCTGGTTTGCCCCTATGTATACCGATCCTGAGCGCAGATAGACAAAACCAGCGACCAGCTCTTCATCCGGCTCCCAGTACCAGCCACCGTAAGGCGAAATCATAATATCCAGGTAAGTCACAGGTATGCTGGAAGCTATAGGGCTGATGGCCTCTTTGTACTGGCCGATCAGCACCTTGGTTGTTGCATCCGTTTCTTCGACCAGTGGCAGATTCTGAGTGCAAGCATACTGGCTGGAGGCATCGGCCATTTCCTGCTCCCCGGCTGGTAAGGCGGTCCAGAGTGCGAAGGATTCAGCACGGCCGCCGAGAGGCTGCATGGTATCTTTGTGAACGACACCGTTACCGGATGTCATGATTTGAAGATCGCCTGTTTGCATTGTCACAGTGCAGCCGCAGGAATCGATATGATGCAGGGTGCCCGTTACCGGGTAACTGAACGCTTCAATGCCGGAATGGCCGTGATAGTCGAGCCCGGTTTCCTGCTTGATGCCATTGGCGTCAAAATGATCCCAGAGCACGAAAGGGTTAAGTTCAGCAAGATTATCGCGGTAAATGTAAGCAGTCATGGGCCCGGATTTCCGACCGTAGCGGACTTTATTGATTGTTCTCGTCGCTTGCATGATCGCCACCCACTTTTCTGTACTTCTTGTGATTAGAGCTTAGCTTATACTCTCAGTAAACGACTATTTGAACCCTTTTGTTTTCTAAAAATTGACGTCATTTTTACCATCCTTGATTCAGTTCACATTTGCCAGACAACATGGTTCACTCTGGCATCCAGTCCCAGTTGCTGAAACAGCCGCAGCCAGCGCTTCTGATTGGCCTGCAGGGTATCACCCGGCCCTTTCACTTCGACCCACTGAATATGCCCGCTTTTGAACATTACCAAGTCAGGCTGGCCGCTGCGATTATGGCGTGGATCGAACAACAGGCGTGACAGCATGGCATACAGTTGCTCGCCGTTTAAGCAAGATACCGTCTCCTCAACCAGCGCTGGCGTCAGAATAGCCCAGTTCACCCAGTCGTTAGTGATTCCTTGTTTTTGCTGATAAACAGCCAGCCAGTGGTTCCAGGTTTCTGTGCGGATAGCATTGAGGCGGGCTGTGAGCATGTCACGCCGGCGCTCTGAAAATTCACTGTGGTACATATCGCGGGGCGCCCGCTGGAAGGGGTTAAGAAAGGCCCCGGAAACAGAGGCAAAAATAATGTCCCAGAATGCCAGGCCAAATAAGCCGCATATCAGGGCATTTTCGGTGTAGTGAACACGCCATCCCGCTTGCCGGTAATGGTTAGCAACGGCTAACTCGACACGTTCTCCACTGGCAGGCAGTGTGAGTGTCTCCAGCGTAAAAGTGTCTTTGATCGCCTGTGCTACCGGCAGGTTTAGTGTACGGCTGAGTTTATGCGCCAGGCGTTGTCCGACTTCGGCTTCTTCTTCATTAAAGGGCGCTGACAACATCTGCCGGCAGATGGCCAAAGCGGTTGAGTGACGCTGCAGTTTTTCCAGTATCCGCACCCGGCGTTCGCGGCTGGGCGGTAGCGCAGTGTGATTAAACAGAAACAACGCCAGATCATATTCGCCCAGGCGCTCAAGATCCCGGGCAACCCGGTTGAACAATCGTTGCCGTCGCCGTTCCAGCGGCGGCCATGTGCAGGGGCCGGGCAGGCGACCGGCAAATTGCCTCACTGCCTGGGCCCTTTTGCTGAGTGAAAGCTGTTCGTATTCGGCCGCTAAGGCTTCAAGGGACAGCCATTCCAGTATGTGCTGTCGCTGCTGAAACAGGCGGGTTGTCGGGTCGACCTGATAGTTTTCAAAGATATGCAGGCCTAAATCAGTCAGAACAAACTGGCTTAAATCCTGATACTGGTTGCCGAAAAACAACAGTAAGAAGATTGTCAGGTGCGCCTGATGTTCAACATGTATGATGGGTTCGTTGAATGCCGATATGGCCGGTGACGTGGCGAGTATGGCTGCGGTGAGATCCGCTTTTCTGGCCTGCTTTAACGCTTGGTCATTTGTGCGCGCATCAGGGGAGTGTTTCTCTCTATAGATCTTAAGCAGTTCTGGTTTGGTGAATAAATCCAAGATCTCATCCACCGGCCAGTTTGCTTCATTGCAGGTAAGAAATTTGTTGCTCAGAAGCTCCTCAATGGCGTTTTCTGTATGCCGGATTTCAGGGTAGCTGAGTTTGCTGACGCGGAAGTATCTGCCCTTGCGGGACAACATTCGGATGTACAACTGTTTGGCATCGGGCGTAAGCCGGGAGTAAGTATTCAGCCACCAGTGCTCGCTATGGCTCAATAGATCATGATATTGCTGCCGGACACTGCGCAGCAGGAAATCAAAGTTGTGGCGGTAATAATCCGGCGCCAGCACTGTTGGTGTATTTTGAGTCATCATTGTCTTAACGGCTTATTGGATGCGCTGTATTGTGGGAATTTCTCACGTTGCGGTAAAGCTCTGATACCAGAAACAATAAAATGAAATTAACATAACATGATCATTTATGGCATTTTAATGGTCGCATATACTCCGTATTGATAAACTTGCCACAGGTAATAGTTTAAAAATGAAAGGTTTTCAGTGATCAGACAGCGTGCCCTTTTTCCGTCTGCTTTTATCATGCTCGCTTTTACCGTGTTCGCTTCTCTGTTTGCTGTTCTTTCGTGGAATGTGCATGCCGAAGAAGTGAACAACCAGCGCGTTGTTTCCGTTGAACCGCATGACGAACAGCCTGCCAGTCTTGTTGGGGCAGCCTGTGTTATCCGGCATGGTAAGCAGATGGTCATGGTGTCTGAGGTCATTACTCAGAAGTTATCCATTCCGGGCGGCTATATTGACAGTCAGGATACTGCCAGTGAGGCGGCCAGAAGAGAGGCGCTGGAAGAAACCGGATTAGATGTCGACGTGATAAAGCTTTTGCAGTTCAGGGGCAGAGCGGCGATATTTGCTTGCGTAACGACACAACCGATTCTGGTTGCTGAACAAGAGGAAAGCGACCAGCGCCAGCAGATTGCAGCCTGGCAAGCGGTGGACTTCAGCCGGGAAGTGAAAGCTGTATACCTGATGTCACCGCTGTCTTTAGCACCCGCTGAATATCGCTACCCCGAAGATACTGCCTACTTATATCAGTGGATGATGGAAACGCCAGAGAGCGAGGTGGTTTTTTATACCGATATCAGTGACCGGGCAAGCGCATTTCATCAGGCTGAACTGATTGTGATCAAGGCCTTTAAGGACTGGGGTAACGCCCTGCCGGATGTCGCAAAATCTGTGCTGGACAGCCTGATGTGGCTGCTGAATCTTTCCGGCGAATACTGGTTTGTGTTCTTGCTAATTGCTGTTATTGCTTCCTTATTCGGACCTACTGCAATGTTGCAGTTGCTTGCCGCCACCGTGATTACCATCCTGGTCTCAACCTGCCTGAAACAAGTTTTCAATCTGCCGCGTCCGTTTTATCTGGTGCCGGCACTGCAAAACGGCAATGCCTACGGGTTCAGTTTTCCGAGCGGGCATACCCTGTTAGCCACTGTTATCTGGGGAATGTTCTGGATGAAACTGTGCGCAGGAAAATCACGGTTCCGCGCCGGGGCGGGCTTGTTGGTGGTTAGCGCTCTGATCCTGGGTCAGGCGCTGGCCCGTGTTTGGTTTGGCGTGCACTTTATTTCCGATACGGTAGCGGCAATAGTCATCGGTATTCTGCTGCTGATCCTGTTCTCCCGGCTGATCACCCCGACCGCCATACGGGGAAAGTCGGTATGGCTGGGGATTACTGTCCTCACCGGTGTGGCGGCCGGCTTAACCTTGCAGCCGGCGCACACCTATCTGTTTGCCATCTCACTGGGGGTGTTTCTCAGTCTGGATGTGTTACCTAAAAGAAGCCTGACACTGTCTGTGCACCGGCATATTGCGGTGGCTTTGGTGCTGTTGGCAGGGTCTGGCGCGTTCGCTTACTTCTCTGCTGTGATGGTCAATGCCTGTACTGTCAGCCTTATTATTCTGGGGCTGCGTGCAGCCGGCGCATTTTTGCTGGCGGTCTGGCTGGTGGCGGGTTCGTCATTGATGCTGAAGTTATTGGCTGAGCCGGAAACGGCTTAAAGACGCTGCCCCGGCAAGCTTACGGATAAAGCAAACAGAAACCTGTCAGTAAGCTGTGTCTGGCACTTTGTTTCATGACTTGAGTGCGGTAAAGTGAGCGCAAACGATTATATCAAACAGGCATAATTGTCTGGATTAATATGGAGCCAGTGAAAGCAGGATAGCCTAAAACTGGACAAGGAGAGCAATGTTACCCGCACTGACGTTTGAGAACAGTATCGATGACATCGTACTGTCGTATCTGGATGCGCTGGAAAACGCAGGATTTTCTGGCGATGTTGAACGCACCTATGCCAGCCGTCTGGCTGTCGCAACCGATAATAGTATTTATCAGCAATTACCTCAGGCTGTCGTCTTTCCTAAATCTGTGGATGATTTGGTGCTGGTCGGAAAAGTGGGCCAGCAGCCCGCTTTTCAGCAGGTCAGTTTTTCTCCACGCGGAGGCGGCACCGGGACTAACGGTCAGTCGCTGACACCGGGTATCGTCGTCGACCTTTCGCGCCACATGAACCAGATTCTTGAGATCAATCCGCAGGAAGGCTGGGTCAGAGTGCAGACCGGGGTGATCAAAGACCAGCTCAATGACGCGCTTCGCCCTCATGGTTTCTTTTTTTCCCCCGATTTATCTACCAGTAACCGGGCGACCATTGGCGGCATGGTCAATACGGATGCGTCCGGTCAGGGATCGCTGCAATACGGTAAAACCTCAGATCACGTTCTGGCACTGAAAGCGGTACTGGTTGATGGCTCAGTGCTGGATACCGAGCCTTTGACGCAAGACGGGCTGGCCCGGATCGCACAGCAGAAAGGTCAGGTTGCTGAAGCCATTGGTGTGGCGGCGAGAGTGTGCCGTGAAAAACGTCAGCAAATTCTGGATAAATTCCCGCCGCTGAACCGTTTTCTGACCGGTTACGATCTGAAAAATGTGTTCAACGACGCGCTGACTCATTTTGACCCGGCGCGCCTGCTGTGTGGTGCCGAGGGTTCTCTGGCCTTTATTGCCGAAGCCAAACTCAATATCACCCCTATCCCTAAAGCCCGGGCACTGGTGAATATTAAGTATGACAGCTTTGATGCGGCGCTGCGTAATGCGCCTGTGATGGTGGAAGCCCAGGCACTGTCCGTCGAAACTGTGGATTCAAAAGTCCTTAATCTCGCCCGCCAGGATATTGTCTGGCACACCGTCAGCGATTTGATCACCGATGTGCCGGGTAAGGACATGCAGGGCATCAATATTGTTGAATTTGCCGGTAATGATGTTGATTTGGTCAAGCGCCAGGTACAGCAACTGGGTGAGCGCCTGAACAGTTTAATTGGTCAGCAGGGGATTATTGGTTTTCAGGTGTGTGACGACCTGGACAGCATCAACAAGATCTACAACATGCGCAAAAAAGCCGTGGGTCTGTTAGGGGCTGCCAAAGGCTGGCAGAAACCGATTCCCTTTGCCGAAGATACCTGTGTCCCACCGGAAAATCTGGCTGACTTCATTGTTGAGTTCCGCCAGTTACTGGATGAGAAACAGCTGCATTACGGCATGTTCGGTCATGTCGATGCCGGTGTACTGCATGTGCGTCCGGCGCTGGACATGTGCGATCCGGCGCAAGAAAAAATGATGAAGGAAATCTCCGATCAGGTGGTGGCGCTGGTCGCCAAATACGGCGGTCTGATGTGGGGTGAGCACGGTAAAGGCTACCGTTCGGAATACGGACCTGAGTTTTTCGGTGAAGAGCTGTTTACCGAACTGCGCCGTATAAAAGCAGCTTTTGATCCACTCAACAGGCTGAACCCGGGCAAGATCTGCACCCCACTAGACAGCGATGCTGAACTGGTGAAAGTGGATGGCTTAAAGCGTGGTTATTTTGACCGCCAGATCCCGGTGAAAGTCAGAGACAGCTTCAAGCAGGCGATGGAATGTAACGGCAACGGCTTGTGTTTTAACTACGACACCAGCTCACCCATGTGCCCGTCGATGAAAGTCAGTGCCGATCGCCGTCACTCGCCGAAAGGGCGGGCCGGACTGGTTCGTGAATGGCTGCGTTTGCTGGCCGATCAGGGTGTGGACCCGGTCAGGCTGGAACAGGATCTGATGGAAAAGTCGCCGACGGTGAAGCAAATCATCGATCGCTTCCGCAATACCTTCGGATCTCAGCGTAAAGCGTACGATTATTCGCACGAAGTGATGGAAGCCATGAACGGCTGTCTGGCGTGTAAAGCCTGTGCCAGTCAGTGCCCGATCAAGGTGGATGTGCCGAGTTTCCGCTCGCGTTTCATTAACATGTACTACAGCCGTTACCAGCGTCCTGCCAAAGACTATCTGGTTGGCTATGTAGAAAGTTATCTGCCGGTTATGGCCAAAGCCCCGTCACTGGTCAATGCCGTAATGCGGCCCGGCTGGTCAAAATCTTTGACGGCGAAAGTGCTCGGCTATGTGGATATGCCTGAACTGTCGGTGCCGACGCTGATGCAGGGACTGGCGGGCAGCCATGCAACCCGGTTTGATCTGCAGTGGCTGCAGGCTTTGTCTCAAGAAGAGCGGCAGCAGTATGTGCTGATTGTGCAGGACCCGTTCACCAGCTACTACGATGCGGAAGTGGTGCGCGACTTTGTCCATCTGATTGAAAAGCTCGGTAAGAAACCTATGCTGGTGCCGTTTAAGCCCAACGGCAAGGCGCAGCATGTCAAAGGTTTCCTGCGTCAGTTTGCCAAAACAGCGAAAAACACCGCCGACTTCCTCAATCAGCTTGATGAGCTGGGTATGCCTATGGTTGGTGTCGACCCGGCTTTGGTGCTCTGTTATCGCGATGAATACAATGAAATGCTGGGTGATAAGCGCGGTGATTTCAAAGTAATGACAGCCCATGAATGGCTGACGCCATTGCTGAGTGAAATAACCTCGTTGGCGCCCCGTACTGACAGTGAGTGGTATTTATTCGCCCACTGTACCGAGAAAACCAAGATGCCAAACGCTGAGAAAGAGTGGGCGGCCATTTTCCGTCACTTCGGTGCCAGCATGAAAGCTGTATCTGTCGGCTGTTGCGGCATGGCGGGCACTTTTGGTCACGAGAAAGATAAGCTGGAGACGTCCAAAGGGGTGTTTAATCTCAGCTGGCAGCCGAATCTGGCACAGTTGGATGGCGACCGTTGCATGGCAACCGGTTATTCGTGCCGAACTCAGGTAAAGCGTTTTGAGCATATTAAGATGAAGCACCCGGTTCAGGTGTTATTACGTTTGGTGAGTACAGCCTGATAGCAGGCTGTCTGTAACAAACACGGTTACGGCGGAGTGCTCAGGCCTCCGCCGTTTTTTCAGGCCACTTTTTCTTTCTGCTTCTCTTTTTGTTTCTCTGTGTCTTTGTCAAACAGGCTGGTGATCTGAGGGTTGACCTTAAACCGTTCCGTGCTGTCGAGGCATTTTGCCTGTTCCGTCCACTGAATCAGTTCGATCACGCCGTCATGGTGCTCGGCCAGAAACGTGCAGTTTTCAATCCAATCTCCGTCATTCAGGTATACGATACCATCCTGTTCGGTAATTTCCGGATGATGTATGTGGCCGCAGACAATGGCATCGACGTCATTGTGTTTGGCCATAGTGACAGCGGCATGGCGAAATCTGGCAATCGCCAGGTTGGCCTTTTCGACTTTGCTTTTCAGGTAACTGGCCAGAGACCAGTATGGTTGCCGGGTTAAGCGGCGGTAGCTGTTTAACCAGCGATTTAAGAATAGAAGGAAATCGTAACCGGCATCGCCCAGTAAGGAGGTCAGTTTGCTGTGGCAAACCATGCTGTCGAATTCATCGCCATGAAGAGCCAGAATGCGGTTGCCGTTTGCGCTGGTGTGGATGTAGCGGTGTGCCAGTTCAACATTGCCAAGATTAAACTGAATAAACTTGCGGATGGCTTCGTCGTGGTTGCCCGGAATATAGATGATCCGGCATCCCTGATCCGCTCGCTCCAGTAACAGGCGGACAGCTTTGGTGTGGCTTTCCGGCCAGTGAAACCGCGATTTCAGCGACCAGAGGTCAACGATGTCACCAACCAGTATCAGGGTGTCGGCCTGATAGCGGGATAAAAAATCCAACAGATAGTCGACTTTACAATCCCTGTTCCCTAAGTGTATGTCTGATAACCAGAGTGTACGGTAGGTGTGGTTTCCCATAGTCGATTCAACCCTTATATCAAGGTATCAGTGTCAGAAATAAGACTAATTTTCTTATATGACATTCGGGTGTCGTATCAGTGACTCCTTCATTGCAATGGAACGGTTGTAAAGTGTTACTACCAGTGGCTATTTGTCAATTAGGTTGCGACAGGCATCCGGCGATTAAGATATAATCATCAACTTTCAGATTTTGACCGATGTTTTATTCAATAGATATTTTAGATGAACTTTAAGCCTAAGTATTTGATTAAAATGGTTCTTCCATTGCTTGTTCTACTGGTGTCAGCACTGGTGTATTTAGGCTATTCAGATTATCGTTCTATTCGGGAAAGTGCATACTCACAGGCGCGGGCTAATTTGAACGTGGCAAAAGGGTATTTAGACCTGAATTACATTGCGGCAACGAATCAGTTATTTTTATTATCTGAGATCCTGAAAGGATCAGGTAATATCCCGGCATTTCTTGATGCGGCTAACTATGTGGTTAACAACCAGAATAAATTTCTGGAAGTCGGATTACTGGTAGATTCAGACTATTACGGGACAGACGGATTTCGCTTGTCGGGGATTGATGTGCGGGTAAATCGACGGCCCTGGTATTCTGAAAGCCAGAAAATCGGTGATCTTTTTCTGTCTGATTTTTATCACAGTAACAGCACCAAAAAGTGGTGTGTTGCCCTGGTGAAAAAACTGGCGATACCCGGAAAAAAAAACGTCAGGATCATTATTGAGCTTGATGCCGGTGCGATGTCCGATGATCTTTCCGATCTGAAAACGATGACGAAGGGTTATGTTTATGCGATTGAGCCGCAGACGAGAAGAGTTGTTATTCACCCCGATAAAGCACGATTAGGCGTAGACTCTGTCAGTATAAACCCCGAATTACTGACAACAATCATGGCTGGCAATGGTAACGGTAATATCCCTTCTTACGAATATGATAATCAATATAAATTCAGTGTTTACGATGCCAACAATAATTTTAACTGGGTGTTATTATCCGGCACCAGCAACAGTGAAATTGCGTCCAATGCTTTGAAAGTGGGCGCTGTGGGCGGCACTTTTCTGGTCGTCGTATTTTTTATTTTACTGGCAGGCTACCTGCATACTCGCGTTCATCAGGTGGGTGGTCAGTTAATTGAAGCGCAGGAATTCGATGAACTGCACGAGCAACTGTCTGCGTTATTAAACGATACTATGGGCAGTAGCCGGGTGTATCTTTTCGTAATGAATGCCAATGAAGGAGTGCTGGAAGAGGCCTATCACAACTTACGGGTAAATGTGCCGGCAGATTTACTTTGCCGTATTGCTGGCTGTCAGCAGCTTGGCCGATTCTGCAAGCCCGAGCAGGATGATATTGTCCGCCTTATTGCGCCAAGCGAGCCCTGTATACGGCTGCCTTTAGTCAACAGCGCAAGACAGAATGATTACCAGCGCCCGGCAAGTCAGCTGATCGGTGTGCTGTATATATGCCAGCCTGGTGCGGCTTACCCATTTTTCGCCAAAATGATTGCCAATTACACGCTCAGCGCATTGAATCAGATACTGTTGACTCAGCACATTCGCAGTGAAGATCAGATGACGGGGCTGAAAAATAAGAACAGTCTTCGTCAGCATATGGATCAGAAACTGATGGACAGTGCCGCCGGCTACTTTTTGGCCATGATTGATGTAGACGACTTTAAGTCGGTCAATGATACCTACGGTCATTTGCTTGGCGACGAAGTCATTCTGAACATAGCGAGTCTGATGAAATACAGTTTTCCGGCACAAGCAGTCCTGTGTCGATACGGTGGGGAAGAGTTTGCGGTGTTAATGGAAGCACCAGACACAGAGACAGCCCTGAAGACATTGGATGATTTCCGTGCAAAAGTAGAGGCCAGCCGTATTGATATTGATGAAGACACATCTTGCGCCATTACCGTCAGCATTGGTGTTGCTCCTTTACACAAGGGAATGGAATCGACTATCTCGTCTGCAGACAGGGCGCTGTATCAGGCGAAATCGCAGGGTAAGAACCAGGTGCTCAGCGCAGAAATGTGTTCAATCGGTACAGAAACGGAAGCGGCAACAGCCTGATTCTGTAATTGGTGCTAAGTTGAAGAGTTGGCAGTGAATTTCACAGACGGACATATCCTTGATATAACAATCAGGCGATTAACAGACATCAACAGGGGGAGGCATGCTTAAACTTGTAGTGATAATTCTGCTGATTGCAGCGGCGGTAGCCATGGCTCGATTTTTGGACGAGCGAAATCAGAAAAAACTGTATATTGGTATGCTGATCTGTGCCGTCATTGCTATTGCGGTTTTTATGGCAACGGAACTTGCCAGGTAATGTCTGGTAATTAACGGATTCTTTATTTTTTTCCTTCTCAACGTCAAGTCGCTGAGTCTGGCGGCAGCGGCTTGAAACGTCCTTATCTTCTTTTCCCACCACTGAATTGAACATTTCTGGTCAGCAGATCTCACTTATCGTGGCTTGATGTCGCTTTAATGACAGCAATATGATTAGTTCTGTAATTATTGGCTTTGTAATCATTTTCTGGTATTAACTGGATATATATCAATATCTTATGGGTATAATCAGTGATTTTTTATAAATATTGGGGTTGATCTTATCATTCGAGTCCCTATAATTGTTTTTGAATTCATTAGAGCACTAAACAATGTGGCGACCAATGATTACAATGGCACCATGGGCAATAGACCCAGAAACATCGACTAAGACTCAGGAAGAGTTTGTTTTTCGAAAACCGGAACGAACAGATGGTAATCGAGTGCATTCACTGATCGAATCTTGTCCCCCATTAGACACCAACTCCTCTTACTGCAATTTCCTGCAGACCACTCACTTCAAAGACACATGTATTGTTGCTGAATCAGACGGTGAGATGGCAGGGTTTGTCTCGGCTTACAGAGTCCCTGAGAAGGAAAACACTCTGTTTATATGGCAGGTTGCTGTCGGCGAGAAGGCGCGTGGTAAAGGGCTCGCTTTCAAGATGATTCAACAACTGCTGGCGCGTGATGATCTCAGCGATATTCGCTGTATCGAAACGACCATCACCCGCCTCAATAAAGCCTCTTGGGCGTTGTTTAAGAAGGTGGATCAGGCGAACGGTAACTTAGGTGAAGTCTCGCTGTTCCTCGATGAAGAGAAGCATTTCGACGGTGAACACGACTCGGAATATCTCTATCGCATTCCACTTAAACAATAAATCACGACAAAACAGGATAAGTCATGAATATCTTTAATGCGCAGGAATCAAATGTTCAATGTTACGCCAAAAACTTCCCGGTGGTGTTCTCATCCGCAAAGGGCTGCTGGTTGAACACCAGCGAAGGCGAGCGTTACCTGGATTTCCTGGCAGGCGCTGGTGCGTTGAACTATGGCCATAATAACCCGGTGCTGAAAAAAGCACTGATGGATTACATCGATCAAGATGGCCTGACGCACGGTTTGGATATGCATTCCGAAGCAAAAGCGACATTTCTTGAAAACCTGAAGAATTACATCCTGACCCCTCGTGGTCTGGACTACAAAGTACAGTTCACTGGTCCAACCGGTACTAACGCCGTTGAAGCGGCACTGAAACTGGCGCGTAAAGTCAAAGGACGCCAGAACATTGTTGCCTTCACGAACGGCTTCCACGGTGTGTCTTACGGTGCACTGGCGGCTACCGGTAACCAGCATCACCGTGGTGGTGCGGGTATGGCACTGAGCGGTGTAACCCGCCTGCCATATGAAGGTTACGCCGACCTGGACGGTCTGGCACTGTTTGAAGTTATGCTGACTGATAACTCCAGCGGCCTGGATAAACCGGCTGCTGTCATCCTCGAAACCGTACAAGGTGAGGGTGGTCTGAACGTGGCTTCCGACGAGTGGTTACAGCGCCTGAGCGCTATCTGTAAACGTCACGACATTCTGCTGATTGTCGACGACATTCAGGCAGGTTGTGGCCGTACCGGTACTTTCTTCAGCTTTGAGCCGTCCGGTATCAAACCGGATATGGTGACCCTGTCTAAATCTATCGGTGGTTACGGTTTGCCAATGGCGGTGGTACTGTTGAAACCGGAGCTGGATAAGTGGTTGCCGGGCGAGCACAACGGTACGTTCCGTGGTAACAACCACGCGTTCGTGACAGCCGCAGTCGCTATTGAAGCCTACTGGCACAACGACGAGTTTGAGCAGCACATCAATGCACGCGCTGCCCAGCTGAACGTAACATTGCAAAAAGTACTCAAGCAGTACCCGGCAGTATTTGAAAAAATCAAAGGCCGCGGTCTGATGCAGGGTATTGCCTGTCACGATGGTGAATTTGCGGGTGCAATCGGTAAGCTGTGTTTTGCAAACGGCATGATTATCGAAACCGCTGGTCCGGATGATGAAGTGCTGAAGTTCTTCTGCCCGCTGACTATCAGTGAAGCGGAACTGGAAAAAGGCCTGCACATCTTTGAAAAAGCGGTGGCTGAGTATGCAAAATCCAGCATGAAGAAAGCGTCTTAAGGAGAATAAGAATGATTGTACGCACCCTTGAAGAGTGCCAGAACAGCGAACGCCGGGTAGTGGCTGAAAACGGTAACTGGGAAAGTGTCCGCATGTTGCTGCGTGATGACAACATGGGCTTTTCGTTCCACATCACCACTATCTTTGCCAATACCGATACCCATATTCATTACAAGAACCATCTGGAATCTGTGTATTGCGTGTCGGGTGAAGGGGAAATCCAGACCACAGCCGATGGCAAGACTTACGAGATCAAGCCTGGCACCCTGTATGTGCTGGACAAGCATGATGAACACCAACTGCGTGCCAATAAAGGTGTCGATATGGTGATGGCTTGTGTGTTTAACCCGCCACTGACGGGCATGGAAGTCCACGACAAAGACGGTGTTTACCCAGCAGCCGAATAATCGCAGCTGTATTGACGCAAGTGATTAACCCTCCTTGCGATATCAACCTGAGGGTTACCGGAAGGCGGTGCAAACCGCCTTTCAAAACCATCAGGCTAAGCGCTCTCGCTTAGCTGATGAAAATAAAAGGAGTTACCATGACTCATACCGTTGAAAAGATTGGCGGTACTTCCATGTCTGCGTTCGATGCGGTAATGGACAATATCCTGCTCTATCCAGACAATCCTTATCAACGTATGTTTGTTGTTTCGGCCTATGGCGGTATCACTGACGCACTGTTGGAATGCAAGCGAACCGGTGAGCCGGGTATCTTCCGCTACATTGCAGAACGCAATGATGTATGGCGTGAGAAATTGAAAGCACTGGAGCAGCGTATGCTGCTGATTAACGACACTATGTTTCCTGAGCTGTTCTGTCGTAACCGTGCCGATAATTTTGTCAAAGAGCGTATTGCTAACGCTATTACCTGTATCGAAAATATTCTGGAAACCTGTCAGTACGGACAGTTTTCTCTGACCAGTTATCTGCCGCAAATCCGCGAGTTTCTGTCTTCTATTGGTGAAGCGCATTCTGCCTTTAATACCACGCTGATGCTGAATAACCTGGGTATTAACTCTCGCTTTGTTGATTTGTCGGGCTGGGGCGCTGAGAACAATGTCCAGGGCGATCTGGATGCTGTGATTCTGGATGCGATCAAAGATATCGATCTGAGCAAAGAACTGCCAATCGTCACCGGCTATGTCTACTGTGATGAAGGTTTGATGAAGACTTATGATCGCGGTTACAGTGAGATGACATTCAGTCGTCTGGCGGTATTGAGCAAGGCCAGCCGCGCAGTGATCCATAAAGAGTATCACCTGAGCAGCGCCGACCCGCGTATCGTTGGTCCTGAGCATGTTCGCCCGATTGGAAAAAGTAACTATGACGTTGCTGACCAGCTGGCTAACCTGGGTATGGAAGCGATTCACCCTAACGCCGCTTCAGGACTTCGTCGTGCCGGTATTGAGCTGGCGGTAAAAAATACCTTTGAACCAGAACATCCGGGCACCTTAATTTCTCAGCATTACCAGCCTAATACGGGTAAAGCCGAGATTATTGCCGGCCGGGATAAGGTCTTTGCGCTGCATTTATTTGATCAGGCTATGGTCGGCCAGGTGGAAGACGTCAGCTATGAGCTGATGGAAATCATCCGCGAAGAGAACGTTCAGCTGATCAGTAAAGAGATGAACGCCAACTCTGTGACTTACTATCTGGACGGCAGTACATCAAGCCAGAACAAGGTGCTGTCCAAAGCAGAGAAGCGTTATCCGAAGGCGAAGATCACCGGAAAAATGGTGGCGCTGATTTCGGTTATAGGTTCGGCTATCGATACCAATAAAACCATGAGTCAGGGTGTATTGTCCCTGCTGGATAAAGATATCAGTCCTAAAGCTGCTCACGCTTCCCTGCGTAACGTTGATGTGCAGTTTGTGGTGAAAGACAGTGATTATCACGGCGCAATTTGTGCGCTGCATGAGAGCTTTATGAGTGAAGGCCCGGCAGCAGTCTCGACAGAGAAAGTCGTCGCCTAACAGTCAGTCACTGTTAGTTCCCCCTGAAATGAAAAAGGCAAGAGCATCGCTCTTGCCTTTTTGATCATTATTTAAAGCGGCTGGGTTTAGTATCAGGCCCGTGCGCCACGTTTGGCTGATGGCTTACCGCGAGTCTGAGGCTTACCCGGCGATGACGGACGTTTGCCAGCGCCTTGTGGTTTGCCGCTACCCTGAGCACTGCTGCCAGCCTGGGTTTTCGGTTTACCTGGACCCTTGCGTTGTGTCGTTCCGTCTTTACGGATATCCGGCTGATTCGGGTGCTTGGTGGCGAAACGCTTGGCACCGTGCCGGCTTGAACCGCGACGGGTTGCCGGCGTCAGGGCTGCGTCGCTGCCTTCAGCGGGCACCAGACAGTCGGCGCGGTCGCCGATCAGGTGTTTTTTACCCATGCTGATCAATGCTTCACGGATCAGCGGCCAGTTAGCCGGATCATGGTAACGCAGCAAGGCTTTATGCAGACGACGCTGACGCTCGCCTTTGGCTACAAACAGATCTTCCCGTTGTTTGTACTTAACGCGTTTCAGCGGGTTCGTTTCCGAGTGATACATGGCCGTGGCATTACACATAGGCGACGGGTAGAAGTTCTGTACCTGATCGCACTGGTAATCATTTTTCTTGAGCCACAATGCCAGATGCAGCATGTCGTCATCGGTTGAACCCGGATGGGCCGAAATAAAGTACGGGATCAGATATTGTTTCTTGCCGGCTTCGGCGCTGTATTTTTCAAACAGCTCCTTGAAGCGGTCATAGGTGCCCATGCCCGGTTTCATCATCAGATCCAGCGTGCCTTTTTCAGTATGCTCAGGCGCGATTTTCAGATAACCACCCACATGGTGTGTCACCAGCTCTTTGATGTATTCCGGTGATTCGATAGCCAGATCGTAACGCACACCCGAGGCGATCATCACTTTCTTGATCCCTTTCACTTCCCGGGCTTTGCGGTACAGATCTATGGTGTGTTTGTGGTCAGTATCCAGCTTCTCACAGATTTTCGGGAAAATGCACGACGGACGACGGCAGTTTTTCTCGGCGCGGGGATCGGAACAACCCAGACGGTACATGTTCGCCGTCGGGCCACCCAAATCGGAAATGGTGCCGGTAAAGCCGGGCACTTTGTCGCGGATGTCTTCCAGTTCCTGCAAAATCGACTCGTGAGAGCGGTTTTGAATAATCCGGCCTTCGTGCTCGGTAATCGAGCAGAAAGAGCAGCCACCAAAACAGCCTCGCATGATGTTGACACTGGTCTTGATCATGTCATAAGCCGGGATCTTGGCTTTTCCGTAGGAAGGGTGCGGTACCCGTGCGTACGACAGGCCAAACACAAAATCCATTTCTTCAGTGGTGAGCGGGATAGGCGGCTTATTGACCCATAATTCACGGTCACCGTGCAGCTGAATCAGTGCGCGGGCAGAATAAGGGTTCGCTTCCAGGTGCATCACACGGCTGGCATGGGCGTACAAAATGCGGTCGTTGCGCAGTTTCTCGAAAGAAGGCAAACGCACGGCGCTGGTAAAAGCGTCGTGGCGGGAAGGCTGAATCTGCACCGTCTGAGCTTTAACCGGCTCAGCATCGGCTTTGGATTTATTGGTCTCGCAGACTTCTTCGGTGGCGTACGGATTAGGCATCACCATAGATTTGCCCGGCTTATCGATGCGGGTGGAATCGATAATTTTATAATGGGCAGGGGCTTCTTTCAGGATCACCGCCGTACCGGCGATGTCTGTCATGGTGCTGATGTCTTCGCCGCTGGCAATGCGGTGTGACACTTCAACCAGTGCCCGCTCGGCATTACCGAACAGCAGAATGTCTGCTTTGGCATCAAACAGCACGGAACGGCGCACTTTATCAGACCAGTAATCATAATGCGCCAGACGGCGCAGGCTGGCTTCAATGCCACCCAGCACAATCGGGGTGTCTTTATAGGCTTCACGGCAACGCTGCGAATACACCAGCACCGCGCGGTCAGGACGCTTGCCGCCAACATTGTCCGGGGTATAGGCGTCATCATGGCGCAGCTTGCGATCCGCCGTATAGCGGTTGATCATCGAGTCCATGTTGCCGGCCGTAATACCAAAGTACAGGTTCGGCTGACCCAGCGCCATGAAGGCCTCTTTATTGTTCCACTCGGGCTGAGCGATAATCCCGACACGGAACCCCTGAGCTTCCAGTACCCGACCGATCACCGCCATGCCAAAGCTCGGGTGATCGACATACGCATCACCGGTCACAATGATAATGTCACAGCTATCCCAGCCTAACGCGTCCATTTCTTCACGCGTTGTCGGCAGAAACGGCGCTGTTCCATAGCACTCGGCCCAGTATTTCGGGTATTCGTTAATCTTCTTTAAATTCATGCGTTTACTGTTGCTCGCTCAATGTAGGGCATTTGGGGCAGATATAAAAAACGTACGATTTTACCATGTTCCCGCAGTAATACATCAATTTCTATTGATGGAAGCATCAGGGGATTGTCTGGTGTTTTTTCAGCGCTTCGACTGCTGGCGTTGACTGGCTCACATCGGGCAGCCTTGCGACCTGAAGAACTCATGGGTGAGTACGTTACTGCGGCGGCTCTCAGAAAAAGCCTATGGCACCCGCCAGGCATTTGCGAATCTGGCGGGTGGGGTTGAGTATGCTTACCGATTGCCAAAAGGGTAGAATTGAAAGTTATTACATCCAGAAACTTTTGGGTTTCGTTTCAGATAGCTTATTTGCAACCCATGTTTCATGTGCTTTAGAGTCGCCAATCACATTAACATAAACAGTAGGCCAGATAGATTGATTGGATTTGTACTCAACTGAAACCACTTCATGGTAGTAACCGTCAAGATTAATAACATCACCAACTCTTGGGCAAAAGTCCATTTTGATTGGATCAGGGCTTTCTTTGATTTGACCTTCTTCTCTCCAAGCTAGAGTGATTTCATAGATAATTGGCGTAGTAGACATTACTCTAAATCCTTCTTATTTTTATTAATGGCAGCATCTAATTCGGCATGGGTTAGCCGATTCTTACCAAAAGTGACTCTTTTGCCTGTTTGGCTATTTCTTTTAATTGCTCCCGGTTTGCTTCAGTTTGCCTTTTGTTGTTTTGCCGTAGACGATTGTTGAGTTCATGTTCTTCTGAAAAATTGACATGTTTTTTATCTGATGGAGGCATTGTCAAAGTCCTTATGTGAGAATTTCTTAATAAGGATAGAACTGCGAAAAAAGTTCACATAATGATTGATTGTGACATTAATCATGTTTTTGACCTGCCAATACTTATCGCCTGACAGGCAAAGCCACCGAACTATTCAACACCCTGACTCAAGCGGTTAATCTGCTCCAGCTTTTGATACATCGTTTCTTCATAGTCGCGATGCGCCAGCAACATAGGTTCTTCTGAAGGCGATAACCCTGCAAACGAGGGCGGCCCCCGCGATAGAAAAATTTTTTGGCCGCTATGGTCATTAGGGTGAGATCGTGAACGTTTTTTTAGTCAAAATCACGCTCTCCCCTGGGTTTTTGGAGCGGATTAAAGTGGTAAATCAAGGTGATTATGTCAATAGGTTTTATGACGATACCATTTTAGTCTCCACGACTGTATATGGCTTGGTTTATAATGGCACGCTATATAAATGGTTGTTTTTATAATAGAAATACAGGTTTAATCAGTCTGGAAAAGTGCTGGAGTATAGAGAGTTTTCGATTTTTTCATAACGAACATGTATAATTTATTTCAAACTTGTGTTGATTAGATGGAGTTTTGTTTGATTAAATTTTTCAGGAATGTTTTCAATTTAAGAAAGTCATCTATTTACTCTGAAATGGATAAAAAAAGAAAGAAGATAGAATATAATGAGGTGAGTGTAAGTGAGCGTTTTAACAATGAAATATTATTTCTTGAGGAGTTATTTCTAATAGAATTTGGGTGTTGTCATAAGATGAGTTACATTAGCAAGGGAGTAAAATGTAAGATTAATCCAATTCATGTTTCAGGCAGTATTATGTCTTTAGAGAGACCAATAATAAATTCAAAAAGTGAATATACAGATATTTATATAATGCTTTTCTTTTCAAATGCTTATAATATTGTAAGCGATGCTTATAAGATTAAAAATGTTAGAGTGTACTTAGTTAATGGAGAGTTCTTGTATCAATTCGCTTTAGATGATGATATTAAAATAAAATCAGGTGAGCTTGTCGAGTTGTTTTTAATATAAGTATCTGACGAAATTTCCGAGAAACTAAATGAGACATCTAAGTTAACAAAGTAACTATTCTTGGGGAGAGTGTTCATAGCTCTGTGCTGAATATGTCTTCGATATAAATGGCTGGGTGAATACAATGCGTTTTTGTTCTGCTGATAAAAGTTGAAAACTTGGCTCTTGACGCAGATAAAATAATGGTGGGTTGGATGCAAATGGGGAGATAGATTTCGCCATTTGCATCCTCATAGCTTGCACCAATTATATCAGGGTGCTGAGCGACAATGCCTGAAGACATATAAGAAACGACATTTAATTTTTGCCAGATGGCTAAGTCTTCGGCAACAACAATGGCTAGTTTAGTATCGAATTTCATTAATTTTTCAGCTCGCATTTAAAGGGTGAATGAATTTAAAGGTGTTTGAATAAATCAATGTAAATATGAGTGTAGGCAATTTTCATCGCTACATAAGCTAATAAGAGTGCCATGAAGAGTTGGAACTTTTTGAAAAACACAGATCTGTTCACTCGTTGACCTATTAGCCTGCCGGTGAGTGAATAACTTAAGGGCGCCCCGAAAGCGAACACAGATAATGCGATGGACAAAATCAACGCTTGTAATCCGACGATATTCAGTGCCGGAAACTGAATGGTCACAATGGGCAGACAGGCAATAAAACCTTTCGGGTTCAGTAACTGAAGCATCAGCCCATCCCGGAATGTCAGATCAGACAAGGCAACGGATGTATTATCCGGTTCTCGTCCTGATGTGAACAACTTCCAGGAGAGAAAAAGCATATAAGTACAGCCCAGAATACTGATATATGGAATGATGGTTTCATGCACAGCCGAGTGACTGAGAAAGCTCAACGAAAGGAAAAGAATTAACATGGCGAAACTCACGCCCATGAAAAAACCTGTATTCTTATTTGTTTTATTATTCAGTCCTGTATTAAAGCTGAGCAGATTTACAGGACCAGGTGAATACATTATTGAAAATGCATATAGCCAGATCTCAAGCATATTTTTATCCAGTTGAAAGTTGTTAGCGTGTTATTTGTAATTGATATTGTTTGGGTGTCATGCCGTAACTGCGTTTGAATCGGCGGTTTAAATGGCTGATATCAGAAAATCCGCAATCTGTTGCGACATCAATCACGGACTCGCCCGTCTCCAGTGCTTTTCGTGCATTGTTAATCCGGCAATTAATTACGTATTGATGGGGTGTAATCCCAAACTGGGAGCGAAACAGCCGTATAAAATGGTACTTCGACATAGTGGCCGCGCTGGCAATATCATCGATGGAAATGTTCTGGTTCAGATGCGCATGTATATACTCTTTCGCCCGCAGTAACAGTGTGTCGATACGATTCGTGGGTGGCTGTTCATTCAGCTGTCCGCCTCGGCGTACCAGCGAATGTGAAAGCTGAAACAGTCCCGATTCCAGTTCTATGTTTGTGGTGGCCGGATTTTCCATCAGCGCAGAGAGCTTCAGCGTCTGCTGACGCAAAATCATATCGTCAAGTAAGGTACCGCTGATTCTGGGAAGTTGCCCCTGACGTACACCTAAGGCTCTGAACTGGGGAATAAATACCTCTGGATGTATGTATTAACATCCGGTACTCAAGCTCCTGAGTATCGCCGGAACAGCCGTCATGGACATCTTCCGGGTTAAATATCAGCACCCCGCCAGGCGGACTGCGATGAAAAGCCCGTTGGCAAAAGAAATCCTGCCGTCCTTTGAGGGTCACACCAATGGCATATTCTTCGTGAGCGTGTTTGTCATAGGAAAAGTCACTCATTGTGGCATGAAGCAGGGTAACGCCAGCCAGATGAGGGCTGGTGATAAATTGAAAGCTATTGTCCGGCTTCATTCCTGTCCTCCTGAATCATGGCATAAAGGCAGGTTAAACAAAACGTGTACTAATTGCTTGGACAATATTGCTCATATCAACAGAAATCCATGAAAAAAGGCCGCATCGCGGCCTTGGGGGGTTACGGCAGTGGTCGGGTATAGCACTGCTTTTTCAGGGGAAAGGGTTAACCGAAGGATTTACTCAAGCCTTCCAGAAACGTCACTTTCTCGCGCATTTGGTTTGCGGCCTGTTCCATGCGCGACATCATCACAAGGTTTTCAGACGAAGAGGTGGAAATCTGATGGACGTTGTTACTGATCTCCTGGGCCACAGTGCCTTGTTCCTCCGCCGCTGCGGCAATTTGCGTTGAAATATCAGCAATTTCATCCACCATGGACACCACTTCCAGAATACTGGCTGCCGTATCATTGGTATGGGCGACACATTGCTGAGTTTTCTCAATACTCTCGGAAGAGGTTGCCTGCCACTGGTTCAGGGTAGCGTTGATGTTGACAATGCTGGTTTGAATATTTTCTGTCGCGCCGTGGGTACGCTGAGACAAAGCGCGCACTTCGTCTGCCACGACCGCAAACCCCCGCCCTTGTTCGCCAGCCCGTGCCGCTTCGATAGCAGCGTTCAGTGCCAGCAGGTTGGTTTGCTCTGCAATGCCCTGAATTTCCATCATCATGGTTTCAATCTGTTCCGACACCTTCACCAGTGACTGGGCCGTTTGCGCCGCATTTTCGGTGTCTTTGGCCAAATCATTGATATTGTTCTGCGTGAGTTGCAACACTTTGGTGGTGTTGGCGCATTTTTGCTGCGCGGTGAGCACTTTGTCTGTCGTCAGCTGAGTATTCTGCGCAATTTCTGTGGCAACAGCCGACATTTGGGTAATGGATGTGGCGATATGCTGGGTATCTTTGTCCTGATTGGAGATCGAGTCTCGGGTGGATAGAGTGACACTGGTGAGCTCATCTGTGACTTCGCGAATGGTCAGCGCCGCATCATCCACCCGGCCCAGCACGGTTTTCAGCCGGGCATCGTTTAATTTCAGATGGAAATCGGCAATGGATGTCGTGTCATCACCGCTGTAGACAATCCGGGTGAGGGCATCATAGTTATTCGACAACTGCTGAAAAAAACGGGGTACAGCAAATAGTTCACCCCGACAAAGGATCGCAATGAAGATCAATGGAACAGCAGCGGATAGGAATTCGAACTGAGGGATATAAAAGTGCGTAAATGCCACGCACAGCACGGTGAGCAGGGCAGACAACCCCAGCTTGGCCCAGCTGGACAGACGGAATCCATAAGGATTTTTGTCATTGTTCAGTTGCTGATAGACATTCGTAGCTGTGTTGACCATGTCCTGAGTAGGCTTGCGGCGTACGGACTGATAGCCAGAAACCCGATTGTTTTGGTATAGCGGGGTGACGTAAGCATCCACCCAGTAATGACTGCCGTCTTTGCAGCGGTTTTTAACAATGCCCCGCCAGGGTTTCTCTGCTTTCAGGTGGCTCCACAGGTCACCAAAGGCCGCCCTGGGCATGTCCGGATGGCGAATAATATTGTGGTGTTGCCCGACGAGCTCGTCAAAACTGTAGCCACTGACTTCTACAAATTCGTCATTGGCATAGGTAATGACACCTTGCAGATCTGTTGTTGTCACTAATTGAGCATTAGGATCAAGCACCACTTCCCGGTCATTAACCTGGCGATTTTTACGCATGAGTTGTCCCTCTTCGTAACGCAATAGATGGCAGCATTGTTGAACTGTTAGCAGTTCTTTTAATTATGTGACACGTCTGACTCAACTCTAGATGAGGGGTATTTAACCGCACAAGGCAAATACCGGGGATTTGAAATTCCTCAAAGAATGCAAATTTAGTGGCAGAAAAAGTAAGCAAAGCTGAAATCAGCGATTATTATTTATGCCCACAGCGTATATTTTACGCTTTATAAGTCAGATGGATTGGGTGACATAATTCCATATAAAGAGTGCGTCAATTCTGGGTGAACATTTAATGGATAGTCTGCCATCACGCGATAACAGCCTGTATTTGTCTGAATATTGTCTTAAGTGGCGAAGATGTGGTCGATCAGGCAAGAAAAAACCCTGCGAGCGAAAGCTGGCAGGGTTTGATATCAGCCGAATAAATGACTGATTAGAAGTTCGCGGAACGCGGTGTACGTGGGAATGGAATTACGTCACGAACGTTAGCCACACCGGTTACGTAAGAAACCAGACGCTCAAAGCCCAGGCCGAAACCGGCATGTGGTACAGTGCCGTAACGGCGCAGATCGCGGTACCAGTTCATATCTTCCGGATCGATGTTCATTGCACGCATGCGCTGATCGAGAATGTCCAGGCGCTCTTCACGCTGTGCACCACCGATGATTTCACCAATGCCAGGTGCCAGAACATCCATGGCTGCTACTGTTTTGCCATCATCGTTCATACGCATGTAGAAGGCTTTGATGTCTTTCGGGTAGTTCTTCACGATAACAGGCGCGTTAAAGTGCTCTTCCGCCAGATAACGCTCGTGCTCAGAAGACAGGTCGATACCCCACTCAACGTCGAACTCGAACTGACGGCCGGACGCTCTCAGGATCTCAATGGCATCTGTGTAGTCAACCTGAGCGAAATCAGAATCTACAAATTTCTCCAGACGGGTGATTGCTTCTTTGTTGATGCGCTGTGCGAAGAATTCCAGATCATCGCGGCGCTCAGCCAGCACGGCTTTGAACACATACTTCAGCATGTCTTCTGCCAGTTTAGCGACATCGTTCAGATCCGCGAATGCCACTTCTGGTTCAACCATCCAGAACTCAGCCAGGTGACGGCTGGTGTTGGAGTTTTCAGCACGGAAAGTCGGGCCGAAAGTGTACACTTTGCTCAGAGCACAGGCGTAGGCTTCAGCGTTCAGCTGGCCGGAAACCGTCAGGAAAGTCTCTTTGCCGAAGAAATCTTCGTTGAAATCGACATTGCCTTGTTCGGTACGTGGCAAGTTTTCCAGATCCAGCGTAGACACGCGGAACATCTCACCGGCACCTTCTGCGTCAGCGGCAGTGATCAGCGGTGCAGAGACCCAGAAGTAACCCTGCTCGTGATAGAAGCGGTGAATGGCCTGAGACAGACAGTTACGCACACGGGCAACCGCGCCAATCACATTGGTACGCGGACGCAGGTGGGCCACTTCACGCAGGTACTCAATCGAGTGGCGTGTTTTCGCCATTGGGTAGGTGTCAGGGTCATCAACCCAGCCAACCACTTTGACGTCAGTCGCTGCCAGTTCGAAGTCCTGACCCTGAGCCGGAGATTCAACCACTTTACCCGTTACTTCCACCGAACAGCCAGTTGTCAGCTTCAGGACTTCTTCCTGGTAATTATTCAGTGCATTCGGGACCACGGCCTGAATCGGGTCGAAACAAGAGCCGTCATAGATGGCAAGGAAAGAGATTCCGGCTTTGGAATCCCGACGTGAACGGATCCAACCGCGTACAGTGATTTCACTGTCTACCGCAATCTTACCGCTCAGTACGTCTGAAACAGGCGCGTAAGTCATGATGTCATTATTCTCCGTTTAGGCACGACTGAGTGCTGTGCTTAATTTACTGTCCAAAACAGCAATATTACCTGTCTTGACACAAGCATCAAGCCTTGATGCGTTACCTGATGGGAAATAATCACATTGTGTCGTGTTTTGTGTTGATTAAATAATCGCTGAGGCAACTCTGGCGGCCGGTTTAAGACCGCCAGAGTGATTTTTAACCTAAGGCGCGGGTGTCGCCGGCGGTGTTAAGTCGCATGTTTGTCCGTCCCTTAATATGGTGCCGGGGTACGGGCTGTCAGGAAGCGGGGCTTCTGTGGGGGTCTGCACCGTAAAGGCCGGCACATTCGCTGCCGGGATCAGCGCAACCAGATCGCTCCACATCTCGCCGTCGTCTGCACCCAGAGCCGGTGTCGCACTCTGCCAGCGGGTGAAATGATTGAAGCCTTTGACCGTGAATGCCAGACCATCGGTATCTGAGACTTTTATCCACTCTTTGAAGTTGCCGGTCGGGAATTTTTTCGCGCCATTGCTGAAGGTTTCATCAATCTGCGCCTGAGACATGGCATTTTCGTAATACAGAGTGCCATCCGCTTCGAGTTTCCAGCGGATCGGGATGTCAAAGCCACAGCCGTCGCTGTCTTTGTAGCGACCGGTATTAAAGCCGCTCTGGCTGTCTGCCTGCGCATTTAATACCAAATGACGGGAGGTATCGCTGAACGTCAGGGCTTTACCTGCCAGCATGTTCTGGGTGAAGCGGGGGGTTCTCCCTTCCCAGCTGACGGTACAGCTGGCTGCCTGGCTGGTGAAGGCAGCCTTGGTTTTTGCTGTTGCAGGCATCTGGCTGCCACTGTTCCAGCCAGAATCGTTGGCGGTGCAGGCAACCAGAGTGTCGGGGGTATATTGCTTGGTCATCAGGTTATCAATGACGCTGTTATTGGCCCCGCCTAAGTCACTCTGACTGTAATATTTGACGGCCAGAATCGGACGATCCTGGTATTTCTTGTGGGTGAGCGCCCATAACTGGTAATCGCTGAAGGTATCATTGCTGTTTTCAGTCAGGCGCAGGAAACCCTTGTCATTCAACAGCCAGCTGCGATTGCTGCTGCCCGGTTGCAAAACGGTGTTGAGGTAATACTCCCAGGTGTTGTCGCTTTTCAGGATCAGGGTTTCCAGCTCGCCCAGCGAGCTCGGGTCAGTGGAGATTTGTACCAGATGCTGATCAACCAGGCTGTTGACACTGTCTGTGACGAAACGCTCATCGCCGCCACATTCTGTCACAGAATTGAGGAACTGATCTTCAGTGGCAGGGGAGGTATTGCCAAAGCTGCAGTCGCCAAAAGCAGGCAGATTGTCACGGGAAGTCACCGCATAGATCTCGTCTTTGGCGGCGTTATTAAAGCCGGCAAAGTGGTAGTCGGTGTCTTTCAGAATGGCCTCGCCCTGATGGACCGCCCCTTGTTCGACGACCAGAAATAAGTAGGGCGTATCAAAGGGGTAATGGTTGGCAAGTTGTTTGACAACATCAGGTACGGCGAACTGGAACATCTCTTTGCCCAGGGTCGACACCGCACCCCAGATACCGGTTTCAACTACAATCCAGTCATCACCGCCGACATTGACCCAGTAGTTGGCCTGATGCGTGCCGTTAAGTACCAACTCCACCACGACGTTATCGGTCAGATGGTAACCGTTGACCTGCTCAATACTGCCAGCGCGTTCTACCGATACCATATCCTCAAGGGCTGTGTAGGGGACGGTCGGGTTGTCTCTGGGCGCCACAGTACACTCGTCGCCACCGACCTGTGTGTTACACAGCAGCATACGGGTAGCCACCGGATTCCAGGTGAAATAGTAGCCTTTGGCAGCCTCGCCAAAGGTGGTGTTGGCAGGTACGTAGCGGGTCATGAAGTGGTTTTCTTTGGTGGTGAGAAAATCATGCATTTTCAGGCCCGCCAGTGAATAGCTGTTGACCCGCATGGTGATGTTGCGGCCATCGGCTTCTTCGAGTCCGGCATCTGTCATGCTGGCGGTGCTGCTGGACGAAATCAGCACCTTGAAATACTCGTACAGATCCTTCCATCCGCTGGAGGTCAGGATCTGGCCTTTAATCGCGTCTTCTTTGCTGTCGAACTGAACCAACCCTTGTTCGCTGAGGTAGGTGAAATCTTCCGTCAATGTGATATCACTGTCGCCATTTTTGGTCCAGCGCCAGTCGATCTGACGGGTTTCATTGTCAGCGGTATCCGGGCTGCTGTAGTCCATCATATCGGCTTCTAGCGTGCTGCCGGTGTTTGAGCTGTGGCTGGCCAGTCGCCAGAAACCCGAGTTGAAGATGGTGGCTATCTCGTCTTTTTGTGCCGTCAGCTCAGTGTATTTGCGGGTCATGATGCCTTCAAGGATGTCGTTGACTATGCTGAGCGACATCAGATTGCTCAGGCTGACGCCATTGAGCCCCAGTTTGGGGATCAGGGTGACACTCAGTTCATCAGCCAGCTCATTAACGAAATCGCCGGCATCCCGGACATCGATATTACTGGGGTCACTGACAGTTTCACCAAATATGCCCCAATGGCCGTCTGTGGCGACGCGTTTTATCAACGCACGGTAGGCGAGTGTGGTTTTCAGGGACAGGGCGATCTCGGTGTCCGTTAACGGTGTCATGAAGAGATTGGTCGGTAAGTCGTCGCCGATGGCAAATTGCGGCACGCCATTGAGATCCAGCACCAGCACGCCATGCAGCAGCAGTGGCACCTGAGCTTCAATACTGTAGTTACCGTCTGTCATCGCAAAACTGGTGATGTCACCCTGACCCATCACTTTGCCCTGCTGATTGATAAACAGTACAGCAAAGTTGTCCTGATACAGATCCGGTGTGGCCGCATAAGCCTGGCTGACAGGACTCCAGCTCAGTCTTTGCTGTGCTGTCATCAACCCGGCAGGCAAGTCGACAGTGACGGTAAATTTGGTTTTGACGGGTGGCAGCTCAGCAGGTTGAATGCCTGCATCATCTCCGCCGCCACCGCACGCAGAAAGCAGTCCAGCCAGAAACAGGCTCAGACCAAGTCTCAGATAGGTGCGCATAACATTTCCCCTGAATACTCAATGCAGCACGTGTTATACCAATCTCATGGCCGATCATAGGCGGCTGGATTGGTTTCGGTGTTTGGGCTGAGTATAGGTAAACGGTGGGCAGGGGAATGTAAAACCCTATGGGTCGTCTCATCTGTTGAGACAGCATCTAAGAATTGAGACGACCGAAAACAGGTGGGGCTGAGGTGTCAGCTTAATCAGGCAATCGACAGGTATTTATGTGTCTGGATAGACAGACGCCAGTTCCGGGCAATACAGGTTTGAATGCAAAGTTCGGTAGCTCTGGTTTTCTGGCTGATAGGCTGCAGGGCGATGGTAACCTTGTCCTGCAGCGGCACGCCGGCTAACAGCGCATCTAACTGGTCGATATCCTTTTGCGTCCCGACAGGGTGCTTGATTTCATTAGCGCGTGACAGTGCGCCGGGCAGAACCGGCAGCTTGCCTTTCATGTTAATTTTCGGCGAGACAGTCACCCAGGTCTTGTCTGTGGCCAGCACCTCGTAAGTGCCACTGGTTTCAATCTGGCAGCCAAAGCCGTTGGCTTCCAGCTGTTCAGTCAGCGGGCGTAAGTCATACAGACAAGGTTCGCCACCGGTAATTACGACATGACGAGCTGTGTATCCCTGCTCAATCAGTAGGTTGACAATGCCGCCGGCATCCAGAGACGTCCAGCTTGGCGAGTCGCCCTGCTTGGTAAGCATAGCGCTGACGTTAACTTCGTCCTGAGGCTCGGCACTCCAGGTTTGTTTTGTGTCGCACCAGGCACAGCCGACAGGGCAGACTTGCAGACGGACAAAAATAGCCGGCACGCCTGTGAAAACACCTTCACCCTGGATGGTTTCAAAGATTTCATTGATTTTGTACACGGCTGACCTCAAAACAATCAATCAAGTTAACGTGAAAAAGGGTGTTTTGGTACCCTGAACCTCAAAGGGCGCGTATTATGTCAGAACCCTGCGTCATTGTCTCTAGAGCCACATATCTTTCAATCATGCTGCTTGTTTGTCCGGCCCGGTAATGCGAAGACCAAAAGGGACAGGCTGGTCGTGACTGGGTTCACGTCCTTGGCACAAGGGGCTTCACAATTACTTCGCAAAGTAAAAAAATTCAATTTCTTGCGTATTCGTTAACCTTTGAGGATCCAGAGCATGTATGTCGCTCAACCCGGTCATATCGATCATATCAAAAGAAACAATGCCGGAAGCGTCTACAAACTTATCGATCAGTATGGGCCTATTTCCCGTATCGAGCTGTCGAAAAAGAGCCAGTTAGCGCCAGCCAGTATTACCAAAATCACCCGTGAGCTGTTTGACGGGCATCTGATCAAAGAAGCTGAAATTCAGGAATCAGGCAATCGCGGCCGTCCGGCCATTGGCTTAGTACCCGATAATGATGGCTGGCAATTTTTAGGTATTCGTCTTGGCCGGGGTTACCTGACCATTGCCTTGCATGAGCAGGGTGGCGACATACTGTTCGAGGAGCGTCAGGATATCGAAGAACTGGCGCAAAATGATGTGTTGCAAAAGCTGCTCGGTGAAATTGAAAGCTTTTTTGCCCGCCACGCCAAGCAGCTGGATCGCATTACCGCCATTGCCGTTTCCTTACCGGGCTTGGTGAATTCCGATAAAGGCATGGTGCTGCAAATGCCACACTATGAAGTGAAAGATTTACCTTTAGGGCCGGCAATTCATGAAGCAACGGGCCTGCCGGTTTTTATCGGCAACGATACCCGTTCCTGGGCGTTGGCCGAGCAATTGTTCGGCAATGCCAAAGATGTGGCGAATTCTATTCTGATCTCCATTCATCATGGGGTGGGTGCAGGCATCATTCTGGATAACAAAGTGTTACAGGGCCGGATTGGCAACATCGGCGAGCTGGGCCATATTCAGATCCAACCTGATGGTCTTCCCTGTTATTGCGGCAATAAAGGATGCCTGGAAACGGTAGCCAGTTTACAGGCCGTCAGGCAGCAGGTGAAATCCCGCCTGGCCTTGGGGGAAGGGTCATCATTGTACGGCAAAGAACTGACTATCGAAACCATTTGCGAGGCTGCCGTGCAGGGCGATCCGCTGGCATATCAGGTGATCACTGAGCTGGGCTTCCACTTAGGCCGGGCCATTGCCATTATGGTTAATCTGTTCAACCCTGAGAAGGTGCTGATCGGCGGCGAATTCAATCAGGCCAAATCGGTGTTGTATCCCGCCATTATTGAGTGTGTAAAGAGCCAGTCTTTGCCTGTGTACAATCAGGATCTGCGTATTGAAGAAACCAGTTTTTATACCCAGGCGACCATGCCTGCCGCCGCGCTGGTGAAGCAGGCCATGTATGATGGCCATCTGCTGGTGAAGCTGACTGAAGAAGGCTAGCCGCTTTCAGATGCAACTTTGGTAAAACGCAGCAAACTACCCGTTCGCTGCGTTTTTTATGCCTATTACCCGTTATCAGCCAGACTTAAAGTAAGCGTCCGGCAATCAGGAGAACCTTCATGAAAACAAGCAAAATCACTGTGTTTTATGACGGAGCCTGCCCGACCTGTGTCCGCGACCGGAAATGGTATGAATCCTGGCTGGGTCAGCATCCGCATCTGGTGGAATGGTACGACATTACCGGTAAAGATGAAGAGTTGGCCGCGATGGGCATTGTGCCCGACGAAGCGCTGAGAGAGCTGCACGTTCAGGACAACAACGGGGCGGTTCACAAGGAAATGGATGCCTATATACTGCTGCTTAAACAAATCTGGTGGATGCGGCCTGTGGCCTGGCTGATGGGGCTTTCCGGCATCCGGCAGGTGTTATCTGCCGTTTATCGCCGTATGGTTGATCAGCGGTTAGCCCGCGAGGGGCGAGGTTAAACGGCGGCGCTATATATCGTCGTGCCTGAGCTCTTCATCTATCACATTGTGCAGGAAAGACAGCGCTGCACGATGGTCGTTTCGGCTCATAAACCATTGTTTTTGATTAGTTTCTAATGGCAAGATTTCAAGCCATCGCTGGCAGACCCAGGCCATGTCAGTAAAGTCGGGATCCGGGTAATTCGCGGCGTAATCGGGATATTCATCAAACAAGGCTTCCAGGCTATTGGCAATGGGTTTGTCGATGAAGCGGGTGGAACTGGGTGTCCAGTTTTTTATCGCACTGACCTCGCCAAATCTCAGGCCGTCTTTTTCCTGCCAGTGATTGTTGATAACGAATTTTTCTATACCCCGTATAGTGATGCCCAGTAATCCGTCAGGTAATTGTTCAAAATCTGTGATTTCGACCCGGGTGCCGAAATGACACAGAGAATCACCATCTTTCATGCACAAGCCAAAACCATCGCCTGATGACATCGCCAATGTCACTAAGCGGGTATAGCGGGGCTCAAAAATTCTCAGTTTACTAACGCCTCCCGGCAACACATAGAGTCTGAGCGGGAAAAGGGGTAACTGCATCATACTTGGCCTTCTGACAGCATGTTTGTAAAAGGCCGCTAAATGGTGCGGTGTATATGACGGCCTTACAATGACTCTTACATAGAGTATATCTGGTCAAACATGAGGATCTGTCTGTTTTTCGATATTAGTGCAATGATTGTAAAATGGCGAAAATCAGTTTATTAAGCTGCTGATTATTAATGATAAATGGCGGCATGATGTAGATAAGTTTACCGAATGGACGAACCCAGACACCATTGTCTACAAAACTTTGCTGTATCGTGACCATGTCCACAGGTTCATACAACTCCACCACACCAATTGCACCGAGCCAGCGAATGGCTTTCACTTTGTCAGACTGAGCGACCACGGGCAGTAATTCGGCCAGTTGCGCTTCAATCTGGCTGACCTGCTGCTGCCATTCACCCGTTTCCAGCAAAGACAGACTGGCATTGGCCACGGCGCAGGCCAGCGGATTGCCCATGAAAGTCGGGCCGTGCATAAAGCAGCCTGCAGCACCGCTGCACACTGTGTCGGCAAGGTGCTTGGTGGTCAGGGTTGCAGCCAGGGTCATATAGCCACCGGTCAGTGCTTTACCGACACACATGATATCCGGGCTGATGCCGGCATGTTCACAGGCGAAGAGTTTGCCTGTCCGGCCAAACCCGGTCGCAATCTCATCGACAATCAGCAGCACACCATAGACATCGCACAATTCTCGCACACGACGAAGAAAGGTAGGGTGGTAGATACGCATTCCTCCTGCGCCCTGAACGACAGGTTCCAGGATGACAGCGGCAATGTCCTGATGATGATCATCGAGTTTGGCAGCGAAGTCTGCAATATCACTCTCATCCCACTCGTCATGAAATCCGAGCGTGGGCGAATCTGCAAAAAGATGCTCTGGCAGAAATCCTTTATACAGGCTGTGCATCGAGTTATCGGGATCAGTGACCGACATAGCGGCAAAGGTATCACCGTGATAACCATGCCGCAGTGTCAGGAATTTCGCCCGTGGTTCACCTTTTGCGTGCCAGTACTGAAGCGCCATCTTCAAAGCCACTTCCACCGACACTGAACCGGAATCTGCCAGGAATACCTGCTGCAGAGGCTCAGGCGTCATGGCAATCAGTTTGCGGCACAATTCAACCGCAGGCTGGTGGGTAAGGCCGCCGAACATGACATGCGACATCCTGCCCAGCTGATCGTGTGCGGCCTGATTCAGTACCGGGTGATTGTAACCGTGAATCGCCGACCACCAGGAAGACATACCATCAATCAGTTCCCGGCCATCTTCCAGATACAGGGTCACGCCATCAGCATGAGTCACTGGGTAGCAGGGTAGCGGGTTAATGGTGGAGGTGTACGGGTGCCAGACATGCTGACGATCGTAGTCCAAATCCACCTGTGAAGCCGTGAAGTGGTTGGAGGAGTTCTTTTTGCTGGTGATGTTTTGCACAGATGTAAACCCTGTATTTTCTTTGTGGTTGACAGTGTACTTACTGAAAGTAGACTTGCAAGTATTCAAACCCGTGGAATTGTTACGGTTATCGTGATCAATCTGCGGGTAATAAGAACAAATAAAGAGGTTTACACGTGGAAGTGAGACACGATTGGAGCGTTGCAGAAGTTCAGGCGCTGTTTGAAAAACCCTTCATGGATCTGGTGTTTGAAGCGCAGCAAGTTCACCGTCAGTATCATGAACCCAACAAGGTTCAGGTCAGCACCCTGCTGTCGATCAAAACCGGCGCCTGCCCGGAAGACTGCAAATACTGCCCGCAGAGTGCCCACTACCGCACCGACGTTGACCGTGAACGCCTGATGGAAGTTGAGCGGGTGCTGGATGCGGCAGAAAAAGCCAAAAGCTCGGGTGCGACACGTTTCTGTATGGGCGCAGCCTGGAAAAACCCCAAAGAGCGCGACATGCCGTACCTGCTGGAAATGGTACGCGGTGTGAAGTCTATGGGGCTGGAAACCTGTATGACGCTGGGCATGATTACCGGCGATCAGGCCAGCACGCTGGCCGATGCCGGTTTGGATTACTATAACCACAATCTGGATACCTCGCCTGAGTATTACGGCAATATCATTACCACCCGTACTTATCAGGATCGTCTGGATACGCTGTCACATGTGCGTGATGCCGGTATGAAGATTTGCTCCGGCGGGATTATAGGAATGGGCGAAAGTGCGCGTGACAGGGCAGGCCTGCTGGTTGAGCTGGCGAACCTGCCGGTGCACCCGGAAAGCGTGCCTATCAATATGCTGGTGAAAGTTAAAGGGACGCCGCTTGATAGCGTGGATGATGTCGATCCGCTGGACTTTGTCCGCATCATCGCGGTTGCCCGCATTATGATGCCGGCTTCCGCTGTTCGCTTGTCGGCTGGCCGTGAGGGAATGAGTGAAGAAACGCAGACACTGTGCTTTATGGCGGGCGCTAACTCTGTGTTCTACGGATGCAAGCTGCTGACCACACCTAACCCGGAAGAAGACAAAGACATGCAGTTGTTTAACAAGCTGGGTATTAACCGCCAGGAAAAAGCCGCTAAGCCGGATGAGTATCAGGAACATGAACTGCTTGGTCAGGTAGCACAGCGTGTGGCTGCCCGCCCGGCAGCAGATGACTTGTTCTACGATGCCTCTCTTTAATTCCCGGATATCACAGTCCCTGAGTCAGCGACAGACTCAGGGACTGTATCGTCAGAGAAAGCCACTCAGCAGACAGCCATCCTGCGTGCAGTTTGCCGGTAAACAACAAGCGCATATTAACTTTTCCAGCAACGATTATCTGGGACTGGCTCAGTGCCCGGAATTGATCGCGGCCTGGCAGCAGGGGTTGTCTGTTTATGGCGCAGGCAGTGGCGGTTCACCTTTGGTGACCGGGCATCAGGTACCGCATGCAGAGCTTGAGCAGCGGCTGGCGGATTGGCTGGGGTACGACAGAGCCTTGTTATTCAGTACCGGATTCAGTGCCAATCAGGCGGTGCTGTTTGCCTTACTCGGCAAATCAGACCGGCTGATCCAGGACAAGCTGAATCATGCCTCTTTGATGGAAGCGGGCCTTTTATCACCGGCGCTCATGCGCCGCTTTGCTCACAACGATCTCAATGCCTTGGATGCATTATTAAAAGCCGGGTCAGGCGATTGTGCCGCTACTCTGGTGGTAACGGAAGGCGTGTTCAGCATGGATGGTGATCAGGCGCCGCTGGCGGCGATCTCAGCCCTGTGCAGTGCTTCACAAAGCTGGCTGATGGTTGATGATGCCCATGGTTGCGGGGTGCTGGGGGAAGGCGGTCGGGGCAGTGCGGCGCTGGCAGGCATTAAACCTGAGATCAGCATTGTCACATTTGGCAAAGCCTTCGGCATGCAGGGCGCGGCGGTGTTGTGCAGCGATGAGGTCGCAGAATATCTGATTCAGTTTGCGCGGCATTATATCTACTCGACGGCGATGCCGCCGGCACAGGCACATGCACTGTGTACCGCTTGCGATCTGGTCCAGAGTGGAGACTGGCGCAGGGAGAAGCTGGCAGCATTAGGACATATTCTGGCAGACGAACTATTGCCGGAAGTGGGTCTGGTTGCGACAGAAACGCCGATCAAACCTGTATTGCTGGGCAGCAGTGAACTGGCAATAAACCTGTCTGCAGCTCTGGCTGAAAAAGGCATTTGGGTGTCGGCTATCCGACCGCCCACAGTGCCGGTCAATCAGGCCAGATTACGTATTACCCTGTCTGCCAGCCATACAGAGAAACAAGTCAAAGCGTTGGCAACATCGTTGAATGCGTCTTTTGAAGAGGTACAGGATGCAGGAAATCAGTCCGACAGTGGCGGTTAGGCCACGGAATCAGAACTTGTCTGGTTCAGACAAGCAGGCGATTGCCGCCAGTTTTGGTAAAGCTGCAAAACAATATGATCAATCGGCGGCTTTTCAGCGACAGGTGGGGCACCAATTGCTGGATACATTACCCAGCCTGCCGGAAGGCAGCCACTGGCTGGATACCGGATGCGGAACCGGGTATTTCACCCGCCAGCTGCAGGCCATGCACTACCAGACCACAGCCATTGATTTGTCAGAACAAATGCTGGCGCAGGCCAAAGCTCGCTGTGATGGCGCGGGCGTGTTTTGTGTCGCTGATGCCGAATCGCTGCCATTTCCGGACAACCACTTTGATGCGGCCTTTTCCAGTCTTGCTCTGCAATGGTGCTCAGATCTTGCCGTTCCGCTGCGGGAGTTGCAGCGGGTTGTCAAACCGGGCGGGGTGATTGGAATCACCACGCTGGCAGAGGGCACATTGTTTGAGCTTGAACGCGCGTGGCAATCGGTTGATACGCAGCGGCATGTCAATCAGTTTGACTCTGTCACTCAGCTTTCACAGGCCGTGGCAGAGGCGGGGCTGAATGCGGCAGAGTTATCGGTCAAGCCAGTGGTTATGCATTATGAGCGTGCACTGGATTTAATGAAGGATCTTAAGGGAATAGGTGCCACTCACCTGTCGGAGCAGCGTCGGCAAGGGATGTTCGGCCGGACGGCGCTGAACCGGATCGAAAATGCCTATGCGTGTTTTCGCGACAGTACGGGTCAATTACCCGCAACGTATCAAGTTTGTTTTGGAGTGTTCACGAATGTCTAACGCATTTTTTGTTACAGGAACGGATACCGATGCAGGAAAAACGGTAGTTACCCGTACTTTAATTGAATCCTGTGTTCGCTCTGGGCAAAGAACAGCAGGGTTTAAACCGATTGCATCAGGCAGTACGCTGACCGCTTATGGTATGCGCAATTCTGATGCACTGTTTTTACAAGCCGCTTCCCAGCCAGAATTGCAGTATGAAGAAGTTAACCCTTATACGTTTGAGCCGCCCATCGCGCCTCATATTGCAGCAAAGCAGGCAGGTATTAGCATAGATCCTGCCAGATTGTCTGAAGGTTTATCAAAGCTGAAGCAAAAAAGTGATGTGGTGTTTGTTGAAGGTGCCGGCGGGTGGCGTGTTCCTCTTTCCGACACAATGAAACTGTCTGACTGGGTAAAGCAGGAAGAAATGGCAGTCATATTAGTGGTGGGGGTGAAACTGGGTTGCCTGAATCATGCGATGCTGACCGCAGAAGCGATTCAAAATGATGGCCTGACGCTGGCCGGTTGGGTGGCAAACCTTGTTGATCCGGATACCCATTGTTATGAGGATAACCTGAAGTATCTTGAATCTTACCTGCCCGCTCCAAAGTTAGGTGAAATCCCCTATTTGCCCGGTATTGCCAAGCGGGACTTAACGGCCTACCTGAATATGGATCTTTTGGTTTAAACCGTTTTTTTCCTTTTTATCGCACGATACATAACACGACAACGCCGCCAGTAAGGCGGCGCTGTTGCATTTCATGCTGTTAATAGCGTTGTTTTTTGTTGACCAGGCCCGGCAAACAATACCAGATAGCCGCAGCCAGGATTAAACTGTAACCCAGCAGCTCGACCCCTTCTTCAGCCAGGTTTTTTACTTCTCGCATATAGTTATCCTGCATCGCGGTTTGCCAGATCTCTCCCATGCCAAACAGGCGTGAGAACACCAGCAGGGTAGCCAGACCGCCCAGCATCAGACCGAAACTGGCGTGTTTGCTGTATCGACTGAGTGGCTGTTGTGTTGTCGGCAGATGTTTACGGGCATATGCCATCCCCAGCACCGCAACCACGGCAGCCGGGAATTTCCAGAAACCGTGCCGGATAAGGTCCAGCAGCCCATCCAGCTCCCGGATAAGCAGCACCATAAAAAACGTGGAAACCAGAACAGCAAAGCCTTTTTGTGCTGGCTGCTTCATGGCCAGGCCAAAAAAGAGTGCGCTGGTCAAAAACAGATAAAGTTCCTGAGTATATTCCACGAGAGAGTTTTCGCCGAGATTGCCACTCAGTTGCAGCACTTCGATTTTTATGATGAGTGCTGCAATTGCCGCGATAACGGCAACAGCCATAAACATAGCAACGGGAAGGAGCAGAGTGCGCACGTCTTCGCGCGAAGTGGCGCTATCCATAGTGTGTGAATAGAGCTTTTTCATAATTTACCTGTACAGTGTTCAGAATGATTTTTGGGACTAGTATCACATAAACATTCTGAATGAGAACTTGCGTAAGGACATTATGACGCAAAAATGACAAAGCCTCCGAAAAGGAGGCTTTGAGTCCAGCATTTGGTACAAGGAAATCAGTTATCGCTGAGTAAAGGCATCTGCTCAATGGCTTCAGTTGGCTGAGTCGTGATTGGGTCAATCCCCAGCTCTGCGCAGGCTTCTTCAGCCGTCATGCCAAGATGGCAGCGCAGGATATCAATTGCGACTTGGTAGTTTTCTTGGTCAGCCATCTTGCCTCCTTGTTAGATACTGTGAATTCGAATACGCAACGACAATAGAGAATGGCGGCATCTTATACAATACGACCAAAGTCTAAGACCCTGCTGATCGGGCAAACCATGATTTCTGTCTCAGAAGCGGATATCTCTTACCAAAAGTAACAATTTCCTGCTTCCGCTTGTTTTTAGATTGAACGACCATACTATAAGTACCATCTTATTGATGCGCCAGCCATTAGGAAGGCGCAGAAGCATTTGACACCCAGACCTTTGTTGGAGAAAAGAAAGGTATGAAGCGAATTGGCTTGTTCCTGGCAACCAACCTTGCCGTAATGCTGGTATTCAGCATTGTGCTCAATATTATCTATGCCGTTACTGATTTACAGCCAGGCAGTTTAAATGGCCTGTTGGTTATGGCAGTGCTGTTTGGTTTTGGCGGCTCTTTGATTTCCCTCTTCATGTCTAAGTCCATGGCGCTCAGGTCTGTGGGTGGTATGGTGATTGAACATCCGCGTAATGAAACAGAACACTGGCTGATGGAAACGGTTGCACGTCAGGCGAAACAGTCTGGTATCGGTATGCCGACTGTGGCTGTTTATGATTCACCGGATATCAATGCGTTCGCAACAGGTGCCAAGCGTGATGAATCTTTGGTGGCAGTGTCTACCGGGTTGTTACACAGCATGACCCGCGATGAAGCGGAGGCCGTGCTGGCACACGAAGTCAGCCATATTGCCAATGGTGATATGGTGACTATGACCTTGCTACAAGGGGTGGTGAACACCTTTGTGATTTTTGTCTCCCGTATTATTGCGGGTGCTGTCAGCGGTGTCAGCAACAACAACGAAGAAGGCGAGGGCGGCAGTTTTATGACCTACTTCATTGTTTCCACCATTATGGAATTACTGTTCGGTTTCCTGGCCAGTATTATTACCATGTGGTACAGCCGTCACCGTGAATTCAAAGCCGATGCAGGCTCTGCACATCTGGTTGGTAAAGAGAAGATGATTGCTGCGCTAGAGCGCCTGAAAGTCAGTCAGGAATCTCACCTTGAAGGTTCAATGATGGCGTTCGGCATCAACGGCAAGAAAACCTTGTCTGAACTCTTCATGACACACCCACCGCTGGAAAAACGTATTGATGCGTTGCGTCGTGGTGAGCACCTGTAATCCACTCAGACTAACGACAGCCCCCGCACTATGCGAGGGCTGTTTCATTTGGGCACAATGCGGTACAGGTTGCCGTTGTCAGTACCGAAATAGACAATCCCTTCTGCACTTTGCGCCAGTGAGCGCACTCTTTCATTCAAGTCTTCAAACAGCCTTTCTTCTTTGACAGGATTTCCCTGCGCATTAAGGGCGACTCGATTCAGGTGCTGTAACACCAGTGCGCCGGCAAACAGATTACCCTGCCAGGCCGGAAAAGCGCTGCCCTGATAAATCATCAGGCTGCCGGGGGCAATGGAGGGGACATAGACTTTTTTCGGTGACTCAATACCGGCTTTTTCTTTGGATTCACCGACATCCAGCGGCCCCCAGTACTCTTTACCGTGTGAGGTAACTGGCCAGCCGTAATTGCGCCCCGGCAGGATCAGGTTGATTTCATCCCCACCGCGCGGGCCATGTTCAATTTCCCATAACCTGTCTGTTTTTGTATCAAATGCGATGCCTTGCGGGTTGCGGTGACCATAGCTCCAGATCTCTGCCGATGCACCAGACTGACCATAAAAGGGGTTGTCTTCCGGCACTGTGCCATCGAGATTTAAACGTAATATTGAGGCGGCGTGATTGCTCAGATCCTGCCCGTTCGGGCGATTTCCTCTGTCACCGACAGAGAAAAACACATGGCCTTTCATATCAAAGGCTATCCGGCTGCCATAGTGTTTGCTGGCCTCACTGTGCGAACGGGAAACCAGCAAATCCTGCCAGTTGGTGAGCGTCTGGCCTGATAATTTGGCTCTTGCCAGTGTGGTGGCGCTGCCGTTTTTAACCGGTTTGCTGTAGGTAAAATAGATCCAGCCATTTGCCGAGGGGTCGGGGGATACAGTGACATCCAGCAAACCTCCCTGGCCCCGGGCATAAATGTCGGGCAGGCCATTCAGGGTTCTTTGCTGTCCTGAGCGGGTATCGACCAGTACCGCTTCTCCCTGACGCAGCGTAATGAGCAGTGTTGTTGGGTCAACAAAGGTCATTCCCCACGGTACTGACAGGCCGTCAGCCACTTTTTCAAGCTGATAAGCCATGCCTTCACTGGAACCGGTACTGACAATGCCAGGCGCGGATGTCACTGAAAAAGACAATGCGTTTAACAATGCACCGATGAAGGCAAGGTGTCGGAATCTCATGGTATTTTCCTTAATAAAATGATCTTTTCAGTAAGCCTAGTCGATGCTCACTCTGTGTTATCAATCAGTGGTCTGATATGTTCGGCAATGAGCTGTGCCAGCTTTTTCACGCCTGAGTTCCAGTGCGAATTATCTTCGAATGCCGCATAGCTGAGCCGGAGACAATGGCGATACTGATCCTGAGTGCAAAACATGTTGCCGGGTAACAGGCTGATCCCGGCCGCCAGTGCCTGCTGATAAAGCTGATAGCTGTCGGCCTGCTCGGGCAGCGCCAGCCAGCAGAGAAAACTGCCATCGGGCAGGTGTAAATGATACTGGCCAGCCATCCAGGGATAGCTGTCGAGCGCAGAGCAAAGACGCTGACTGAATGCACGTTGATTACGCTGGTAATAGCGTCTGACTTTATTGAGGTGAGTGCGGTATTTGCCGGTCTTTAAAAACTCAGCCACTGCCGACTGCATCAGATTAAGGCTGCCCATGTTGTCTGCGAGCAGGCGTTTCTCAATCAGCGGCTGATACTGTCCGGCCAGCATCCAGCCAATACGCAAACGAGAATCCAGCGTTTTAGATAACGAATTGCAATAGATCACCCTGTTATCGGTATCCAGACTGTAAAGTGCGGGCGGGCGTTTGCCGTAACCCAGATCACCAAACACATCATCTTCAATAACGGGGATACCTGCGGTGATGCTGAGAAAGCACTCGCGCTCACCCCGTGGCATCACAGAACCGGTTGGGTTATTGAAGCTCGGGTTGATCAGGATGGCCGCGACGGGCCACTGCGCCAGAGCGAGTGACAGGTGCGTTAAATCCATCCCGCTCTGCGGGTGAGAGGGGATCTCCACCACTTTCAGGCCAAGTGATTCCAGCAGCAGCAGATTGCCGAAATAGCAGGGGGAATCAACGATGACGGTATCGCCGGGTTGGGTCAGCACCTGCAATGCCATGCTGATCCCTTGCTGTGCGCCGTGGGTGATCAGAATGTCATCGGGCGAGGTCGAAATGTCCAGCCACTGGTTAACAGTGACCAGCTGCTTTCGTAATTGCTCATCACCTGGCGGGAGCAAATAATGGCTCGGCAGATGAGTCTGGTAACGGCTATGGCGGCCAATTTCAGCATACAGCGAGGTAATGGCCGGAAATTGCGTATTCGGGTGCGCGCTGCCGGTTGGCAGCAAAGACGATGACGGAGACTGTTGCAATATGGTTCGGCTTAATGTCAGTAAATCGACAAAGCCGGGGGCCTGCATCGTCAGAGGGGCAGACCGTCCGGCAGTGATGACCCGGTAGCCAGAGCGGGGATGCGCTTCAATTTTCTGAGCCGCTTCAAGTTCCTGATACGCACGTATGACCGTGTTTTTGCTTACCGTGAGCTGTTCACTTAACTGACGAATCGAAGGAAGCTTATCACCCGCCTGATACACACCGCGCTCCATACGCAGTGTCAGTTCCCGGATCACTTGCCGGTATTTGGCCTCGCTGGCTTGTGCTTGGTGCTGTGTTTGCTGCATCTGTACCCTATGAAAATCACAAAACTGTCACTTTTTACTTTTTTTGTACCCATCTACAGTAGTGGAAAATCATGATAATCACCAGAAGGACGTCTCAGTGGCTCGGTTTATTCCTTTCATATTTGTGATGCTGTGGAGCACGGGTTTCATTGGCGCCCGTTTTGGTCTGCCGTATGCGGAACCTGCAACGTTTCTTTTTATACGTATGGCATTCAATATTCTGATTTTTATGGTGTTGTTGTACTTACTTAACGGGCAGCTCCCGACAGGTCGCGCACGGCTGCACAGCATGGTCGCTGGTGTGCTGATTCATGGTTTTTATCTGGGCGGCACCTATTACGGTATTTACCTTGGTATGCCAGCGGGCCTGTGCGCCTTATTGGTTGGATTACAACCTGTACTGACGGCACTCTTGTTAGTCGCAATGGGGCAGGAGCGTCTGGCATTCTCACAGTGGCTGGGGCTGCTGGTGGGGCTGATGGGCATTACTTTGGTACTGCAGGGCAATATGAGCTGGCAGCAGGAAGATCATAAAATAGCCGCCTATTTGTGTGCCGCGACCGCTTTGCTCGGTATTACGCTCGGTACACTGTATCAAAAGCGTTTCTGCCAGCAGGTTGATCTGGTCGGTGGATCGGTTTACCAATACCTGACGGCTGCGCTCTTGTTCGCACCTGTGATGATGACGATGGAAACTATGCAGGTGGAATGGAATCTGACATTCACCCTGACTCTGGCCTGGCTGGTACTTGGGGTGTCTGTGACCGCAGTCTGGCTGTTGCTGTATATGGTGAGACACGGGGAAGCCTCGAAAGTCGCCTCAACTTTCTATCTGGTGCCGCCGGTGACAGCGCTGCAAGCCTGGCTGGCATTTAATGAAACCTTCGATGCGATGAGTGCCGTCGGTTTTATGCTGGCTGCGATGGCGGTTTATCTGGTGATGCGAAAACCCAAGACGGTGCAAACGCAGGAAAAGTCATTGGCTTCTGTGCAACAGGAAAGCTAAAGGGCTGAAAAATCAGCCAAAGCGAAAATGAATGTGTCAGATTGGCGATCAAGTGTGCATTTGATTCTTTGGGGTATTTACAACATGGGATCGGCTGGGTATCATGCGCACCACTTACGGAGAGATGGCTGAGTGGTTGAAAGCACCGGTCTTGAAAACCGGCATACGTTAATAGCGTATCTAGGGTTCAAATCCCTATCTCTCCGCCACATTTGAAGAAACCGCTGCCAGTTCAGCGGTTTTTTTTCGCCTGAACCTTGGCAAGATGAGATAGGGTGAAGAACCCTGGAAGGGTACGGACGGCCAGTCTCAGCCGAGCGAATCGAGACCACGTTGCCTTCAGGCAACGCCCGAAGGGGCACGAGCTTGCGAGTGATAAATCCCGCCATACCTTGTTGTGGCTCCGCCACATTTAAAGAAACCGCTGAACTATCAGCGGTTTTTTTTCGTCTGAACCTTGGCAACACTGGCATTGGATGATGGGGCAAGGCTATGACAACGCTTAATCTCTTTAATCAGTGCCTTGGCCAGGGGCGACGCTGAGTTGTTTCTTAACGTGATCAGCATGACCGGGATTTGGTAGGTATATTTCTCGGGCAAGATAGGTTTAATCAGTCCCTTGCTGACCCAGTTGCTGGCGTAGTGCTCGGGCAGGTAGCCGATAAACGCACCGGATAAAATCAAATGCGCAATCCCCTCATCGTGATAGGCGATGGCCGTATTCTGATAATTCAGTGCGTCGTTGCGGGTTTCCTTATCCCGCATATAGTTACTGGTGATCACTTCTGCTTGTTGTAACAGCGTGTCGATTTCCGATGGGTGGCAATCGAACAGCGGATGGCCTTTGCCGCAATACAGATAGTTCGTTTCATTATGCAGGGGGAAATAGTCGAGCCCCCTTAGCGGGTGACGACTAACGCCGATTCCCACCAGCGAGCGCCCATTCACAACGGATGTTTCAACTTCGCGCGCTTCGCATACATTGATGTCGAACTGTAAGTTATTACTTCTGCTTTTTAATCCGGCAATCACCTGGGCCACACGACAGCGCGGATCGTTGACTAAGGTATCGATCATGGCAATCGTGACCCGGCCGGACAGTTCGTTTTTAGAGCTCGCCACTGTGGCGGCAAAGGCTTCGCACTGCTGGAGTAACTCCAGTGAGGCTTGATAGGTTACGCGCCCGGCCTCTGTGACCTCAAAGCCGCTCCGGCCGCGTTTGCAAAGCGTAATTCCAAGGCGCACTTCCAGGTCGGATAAGTGAGAACTGATGGTGGAGCGACCTATGTTTAAGCGCGATTCTGCCGCCGACAGACCGCCGCACTCAACGATAGCAACGAATATTCTCAGCATACGTAAATCAACATCTTGAATCTGCATAGGGGCTCTCTGTCAGCTTGTATTTTTTGTTCGATAAAACCGGAATGAACTACGAACATTATGCTTTTATAAAACATACAGGGCAAGCTAACATTATTTTATAGAAGCAATCTGATACAGAGATATCAGTCAGTCAGGAGAACAAACAAGATGTTTAGATATGGTGTTGATCAACTCAATCTGGATATTGTCAACGGCATAGCGGATGGCAGTATCAAAGCGGAACTCTGTGAAGAAGCGTTCGATAAAATCAATGCAAGCCGTCGTAATGTGGACATCATTGCCGCCTCAGACAAGGCGGTGTACGGCATCAATACCGGATTCGGCCCGCTGTGTGATACTCAAATCTCACCGGAAGAAACGCATCTGTTACAAAAAAACCTCCTGATCACCCATGCGGTCGGTGTGGGTGAGCCGATTGCGAAATCCATCTCAAAACTGATGCTGATCACCAAGATACATGCCTTAAGTCAGGGTTACTCAGGTATTCGTCTGGAAGTTGTTCAGCGTATGCTGGCGTTTCTCGAACACGATCTGATCCCTGTTGTGCCGGAGCAAGGCTCTGTTGGCGCGTCGGGTGACCTAGCACCGCTTTCTCACCTGTTTTTACCCCTCATTGGCGAAGGTGAATTCTGGCAAGGCGACAACACAGTGCCAGCCGCGCAAGCGCTGCGTGAATACGGCTTAGCGCCGCTTGAGCTGCATGCAAAAGAAGGTCTGGCGCTGATCAACGGCACACAGTTTATTCTGTCTCATGCTATTACCGCACTCACGAAAATGCGTTATCTGCTTGACTTGGCAGATCTTTCCGGTGCGATGAGTATTGAAGGGATGCAGGGCAGTGGTTCGCCATTCAGAGAAGAGCTGCACCTGACGCGTGCCTTTGCCGGCAATATTGAAGTCGCCGCCCGGATGAGACGTTTCTTCAAAGGCTCACAAAACATGGCCTCGCATGCTGATTGTGTTCGCGTGCAAGACCCTTATTCCCTGCGCTGTATTCCGCAGGTGCATGGTGCTTCGCGCAATGCCTACAATCACTTGAAAGAACTGGCTGAAATTGAAATGAACTCAGTGACTGATAACCCGATTGTTATCAGCTCCGAAGAAGCCATTTCCGGCGGTAGTTTCCATGGGCAACCGCTGGCCATGGTGCTGGATTATGCCTCTATTGCTGCCGCGGAACTGGGTAATATTGCAGACCGTCGCTGCTACCTGTTGCTTGAAGGCTTGCACGGTTTGCCGCGTCTGTTGACGGCATCTGGTGGCCTGAACTCGGGCATGATGATCCCGCAATACGTGACAGCGGCTCTGGTCACTGAAAACAAATCACTCTGTTTTCCTCCGTCTGCTGACAGCGTGCCGACTTCTATGGGTCAGGAAGATCATGTTTCTATGGGCAGTATCTCGGGCAGAAAGCTGAATCAGATTTTAGGCAACCTGGAAAAGATCTTAGCTATCGAACTGATGTATGCGGCACAAGCGATTGAATTCAGACGTCCGAACCGCTGTTCAGATGTGATTGAAGAAAACTACCGAATTATTCGTGAGAAAGTGGCCAAGCTGGAAGAAGACCGCCTGCTGAAGCCAGACATTGACGCCATGATCGCATTGGTGAAAACACAAGCGTTTAATGTGAACTGAAGGGAGCCTGTAAGGATGGACACTGTATTCAATTTTCAAGAACAAATTCGACAAGGGATCCCTAGCGTACTGCCGGAGGCTAAACCGTATCCGGCCGGTGTTAACCGTGCGCCTAAACGCAAAGACATCCTGACGCCGGAAGAAAAGCAATTGGCTATTCGCAATGCCTTGCGTTACTTCCCGAATGAATGGCATCAGGAACTGGCTGCTGAGTTTGCTCAGGAACTGAAAGATTTTGGCCGCATTTACATGTACCGCTTCAAGCCTAACTATGATCTGAAAGCGCGCTCTATTTCAGACTATCCGGCGAAATGCGAGCAGGCAGCCGCCATCATGCTGATGATCGACAACAACCTGGATCCGGCTGTAGCGCAGCACCCTGAAGAGCTCATCACTTACGGTGGTAACGGTGCGGTATTCCAGAACTGGGCCCAATACCTGCTGACCATGAAATACCTAAGTGAGATGGAAAGCGATCAGACGCTCCATTTGTACTCGGGGCATCCGATGGGTCTGTTCCCGTCGTCGGAAGAGGCACCGCGCGTTGTGGTGACCAACGGTATGATGATCCCGAACTACTCAAAGCCAGATGACTGGGAAAAGTTCAACGCATTAGGTGTGACGCAATACGGCCAGATGACAGCGGGTTCGTTTATGTATATCGGCCCGCAGGGCATCGTACATGGCACCACCATTACTGTCATGAACGCCTTCCGCAAAGTGCTTGAAAAAGGTCAAAGCCCGAAAGGGAAGATCTTCCTGACAGCGGGTCTTGGCGGCATGAGCGGTGCACAACCAAAAGCCGGTAATATCGCTGACTGTATTACGGTATGTGCCGAAGTGAACCCGAAAGCGGCGATTAAACGTCACGAACAAGGCTGGGTGGATGAGCTGATCGACAATATGGATGCGTTAGTCGAACGTGTTCGTGAAGCACAAGCCAACGACGAAGTCGTCTCGATTGCCTTTATCGGCAACGTGGTGGATGTGTGGGAAACCTTCTACGAGAAGGACATTTTTATCCACCTGGGTTCGGATCAGACCTCACTGCACAACCCTTGGTCTGGCGGTTACTACCCGGTTGACATCAGCTATGACGAATCGAACCGTCTTATCCGTGAAGAGCCAGAGCTGTTCAAGGTAAAAGTACAAGACACACTGAAGCGTCATGCGGATGCGGTAAACAAACATACAGCCCGCGGCACTTACTTCTTTGACTACGGTAATGCTTTCTTGCTTGAAGCGTCGCGTGCGGGTGGCGATGTGATGGCTGAAAACGGCATCGACTTTAAATACCCGTCATACGTACAGGACATTCTGGGTCCTATGTGTTTTGACTACGGTTTTGGCCCGTTCCGTTGGGTCTGTACTTCAGGCAAGCCGGAAGATCTGGACAGAACCGATGCGATTGCCGCTGAGGTGCTGAGCAAGATTATGGCCGAGTCGCCAGAAGAAATTCAGCAGCAGATGCAAGACAACATCACTTGGATCAAAGATGCGAAGCAAAACAAGCTGGTCGTCGGTTCACAAGCGCGTATTCTGTACGCTGATTCACAAGGTCGTATGGAAATTGCCAAAGCGTTTAACGATGCGATCCATCGCGGTGAAATCGGTCCTGTCGTACTGGGCCGCGACCACCACGACGTCAGTGGTACGGATTCACCATTCCGTGAAACGTCGAACATCTATGATGGCAGCCGCTTTACAGCTGATATGGCCATTCACAACGTGATCGGCGATGGCTTCCGCGGCGCGACTTGGGTCTCTATCCATAACGGTGGCGGTGTAGGCTGGGGTGAAGTGATCAACGGCGGTTTCGGCATGTTGCTTGATGGCAGTGAAAGTGCCGAGCGCAGGCTGAAGTCTATGTTGCTGTTCGATGTTAATAACGGTATTGCACGTCGCAGCTGGGCACGTAATAAAGAAGCGAACTTTGCCATTCAGCGTGAAATGGCAAGAACGCCTAAGCTAAAAGTGACGTTAGCGAATCAGGTTGACGATGACATTATCAATAATCTGACATTCTGAGTAACCTGCCAATCATTGTTTTCTGAAAGCCTCGTTATGACGAGGCTTTTTCTTTTGGGTTCAGAGTTGTGTTACGAGATTTAAACCTCCCTCCCTACCTTGTTCTGGCTCTGTCGCCCGACATATATCAGGCATCCAATCTTAACCATTCATTCGAAGCTGTGTTTCAACGCTGGTAATTCTTCCCGGTTATTTTAACCGAAGCCACTTTTCAGTTAACGGTTAACCAGACTACGAACATGATTACGCTGGATGAAATATTTATTCATGAATGGGTTTAACTGCCAGATAACTCAGTTTCTTATTATTTATTCATGTAAAAGCACCAATGTATTCCTTTTGTGAATAGTTGTGGTTTGTTGTTTTTATTTTGGTATTCATGAAGCTCTTGTTTATCTCAAATTGGCATCATTAATTTGTGTGATAATAATCACAATAATATCAATTAACAGGCGCTATTAGTGAGTAGCTCGATTTTTTTGTTTTATGTCAGGGGGTTGTCAATTTAATTGTGTTGATAACAATCCTTAATTAGCGTTCTTTTACATTTTTTGTCATCAGAATTGCCAGATTTATTTTTAACATATCAATAGTGAAATATCTTGAGTCATTATTGATATGTATATTAATTTACTTTGTTGAAGCTCTGAATGGTCGAATGCTTCATTTTGGTTTGCGTTTGTGGGGATTAATGCTTTTGAAATGAATGTTTAATATATTAATTAGAGCGAATCGTTGAGTGTCTCAGTTTTCCTGCCTGTATTTGGATCCGCGAAAACAAAATACTATAAAAGCAAAAAAACACATATGCAGAGGGACAACAACAATGAAAAGAAAACTATTAAACTTGTCGATTGTGGCAGCACTGGGTTTTGCGATCAGTGCTTGTGGCGGTGGCAGTAGTTCTAGTAACGATACAGCCAATAACAATTCATCCGGTGGTGATCAAAATCAATCCGGTGATGTATCAACCGGTCGTTTGATTGACGCTGCGGTCCAAGGCATGGACTATGTTACCGCCACCCAGAGCGGAACCACCAATGCCAATGGCGAATTCAGCTATAAGCCGGGTGAAAAAGTCACCTTCAAAATGGGGGGCCACAGTTTTACCTCTGTTGATGCCGGGAATGTGATTACCCCATTGGACTTAGCTGGCACTGATGATATCAACAATAACGCTGTGGTGAACATTGTCCGCCTGCTGATGACTCTGGATACTGACGGCGATCCTTCAAATGGCATTGCTATTAACGAAACAGTGAAAAACACCGCATCTCAAATTAACTTCAATGTTGCGCCCGCTGATTTTGGTAATGAATCCAATGTCACAGCGCTTCTGTCTCAGGCAGGTAAATCTGCCAGCGACCTGCCAGATGAGGCTGAAGCAAAAGCCCACTTTGAAGAAAGCCTGAGCACAACAACGGCTGATTTAAAAGGTATGTTTACCTTAGGTTGGGAAGTGGGTGAGGATTCTGAATATGCAGGTATTGTGAACATTTTCCCTAATGGCCACTTTTTGGTTGTGGAATATGAATATGAAGTTGAAGACCAAGATGAAGATTTGTGGCAAGGTTTCCAATATGGCAGCTTTAAGCTGAAAGGTACTGATTTAGTAGGGAAAAAGATCAGCTGGTCTAAAGATAACGACAACAACGGTATTGCAGATGACCATTTTGATGGCGGTCTGGCCAGTGATGACATCATCACCAATTTTGTCGTCAGCGATGCTTCACTTTCTCTGACCTGGACTGATCCAACACCGTCTGATGATGAAGACGCTTCCGGTGACGAAGTTTTCCCTCGAGTGGCAACCTCCAATACTATTGTGGGAAGCTGGGAACTTAAAGAAGAGCCAGCCGAAGAAGGTAATAATTCAGGACATGTCATTTTCAACTTCCGTGATGACGGTAAGTTTTTCTTGGTTCAACTGGCCGATAGCGAAGTGCCAGAAGGTGAGGACGGTGATATTGGGATTGAGTACGGTACTTATTCACATATGAATAACGTTGATCTGACTCTAGACCTGATTTTTGACGGTTCAGGGCCATCTCTCCTGCATGACAATGGAGTTCAATCCATGATTCATTCTGTGACCGTATCAGAAGATGGGAAGACGTTGACGCTCGATATAACCGATAGTCTCAATGAAAGATATGATGTCGAATTTAACCGCCTGCTGTAAGTATCATTGATCCACAACGCCAGAATGTGAGCTTTCTCATTCTGGCGTTATTGTTTTCAGAGCCCCCCGACCTTGTCTGATTTCGCTCCAGTTTCCCCTCGAACAGCGCATGCTGCGTCAAAATGCTTGTACTGGCATGGTGTGAGATAAATCACGAAACATTTACTTAGCCTGCTAACTATATTATATTGCTTAGCAGGCTAAGTATTTTTGGTGAAGCACCATGATTCAAGATATCAATATACTGCGTGATCTGCCGTTAGCTGAGCAGCTCAGCCGTGTTTCGCGTTTGTGGAAGATGGTGGCAGACCGCGAACTGGCCCCTTTGGGCCTCACTCATCCGCGCTGGACGGCTTTGTGGAAACTGCAGCGGTTGGGCGATCATGTCAGTCAGAAAACATTGGCAGAAGCGCTGGAGATCGAACTGGCCTCGCTGATGCGCACCCTGAAACAGCTTGAAGAACAGTCGCTGATTACACGCCGTTGCTGCGACAGTGATAAGCGCGCCCGGATTGTCAGCCTGACGGATGAAGGACGACAACTGCTCACCCAAATGGAAGCACGCATCATGCAGGTGCGCAAACAGCTGCTATCGCATATTAACGATCAGGAATTACAGAAGCTGGGCTTAATTCTGGAGCAGATTGCCCACAATGCGCTGGATTCTCTGAATAAAGAACACAATAACGATTCTAAGGAGACATAAACCTCTATGACACCTGATCAAAAGTTTGCCCGCTGGATTAAATACGCCTGTTTCGCATTTGTGTTGGTCTTTGCCTATTTTTTGATGGCCGACTTGGCTATGCCTTTGACCCCACAAGCGATGGCGACACGGGTTGTTACCAAAGTCGCTCCCAGAGTGAATGGCCCGATCACCGAAATACATGTGCATAATAATCAGGCCGTCCATCAGGGCGACGTGTTGTTTGTTATCGATCCGGCCCCGTATAAGCTGGCCGTCGAACAAGCGCGTCTGAATCTGGAAAAAGTGATCCAGAATAACAGCCAGCTGGATGCCTCTATCCTGGCCGCAAAGGCAGAAGTCGCGGCGAATGAAGCCATTTTGCAACAAAAAACACGCGAAGCGCAGCGACTGAGCACACTGTTTCATCGCAACGGGACATCACAACAACTGCGTGATGATGCTCAGAGTGCTGCCATCGCAGCCAAAGCGAATTTGTCTGCCTCGAAAGCGCGCTTAAAAGAGCTGGAAGTCAGCCGGGGCGAAATCAGCGATAAAAACCTGAGCATTCGTGTGGCGAAAAATCAGCTACAACAGGCAGAACTGAATCTGTCTTATACCCGTGTAGAAGCCAAACGTGACGGCGTAATTACCAATCTCCAGCTGGAGCAAGGCGCTTACGCGGCAGCCGGTAATCCGCTGGTGGCACTGGTATCAACGGATGTCGATATCATTGCCGATTTCCGGGAAAAGAGCCTGCGACATTTCAGTAACGACAGTCAGGCGCTGGTTGCTTTCGACAGTCAGCCAGGGCAGGTCTTTAGTGCACATATCAGCAGTTTGGATGCGGGTGTCAGTGCCGGACAGTTTGATGCGAATGGCCGTCTTGCCACGCCTACAGAGTCTAACCGATGGGTGCGGGATGCCCAGCGAATGCGTCTTCATCTGAACATTGATGGGGAATCGCCGCAACAGTTACCCGCAGGTGCGCGTGCCACGGTACAGCTGGTTCCGGACGGTGGCCTGTTCGCCTGGATGGCTCATGCTCAGATTAAGTTCCTTAGTGCGCTGCACTACATCTACTAAGCCGGAGGTGCCATGAAGTTATGGGATCATCCGATGTCGGAAAACGATGTCCGCCAGTGCCTGAGAATTGCAACCGGTGCCACGCTCGGCTTTACGATCAGTAAAATTTTCGGCTGGAACTACGGCGTTTTTTTTACTGTTACCCCCATGCTGTTGCTGGGAATGGTGCCTGTGATGAGTGCGCATGCCGCGCGTCAGCTGCTGGCTGCGGCGATAGTGTGCGGGTTGGAAGTGGGGATACTAGGCGGATTCTTTGGCGGACATCCGGGCATGATGACCCTGATTGCTTTCGTGCTTTTTCTGTACAAATTTGCCTGTATGTCCAAAGGAACACTCTTTCTGTTCGGGGCGAACAGCGTGCTCAGCCTGAGCATTATGCTGCACTTTGCCAGTTACCCGAGTTCAGATTTGAATGATCTTATCTTCAGCAACCTGCTGGCCAATGTGCTGTCGGTGGTGATTGCTTACCTGATGACGTTTTTGATCCCTGATGCCGAACCTCGTCGGCCACCAGCACGTCCCAGTGAACCGAAGGCTTCTCACCGAATGCGCCATGAAGCACTGATGGGCGCCAGTATTGCAACACTGTCGTTTCTGGTTTTTCAGATCTTTGATCTGAATGACTCGATGTCAGCGCAGGCGACCACCTTGTTACTGCTTTTTCCTATGCACTGGAATGGCGCTTTGGGTTATGCCCGTAAACGGGCGATGGGCACTATCATGGGGGTCGCCTTTGGTATGGCAGGGCAGTTGTTATTGTACGACTGGTCCGGAATGCTGGTATTGATCATTCCATTGCTGTGGATAGGCGCTATGTTGTTCAGCTATATGCATGTTAAGGAATCCAGCGGCTCAGGTGCCGGCTTTGGCGGACTGACAACCCTTGGCATTTTATACGGGCAATACCTGACTCCGGGTAATGATCTGGTGTTCAGCGCGCTTTACCGGGTCAGCAGTATCTTCTTCGCCATAGTTGCCACCTTACTGGTGACATACCTGATCCACCGTTTACTGAACAGCTTTGAGGCGACCCGTTTCAGCCCGGCTCAGTAGCCGGGGCTTGTGTTGCACTGAGGTTGATATCGACAGATTTCCACATAGTCAGTAATAGGACATTGAGCGAGTTGTATATGACGTGTGTCACATATCATTACGTTTAATGCCTGTCAGGCATAGAGTTTCAACTTTCTTTGATTTCAGATAACTCTTCCCCGGATTCCCTGCTGCAAAATACGTGCTTTGTTGCTTATTTTGGCAGGGACATCACGTGAAACTTGGAAATATATCAATAAAAATAAAGCTGCAACTGCTGGTGGCAATAGCCGCCGGGATTATTGTATCTGTCTGTATTTATAATCTGGCGCAGCAGCGCAACGCTTCATTCAGCGAGCGTGAAGATAAGCTGCGCGCACAAGTTGAAACCGCGCAAAGTATCATTCAGTTTTTTGCCGCTCAGACGGCGGATTTAGGTGCAGAGCAGGCGAAAAATATGGCACTGCAGGCCATTGATCAGCTCAGGTATGATGGTGATAACTATTTCTGGATTACCAACCCAAGGCAACAAGTCATTATCCACCCGTTAAAGCCGGAATTGGACGGCGCTGATGCTTCTGCGATCCGCGATGGTTCTGGCAAGTATCACTGGCGTGAAATGGCGAGTATCGCGTCGGCAACAGGCCAGGGGTTTCTGGATTATACCTGGCGGGCACCGGATGGCCGGCTGCACGAAAAAATATCTTATGTGATGTATTTTCCTGAGTGGGACTGGATAGTCGGCTCGGGCGTACTGGTGTCGGATATAGACGATGTCTTCTACAGTGATCTGGCGAAGGCATCGGTTTTTGCTGCCGCTGCGGTGATCATTCTGGCATTGTTCGGGTACTTGCTGGCACACGATATTGTCACACCGCTCACTGCGCTGGTCGAAAAAGTTCATGTGATTGCAGACGGTGATCTGAAAGTCAGGCTGAATAAAAAGCGTAAGGATGAAATTGGTGAAATGGGGCGGGAAGTCGACCGCATGCTGGATAAACTGCAGGCGGCACTCAAAGTGGCCAGTCAGTCTGCGGAGCAATCACGTGAAATGGCTGGCCGAATTGCCAGTGCCAGTGAAGAGACGGCAACCAGCGTCGAATCCCAGCACGTACAGCTTGAGCAACTGTCGGCGGCGATGAATGAAATGTCGGCAACCATTAACGATGTCGCCCAAAATGCAGAAAGTACCTCCGAGGCCACTGTTCACGTTGCTGAGCAGGCTTCGCAAAGTAGTGTCAGCATGAAAGCCACCAGCGATAATATTCAGTCGGTGGCTGAAAACATCACCCAGGCAGACAGCTTCGTCAATGAGCTGTTACAAGGGGTAAAGGATATTCATGCTGTGGTGAACGTGATTCAGGATGTCTCGGAGCAGACCAATCTGCTGGCATTGAATGCCGCCATTGAAGCGGCCAGAGCCGGTGAGATGGGACGCGGATTTGCCGTGGTTGCCGATGAAGTCAGAAATCTTGCCAGTCGCACTCAGCAGTCGACATCAGAGGTCAAGGCCAGTATCGACAGACTGACCAGTATTGCTGAGCAATCGAGCAAAACCATGCAATCGAGTCATTTTCAGGCGGCAAGCTGTGTCGATGTTGCGCTGGAAACCCGGATCACCTTTGAAAATATGGTGTCAGACTTGAACCAAACCACTGACAGAGTGGTGCTGATAGCGGCCGCGGCGGAACAACAAGGCATAGTCGCCAATGAAATGAATGAAAATGTCAGCAGCATTCACCTGTCTGCTAACGTGATGAAAGAATCATCCATGAACCTTGCTCAGGAAAGTCAGGCAATGGCGCAAGTCTCTGAATTACTTAACCAGCACCTGGCCTATTTTAAGGTGTAGCGTTTACTAATGATAATAAACAGCAGGGAGTTTGCTCCCTGCTTGATTCGTTAGCCATTCAGTGAAAGATCAGCGGTTAAGCGTGCCTGTCTGTCGCTTTGCTGCTGCATTTTCTCTATGAAAACCGCTGGAGGAATGGGTTTATCGTAGAAATAGCCCTGGAAAAACTGAATGTTGCGCAGCTTGAGATAGGCTTCCTGTGTCGCGTTTTCCACCCCTTCTGCAACGACATCTATGTTCAGTCTGTTGGCCAGATCAACCACGTTATCTACGATATGGCTCGGCATGTCTACGGAACCAATCAGGTGGGTAAAGCTCTTATCGATTTTAATAATGTCGATGTTGAACTGGTTGATATACGCCAGCGATGAATGACCGGTGCCGAAATCATCCAGCGCAATTTGAACCCCCAGATTATGCAGCTTCTCAAACAGGAGGGCAGCATTCCCTGTATCTTCAATGAACTCCCGCTCTGTCAGTTCAGCGACCAGTTTTACCTTTCCTTCCGGAAAGGCAGACATGAAACTCAGGCAGTCATTATAGAAAAGCAGATCATTACACTGGCCTGGGCTGATATTAATGGCCAGGTGAAAGCCGTCGGGCAGATAGTGTTGATTCTGAAGTAAATAAGATTTCACGCTGGTCAGCATCTGAGTCGTCATGATTGTAATCAGGCCGGTGTCCTCTGCCAGAGGGATAAATAAGTCTGGCATGATGAACCCCTGGTTCGGGTGGTGCCAACGCATTAATATTTCCGCACCGCAAATCCTGCCTTGATGGTTCACTATAGGTTGCAGGTAAGGCAGAAACTCATTGTCTTCTACGGCCCGCCGTAATTCCTCTTGAGGTGAGCGCGGGCGCTTGAGCTGGCGGTAGCCATTGATGCTGATGATAATGGCAATAATGATGCACAGATATATGGGAATGTATAAATGCGACAGCATGTAATCCAGATACATTTGCTGGCTTATCCGAGATGAAATGGTGAACTCATCATCCCGGGAATTCAGGGCGATTAATGTGCCGTTTTTTGTCTCAGAGTAAAAAGTGTTGTATGTCACTCTCTGCTGGTTATTTAACGTAACTGTTAACGGAATTTTCTGTCCAATAGTCTTGAGTGTTTTTTTTATATAATGGACATCAATACTTGCGATTGCATACCTGTCACCAGCTTTTGAGCTGAGAAAAAGAATGTTTTCATTTGGATTGAAATAATTATGCGTGGCCAGAAACAGCCGGTTGTCGATTGAGATGTGGGTGTTAGCATTCTTTTTCAATGTCCTGCTGAACAGTGATGAACAGTAAACGTAATCATCTTTGACTAAGTTAATGGTGCGAATATTAGGGCTGAGCACGGAAATGCGCTTTAGCTCTTCCGCGGTTGCAGGGGTACAGGCGGCACCGAGCAATGGAGTAGCCTTATTAACAGCAATATGGGCTTCATCCATGGTGTTTTGCAGAAGCGCACTCGCAATGTTGGCTTTTTCGTTTACCAGGTTTTCCAGACTCCCCCTGGCAT
>NZ_JAKLTE010000029.1:0-45983 GCF_022014395.1 Photobacterium sp. WH77 | reverse complement strand
TGTTCTTTGCTGTGGGCCGGGACGGTTGTAGGCGCTCCCAGCGCCGACAACCTAAAAATTCGTCCTGAATTTTTCCCTAGATTGGGGGTAACTCTGGTTTGTAGCTCATGATTGGACAGATACAATTAAGAGCAGTTGCAACATTGTCGTTTCTTAGACGTCTGTTGGCTCGATTAATCTTGCACTAGGCATTTCGTCCGATAACACATGAAGTAAATCATTCATGGATATAAAGGCGAAGTGCATTAGTTTATGATTTTTACACTCTTCTGTGCTATGCGTTCTGGCCGCATACAAATCAGCCCACTTGGATCCTGAAATAATCAAAGTCGGATACGTCCAGCTCGTGAAATTTTCTGTTGAACATTTTGGGAGTGTGTCAGGTAGATCAATAAGTCCATATGACTCATCCTCCCATTGCAGGGCAATCGGCTTGTCGAAAGTAAGCTCAAGATCCTTGCCACAGCCTCCAATAACTCTGGAAAAATACATGACAATAATTAAGCGAGCACCGTGCTCAGAAACCCATTGGTAGGATATGTCTGAACATGGAGCATCAAGATCTTTAAATATTTCCCACTTAATGATGATTATCCTTATGCGCCTGGGCGAATAACTTGGGCTTCCTCTTATCAGGCTTAGCCAAATATAGCTTCAGTATCCACGGTAAAGATCATTAAGGCAATGCGTCCATTCACGAAACCACTACGGATTGCTTCGTTTCAGAGGATCAATAAACAGGTGTTTTCAGTGGGACAGAGGTATGTCGCGCTTAAGTTTGGTACATCTCTCAGCATTGTGTGACGCCGCACCAGTACTCTTTGGTGTGGTCCGGGACGGTTGCAGGCGCTCCCGGCGCTGACAACCTAAAAATTCGTCCTGAATTTTTCTCTGGGGTTGGGGATTACGTCAATGTGGCGCAGACGATGAACAAGCGATTTCAGGTAAAGCTGAAAGTATGTCGCGCTTGAGTTTGGTGTATCTCTTGGCATTGTGTGACGCGCGCCAGACACTCTTTGTTGGGCCAAAGAGTGCCCAGAAAAGCCCTTTTTGTTCTTTGGTGTGGACCGGGACGGTTGTAGGCGCTCCCGGCGCCGACAACCTAAAAATTCGTCCTGAATTTTTCCCTGTGGGGGATGGAATATCCTAATTTGTAACTCGTTTTTGGAAATTTCCGAGTTAAAGCCTTAACTCTAACTCATAAGTTTCGGATAAAAATTTCTATGGATGAACGCCTCGAACACGGGCGAAGTTTACTGCGTCCGCGTGTTTTGACTTGTTACAATTATCTATCGAAGGTTTAATGCCTTAAGCAGACCATTGTGAACAACGGAGGTCTTTCTAGGTGAAAATACCGCTTTTTTTCGTCTATGCTTCCACGCATAGCGAGGACTATCAAATTTTTCCCATACATTACCAATCCAAGAAGTACTGAACATAATACCGAGTATTTTTTCGGCATGTTCTTCATCAAGCCCGTACTCCTCTAGACTTTCTTTGAAATTCTTAGTTTCAAATCTTGGTCCAATCTCCGACAATATAGCCTCAACATTACTCCTCACATCCTCTTCAACTAAACCTACAAGGGCGTCGCTCAATTCTGATGCAAACCACTCTGAATATGAATTAAGAGCTGAGAATACATCCTGATCAGTAAATGGTGGCTCCTTTTTGATGGACTGCATAGCCCTAAAGAAACTAATTAGATCCCTAGGCAAATATCTTGTGCTATCCAAGACAAAGAGAATACTATCTTTTCCGGCTATTTCTGCTGGGAACCATTCTTTCCATAAATACTTAATATCTTTGTTAAATCCGGAAAGGTGGGCTCTACTTTCAATGACCTGCAAAAGATAACTATCAAATGGCCTTCCTTCTTTATCATACCAATCCAGTGCTATTCCGTTATCGTTGGCTCTTTTTGTAAGGTTAGGGTCAGGCACCAAATCAAGCACTTCATCACGAAACAAAATTATTACCTTACTGTTATTGCCTTTCTCAGAAAAGAAGTTGTTAACCTGTCTTATTGCTGCGACTAAATCTGCTAAGTAACCCGCATAATTTCGGCCATTTCTCAACAAATAATCTAGACCATCAAGTATCAAAAAATGTGACGCTTCTATCTTAGGGAGCTCAGAAAGAGCTAATTCAATGGACTCAACTAATTCTGCTGGGTCTTTAACTTTTGAATCACTAGACTTATCATATTTTCCTTGAATTGAAGAAATTGTAGCGGAAAATTTGGCATATAGCCCCTTTCTTGAAGTCTCTTGAACTACTTGTATCAGACTTTTGGAGCCAAGCAATCCATATTTTTTAAGGTCATCAAATAACGCTACTGCGGAGCTGCCAGAATCATTTATTAACCCATTGTCTTGGTAAAGTGATACAATCCGAATGTACAAAAGAAGTTTCCACACGGTCACGCTACCACCGATTTTTTCTCCCGATGTTCCCCCAGTTTTCTTTAAAAGGTTGAACTCGAATTCTTCTAGGTCGTCTACATCACAAAAGAAATCCCACTGTGATTTCGACATCGCTTTCAACTTTGAGGCAAGTGCAGATTTACCTGCACCTTTAGGGCCATAAACAAGGTACTTATTTGGCTTGAATATTTCTTTAGTAATACTGTTTATATCAACATACGCCGCTTCAATTAATTCAGGCGCATGAATACGTTCCTCTTGTGCATCTGTATATTCAAAATTAATTTCAGAGAATTTCACTTAGCCCCCTATATCCTTATGGATTGTAACGATCATAACGCAACAGCGCGTTTTTCCGAGTCCGTTGCCGTGGCTTGTTTTGTAAGAAGCAGATTACGTAAGAGGATCGTATGATGATGGGTTATTTGACTTCCTTGCATCTGAACTCTACGTATTCCGCCGACATTGAGAATGTTTGTTCCTCACTTGAAGCTGCCTAGCGGTGGCTGCGTGCAAGCTCTCTTCAACTGCGACGCTAACGCTTCAAACGTGCCTGAAAACAACAAGCTTAATCAACTTTGTCTCATTACTAAAATTTGGTCAATCTTTGGATGTCAGATTTAGCCTAAAATCACATGCTGAATCACTTTGGGGCAATAACGAGTTACAAGCCCAAACAGTGCCACTCCCCCAGGGAAAAATTCAGGACGAATTTTTAGGTTGTCGGCGCCGGGAGCGCCTACAACCGACCCGGACCACACCAAAGAAAACAAGGGCTTTCTGGGCACTCTTTGGCCCAACAAAGAGTGTCTGGCGCGCATCACACCATGCCGAAAGAAGCACCAGACTCAAGCGCGACATACCTCACCCAGCCTTAAAAGTCACACTCGCTGCACGGGAATAACAGCTTGAAAATGTACATTGATGGCACTTCCTAGGGAAAAATTCAGGACGAATTTTTAGGTTGTCGGCGCCGGGAGCGCCTACAACCGCCCCGGACAACACCAAAGAACCCAAAGGCATTTCTGGGTACTCTTTTGCCTCAAAAGAGTACCTGGCGCGCATCGCACCATGCCAAGAGAACCACCGAACTCAAGCGCGACATACTCACCCAGCCTTAGAAACCGCACTCGCTACATGGATTCCCGCCTGTCGCGGGAATGACAGAGTTGATGTCATTGATGCATGACTGAAATCGCTTTTGCCCAACAAGAATATCTAAATTCAAGAAACCCACTCCCCCAGGGGAAAAATTCAGGACGAATTTTTAGGTTGTCGGCGCCGGGAGCGCCTACAACCGCCCCGGACCACACCAAAGAACAAAAAGGCATTTCTGGTTACTCTTTGTGCCAGCAAAGAGTCACTGGCGCGCATCGCACCATGCCAAAAGAGACACCAGACTCAAGCGCGACATACCTCCCCCGTACCAAAATCCCCAGCCGTACCTTTATGCACCCTAGCCCTGACGCAGTCTTAACTCCTTCTCCCGCCACTCCCGAAACAACGCATGACGCCGTCTCGGATAGGCCTGATCCATCATCAAAGCATCCGCAACCCACTCCGTGCGGAAGTGACGAAAATCCTGCCGCAGTTCGCACCAGGCGGCGAGTACCCTGCCCTGGGCGAAATAGCCGATCGCAAACGGCCAGATCACCCGGGTGCTCTCTTTCCCATCGGCGGCGCGATAACGGATGGCGAGTTTTCTTTCCAGCCGGATGGCCTTTCTGAACAGGGTGAGATCTTCAGTGGCAAGCTCAGCCGGCGAGCCGACGCGCAGCGGCACCTCATTGGCGCCCTGCACCAGATCGGCGGGGAGCACGGCAGTGACTTTCGCCAGTGCGGAGTCGGCGGCGCTGGCCATAGGCACATCGCCAAAGGCTGAGACCCAGCGGACACCCAGCATGATGGCGCTGATTTCAGCTTCAGTGAGCATTAAAGGTGGCAGGAAAAATCCGGGCTTCAGTACATAACCCATGCCGGGTTCGCCGTCGATCTGCGCCCCCTGGGCCTGCAGTGTGGCGATATCCCGATACAGGGTGCGAATGCTGATGTTCAACTCGTCGGCCAGCCGCTGTCCGCTGACAGGCTGACGGTGCTGACGAAGAATCTGGAGTAGCTGGAGTAATCGTTCGGTACGCATATGCAAAAGGATACTGCCACTTTCTGACAGTGTCACGCGCTAATCTCAGCGCTGTACACACCGACGATTAACTCACAGAGGAAAGAGAGAATGACACCTAACCTGTTGCTGCTGTATGTGAAAAACCCGGAAACAAGCGCAGATTTCTATAGCCGCCTGCTTGGCCGTGAGCCTGTGGCGGCGCACCCGACTTACGTAGCGTATGAGTTTGAAAACGGCTTTAACCTGAGCTTGTGGTCGGAACAGGCGCGCAATTTTGTCTCCGGCGGCGAGGGCCACCGCAGTGAATTCGCGTTTATGGTGCCGGGTGACGAGCAGGTCAGGGCGCTGTATGACCAATGGCAGAATGCCGGTGTCGTGATTGAGCAGCCTTTGCATGACGCGGTATTCGGCCTGACTTTTGTGGCACTGGATCCTGACGGGCACAGAATCCGGGTCTGCACACCGGATGAGTAACAGGGAATAAGCCCTTGACCAACAGGCGCATCAGCATGCGCCTGTTGTTATTTGTTGCGATGTCAGTGACGGTTGCGGGTATCAGTCAAAATCGCTGTACAGGCGGGGCACTGAAGGCGGGTAATCGATCGGTTGCCAGCGATCATTGAAGGTAAATCGGGTATACAGCATAAAATGGTTTGGCTCGTAAAAATCAGAGCGCTGCAAGTCCACGGCGACCCCGACATACCAGCGACTGCTGACCCGCTTTTCCAGTGCGCCTTCCAGTGAATAACCAAAACCGCCACCTTTATCTGATTCACCGTCCGACTGATAGGGCGCATCTTCTCGCGACCAGGAATTGGACACAGAAGCGCTGACCAGATAAGACCAGCTGCTGTCGTAGCGGCCATAATAATTCACCGGCAGCGACAGCGACACATAGCGCTGCGGGCTGTAATAGCCGCCGCTGCCCAGTGTGTACTCGCTCAGGTTTTTATCGTAGTCAAAATACAGCAGATTGGTGCCGATACTTAAACGCTGATCATCCGTGGCAATCAGTTTGTAATACCCGCCGCCCAGCAGGGCCAGCCGGGTGTTGTCGGCCACCTTTTCGCCAGTGATCAGATGATGTTGCACACTGCTCCAGAACCCGTACGGGCCGCCAATGTCCCAGCTGGCATTGAGTTTGACACCTGTGCTGACCACACCGCCCCAGAGTGTCCCGGCTGGGTCAGCATTTATTGCTCCTGAGTTACCATCAACCGGAGCAGATCCCGGCACACTCATCCCGGCATACGACAGCACACTGCTGGTTTCCGGTCGGCGCGACAAGGTGCCGGACACACCGAAATCGCCAATATCCCCCTCAAGCGTGACGCCGCCCACCCAGGTTGACTGCGCAAAGCCCAGCGGTGTGGTGCCGATATCGGCCTGCCAGTTGTCCGCCTGCCAGCCGATGCCAAAGGCCAGCCCGGTGTCACGGGCGCGCAGCGGCTCGTACTGCGCATTGGAATCGTCAAACTTGTCGTAATAGTCCAGATCGCCGGAGTCGAGTGAGACATAATCGGCCCGCATGATCAGATGGCCGTCCCATTGTTCGAGTGGGATCCGCGCTTCGATCGGCACCTGACTGGCCTTGTTTTCCCCGTCACGGGCGCTGTAATCCCAGCCGATGATGAGGTGGCCATCGCTGCGATCGCGCAGACGGTCGATGTCAGCTTTAACATTACGGGTCAGCCAGTAATCCTCGGCCTCTTGATACAGCGTCCGTAAATCGGGTGGTTGGGTCTGCACCACCTGTCCATCCGCGCTTTTTTCGATGCGATCCGCATTCAGTGCCTGATAACCTCGCTGCTCTGCCAGCGCCCACTGCTGATTATCCATCGCCAGGGCCATGCTGTTACGGTAATCCATCGCATCCGCGTCTGGCCGCTGGCTCAGTAAGCGGTTCAGTTCACGGGCTTTGTCATCTTCGCCCTGACGGTTCATCACAGGGGCGGCGGCCATTAATTGTCTGGCCGTCAGCAGGGTTCGACTGCCATACAGCTGCTCAGAGACCGGCTGATAGACAGCCTTATCTCCCAATGCGGCACTGGTTTGTAACACGCCAAGCCGGGCATCGGTACGGTAAGGCTCGGGGGCAGGTTTGGCTCCGGTGAGCACATTCTGATAAAGCGCCTGCGCCCGGCGAAACTGCCTTTGTTCAGTCAGGATCGCCGCTTCTGCCAGCAATCGCCGGGTATTAAGCGTACCCAATACGGCAAGCGATGTGACGTCCCGCTGCCCGTTAACACGCGCCTGCCCCTGCTTGTCCAGCCACTGATCAAAGGCACTGAAGTGCTCCAGCTCTATCATCAGCTCACCATAGCCAAGCTGGGCGGTGTCCGACCAGGCGTCGCTCGGGGTTAACTGACGGTAAAGATTCTCAGCCTGCTGGCGTTCGCCTAAACCGGCCCATGTCACCGCCAGCCGCGACAAAACGTCTGGCTGACCGGCATACTGCTGCGCCAGCGAATGCAGTTGCTGGCGCACGGCATCCGGGTTGGCCTGATAGCGGACAGACAGATCAGCCAGTGACTGATCAAGGCGCAGCCGCAGCAAATTACCCTGCATGGCCTCACTGCGTCTGGCAGCAGGCACACGAGACAGCACGGCAATGGCCTCATCGTCCCGGCCGGCCTGACTCAGGTATAAGGCGTAGGCGAACTGCATCTCCGGGTCGCGGCTGCCGGCGGCCCATTGCTGCATCAGAGCGTCAGCCCGGTTGCGCTGCCCGGCAGCGACTAAAGCATCGGCAATATCGCGACGCTGCCAGGGGGAGGAAGGATCCAGTTGGAGTAATTGTTTGGCAAATTGCTCTGCAGCCTGAGTGTCATTCTCAGCCAGCGCGCTGCTCAGCTGTTGCACCACTAACTGGCTTTTCATCTCCAGTAAGGTGCCGCGAATTTGCCGCCGCTGGGCCGGGGGCAACTGCTCTGCAAAGGTAATCGCCGCCGCCAGCCCCTGGCTTTCCAGTGTCAGATTCACTAGGCCGCGCACAATCTGCGCATTACCGGGATCACGCTGCAAAGCTTGCCGGTAAGCCTGTTCAGCGTCAGCAAATTTCTGCTGCTGCTGATACAGTTCTGCCAGTTTGAGGTAAGCATAGGGTTCAGCGGCATTCACTGGCATGGCTTTCTGATACGCGCGCGCTGCCTGATTCAGTTGGCCTTTTTGTCTCAGCGCATCACCTTCATCCAGATACGCCCAGTAAGAAGACGCTTCCACCAGCGACTGCCACTTACTGACATTGTCGGGATCATCGTCGAGCTGCTGCGCCTGTCGGAAGTAATCCAGTGCTTTACCCTGCTGCCCCTGGCGCAGGTACACCATGCCGAGGCCGCCCAGAATGTCAGGATCGTCCGGGCGCGTGGTTAAAGCGTATTCCAGTTGTTTTTTGGCTTGCGGGTATGTCCCTTGCTCTATCAGCGCCAGCCCCTGTAGTTTGGCCAGATAGGTGGGATCTTTGCGCAGCGTCTGCTCAGTTTCCCAGCGAGCCTGCGCATTGCGGTTGGCGCGATTGATAGCGGTATCAGACGGAAAATAGCTGGCGACAATGCCGTACTGTTCGGCCACTTCTGCCGATATCGGCTGCTGATCCAGCGCGCGCAACCAGGCATTGGCGGCCACTGTGCCGATATCCGAACGCAGTGCCAGCTGGCGGTAAGTCGCCAGAATCCAGGGATCGGCAGCATCGCGGCGGCGAATATGGTTTGCCAGCGCCAGCTGAAATGAAGGCACGCCGGGATACGCGGCATTGAGCTGCTCCAGCCCCTGCTTCACGCTTTCCCAGCGTTCACTGAGACTGCTTTCAGCCTGCAGGTATTCCAGCTGCAACTCGGCCGAGGGCATCCCATTGGGGAACAGCGCATCATAGGCTTTCAACGCTTGCTCATAACGACCGGCGCGCACCAGTAATCTGGCTTGCTGCAAGTCGGCTTTTTTGCGGCCGTTAATGGCAATCAGATCATTCAGCGCCTTGAGCTGCACCGACTGCGGCGAGCTGGCTCTTAACTGATTTCGGACTTCCTGGGCCTGCTGAAGCTGGTTTTGTTTGATCAGCAGCCGTGCCTGGTAATACAGCCCGTCCGGGTGCCGGCTGTCAATCGCCAGTAATCGCTCCAGCGCACTCTCAACGATATCATCGCGACCTAACGCCGTGGCCAGCTCAATCTGATTAACCAGAAACGCCACCGAACTGTTATCTGATGGCACGGCGGAAAATGTGGTCACCGCGTCTATCGGCTGATAGACCTGCTCAAGCTGCTGCGGTGTCAGAGGTGTTGCCGGCACAATACCGGCGTAAGCGGACAGGCTGATTGACCCGGCGCTGAGACCCAGTGCAATCAGAATACTTGCGTTTAGCGAAACAGTTACTGACATCCCTTTTCCCATGCTGGCTCCAGTTCACCCTGTACGCCGAAGCGATAACGTTGCTGGTGCCAGCCTTCGCCAAACAGCGCCAGCACATTGTCGTAATAATGATCGTCCTGGTTTCTGATGAGGTGCTGGGCTGCCCGCCCGGCCTGAGCCTGCAACAGCGAGGTTTCACCTGACGCGGCCAGCAAGGGCAGCATGGCGGCAGAAAATCCGGCACTGCCCTGCTCCTGATACTGGCCCGACTGAGTGTTCACCGTGCGTGGCGGGGCCGACAAAGCCGCAGTAGCCGCCACCATGGGCTGCATTGCCTTCACCAGTGTCGTTTTATCTTTCGAATCTTCGCTGAGCATGCCTGCCCATAAGTAGGTACGAATGGCGTTATAGCTGCCCACCGGCCCGGTTTGCTGATCTGCGGTGTAGCGGCCGTTGGCCAGCGTGGCCCAGTCCGGACTGAAACCTGCAGGCATAGTGCCCAGAATCATGGCAAGGCTGGTGCGGTACAGCGACGTCCAGCGGTATTGCGGGTAAAGGTGTGCCATCCGGGCAATCAGCTGCAGCGGCAGGTAACTCGGATTGACCCGATACTGACCGTTCTCCAGTTCAAACCCCACCGAACCCGGCAGCAGCACAGTGCCCAGGCCGTCGATATCCACGGTTTCTTCACGCAATATCCGGCTGGCCATCAAATGGCCCAGCGACTGGTAGTAATGGTTATTCCAGAGGCGGCCCGCTTCTGCCAGCGTGTACGCAATCCAGAGATCTGAATCTGAGGCCGGATTATCATCCAGCACGCCCCAGCGTCCCGATGGCTGTTTTCCCCACAGCCAGGCCGGCAAGCGCGCCGTCAGATCGCCTTCTGCCAGCTGGCTTTGCGTCCAGTCCAGCATGGCGGCAAAGGCCGGTTTGTCATTGGCTATCAGGGCAAAGAACAAGCCGTACGACTGACCTTCGGATGTGGTGATCCGGCGCTCGTCACTGCCATCGATCACACGGCCATCGTTCAGGTAAGCCGATTTGAACTCTTGCCATTGCGGCCATTCACAGCGGTTTGCCAGGCTGTGGGAACTGAACAGCAGACTCAGCACAATTATCAGGCTTTTCATGCCTCTTCCCCGCTGCGTGCCAGTCTTCTGGCGGCAATTTTCCGCAGCACCCGCCACAGGAAGACAGTGACAATCACCACCAGCAACACCGCCAGGCTGGCGACAAGCACAGGGTGATTGGAGAAGTGATACCAGATCAATTTCAGCACCGGCAACTTGCCGACAAAATAATGCTGGCCGACGTTATAACTGGCCACTTCCTGATCACGCAGGATCACCACAGAGCCTGACATGTGCTCCACTTTCCCCGAATCAATGATGGCATTATCCACCAGGCTGAATGCCTGCGGACTGGCAGCCATGATCGCAACCAGACTGCGCTTCTTGGTGAACGGAGATTCCATGCCTGTGATGGCGGCAAACTTGCCGCTGGCATTGACCGACACCAGATCGACAGCCTCCGGATTGTCAGACGCCCTGCCCAGCCAGTTCATGCCTGATAAGGTTTCGTTGCGGCCCGGCAGGCGGATCTGGCGCAACCCGGACTGCAGAACCAGATTCACCTGATCCGGTTCGCCAATCGCCTGAGTGAGTTCCTGTGCCACACCTATGCTCAGGATATCCTTGCCTTTCAGCGTCGCGCTGTCCCACTGGTCTGTCACCGTGACCTTGATAGCCGGGTAACCGACATCCGCACCCAACCGGCCCATGACATTCAAAAAGGTTTGCAGCGCTTCAACTGACGAAGAGGCGGGCAGAACCACTGCCGTGTCCGACAAGTCTGCCATGCGGGTAAACGGGAACCCGGAGGTTGCAAAGGAGCGCAGGTTCGGCATCTGGATATAATGCGGGAAGCCACTGAAATCAATGGTCGAGTCGCCGTCAACCACGGCATACTGTTTGCTCGGCTGAGTGATCTGGCAATTCCCCTCCGTGACAGAGGCAAAGCCAAATTCGAAATCGATGAAATTTTTACTGCCCACTTTGAACGCCGGAATCCGTACCCGGTCGCTGCCGCCCAGCAAACCGTCATCCAGTAATGGCACCCGGACACGCTTGGATTCACCACCCTGACCGGCTGTTGTCAGGTTGAACGCTTCGACAAACTCATCGTTGATCCCCAGAGTCAGCCGAGAGCCAGAGTTATCTTTCATTGGCGGCGAATAACGGTACTGCAGATCCATAGCAATACCGCGGCTCTGCCAGGTGAACAAATCCGGCGGCAGCTGAAAACTCAGCCGTACCGGTGGTGGGGTGCGGCCTTCCACCTGCAACTGACTGCGCTGTTCCACCAGCTCGGTGAACGCCACGGGCCTTGAGGTATCAACCCAGTTGGGCGCGTCATAAGGGACGCGCTGTTTGACCTGAAGCACCTGATTGATCTTCGCCATTGGCCCGGTTAACAACTGGGTACCCAGTGCCAGCCCCTGAACCGCGGTATTGAGATCCTGACTGTCGCGCCCCTGCACCAGCAGCAGCTTGACATAAGGGTTGGTCGGATGGGTGATCACCTGTAAATACGGCCCGTCGGCATCCGGGAAGTCACGCAGAAAATCGGGTTTATTGTCATTAGTGACAAACACCACAGCATGCTGCTCTGGCAGTTGATCGAACAAGAGCGAAAATTGCGCTCCCCGCCACCCCGACAGCGCACCAAAATGAGACGCCAACACACCCGCCGCTTTTATCTCCGGCAGATCATAGTCAGCCCCCATAATGACCGGCAGGGTTAACCTGCCAAAATCACGGGGATCAAAAAATGGCGCCGGCAATACACTCAAATCGCTTTCAAGCTGGGTTTTCTGCACAAACAGTTCGACCCGGCTGCTCTGGCTGATCTCCGCCCAGATACTGGCATCATTGGGGTTAGAGCAGGTTTTATGGGTGTTACCAATCAGCTCAAACCGGATCTGGTTATAGTTACTGAAATAACGTGAGTCCAGCGGCATAGACACGCTGCTTTTTTTGCCCTGCTGGCCATCCGTGACCGGCACGACCCCCATCAGCTCATTGTTGAGGTACACCTTGATGTGAGACACCAGTGCCAGCAGCGCCGGGGATGACGTGACATCAAAATGCAGGTTGGCTTTGGCTATCACCTCATCCAGACGCGATCCAAAGCCGACATTGGCGTTGGCTTCACTGCCGTAAATACCGATAGAGCCATTAAAGCCCAATTGTGAGAAGGGCAGATCTCGCTGGATAACAGCCGAGTGAATATGTGAAGGCGTCGTGACTCCCGCTGAATCGGTGTTAACTGCCGTGGCCTGCGCACTGGCCATTGCCGCCGTACCCAGACTGCTGAGTATGGCAACCGTTGTTTTTATTGTTTTATTGATTTTCATTTTTTAAGCCCTGTTGGGGACATTACGTGGTCTCAGTGACCAAATCAGGCCACCAAAGAGTGAAACACCCTGTGCCAGCGCAGCAACTGGTGCCGGGCTGTGCTGAATCAGGCGGCGGTATCCGTTCCAGCCGACCTGCAGCACAGATTTCATACTCGACATGGGCTTATCAGACTGATAAGACTGCTGCCACTTCGCCCAGATGTCTGCTCTGGCAAATGTACATTGCACGTACTGAATTTGCTGCTGCGTGCTGAGCTCACTGAGCTGCAGCCCCAGCATACCTTTGCCGCTAAAGGCGATGGTTGCCGGAAATACATAGGATTGCAGACCGCGACTCAGCACCACCTCCAGTATCTGATTCACCTGAACATCCAGACGCTCACTGTCCTGCTCACCCAGCTGGACTCGCAAGCCACTGAGCGAGAAATCTTTCATTTCAGCCTGCAGCAGGTGTCCGGATCTGAGTCTCACCGCCACCGGCATAGAAACGTCAACCCGGTGATCACGGCGTATTTGCTTGGCTTCAACAGCCACCGCCACTGCCGCGCCGAGGATCAGCAGGTTGTAGAGGGTCCAGACAATATTCACCAGCACAGTGGCCACTTCGTTCTCCGGCCCCCATCCCAACCGGTACAGGCCCATGCCGAGCCCAACCACATTCAGCAATACCAGCACCAGATAGGGCCGGGAAATCACCCAGTCATAATGGGATTCTTTAACCAGCCCGCCCTTGGCGGTGACATTAAATTGCCCTTTATGCGGGGCAAACAGTGCCACTGTGGTCGGGCGCGCGATATACCAGGCCAGGACGGTTTCATACACTTCACCCCAGAATGAATATCGAAACTCCCCCTGCATCCGCGAGTTGGTCATACTGGCATGCACCATGTGCGGTAACACGTACAGAATGATCGCCAGCGCCGGTGCATAAATAATGAAGCTGTGTAGCAATAAGAACGCCAGTGGCGCGGTCAGGAAAATGATCCTGGGAATGCCCGACAAAAAATGCAGCATGGCATTGGCATAACACAGCCGCTGGGACAGCTTGAGTCCTTTGCCGGTCAGCGGATTATCCACCCGGAAAATCTGCGCCATGCCCCTGGCCCAGCGGATTCGCTGGCCGACATGCGCCGACAGGGTTTCCGTTGCCAGACCGGCTGAAATCGGTTGTTTCAGATACGCCGAGTGATAGCCCAGACGGTGCATCCGCAGTGAGGTATGCGCGTCTTCAGTGACTGTCTCCACCGCTATGCCACCGACTTCTTCCAGTGGCCCTCGGCGCAGAACGGCGCATGAGCCGCAAAAGAAAGTGGCATCCCACAGATCGTTACCGTCCTGAATCAGGCCGTAAAACAAGTTGCCTTCGTTGGGCACATCGCGAAAATTGGCCAGATTACGCTCAAACGGATCCGGCGAGAAAAAGTGGTGTGGTGTCTGAATCAGCGCCAGTTTCGGATCTTTCAGGAACAGGCCCATTGTCAGCTGAAAAAAGGCTCTGGCCGGAATGTGGTCACAGTCAAAGATGGCCACAAATTCTCCCTGTGAGCGCTGCAGGGCATAGTTAATGTTGCCCGCTTTGGCGTGCTCGTTCGTTGGCCGTCGCAGATAATGCACGCCAACTTCCTGGGCAAAATCGCGAAAACTGTCTCGCTTACCATCATCCAGAATATAAATATTCAGCTTATCCTTTGGCCAGTCGACGCCCAGAGAGGCGTACACAGTGGCACGCACAACGTCCAGATCTTCATTATAAGTCGGTATCATTATGTCAATTGTAGGCCAAACTTTTGTCTCTGGTGGCAGTGCAACCGGTTTTCTGTTCAGCGGCCAGATATTCTGAAAGTAGCCTAAAATCAGCACGATCCAAGAGTAAGTTTCTGCCAGTAACAGTAAAACGCCCAGTATGAACGCCAGAGGATCGTCCCAGTTCAGCGTAGAAGAATAGCGCCACCACAGATAGCGGCACGAAGCTGTGACCGACAGGATGATCAACAGCAAGGTCGGAAAATGGCCTGACATTCGCCGGCACATCATGGCCAGCGCCCACAACAACAGAACAAACACCATCTGGGCTTCCAACCCGAACGGCACGGTAAAACAGATCATAGCAAGTGAGACCACTGCTATCAGCAGCAGAACATTGATCATCCGCCCGGTTTTGGTTTCTTTCAATACCGCTTTAAGATCTTCCGTGTCGGCGTCGGTCGCTTTTTTTTCCAGCCATTCAATAAGGCTGGCAATGCGCCCCAAGGGTAAATAGAAAATGCCTTTCACACGGCGGATCAGCTGTTTGGTGCCCGCCTGCAGCTGGGCTTTAAGATGGCCCGGCGATTGCGGCCTAACACAGAGCAGCCACAGGCTCTGCAGCGCAAAACGCACAGGATCCAGCAACGAAGGGGAAGCAAAATTGATGTGCGGGTAGTAAATCAGAGGTAAACGCCATGCAGGCACGCCGGCAATCTGCGGCTTGAGGCACACAAACGCAAAGGTAAACCACAACCCGAGTATGAGATTTCCTGTGTGGGAAGCAGGTGTATTGCGCTCGCGCTCATAAGCAAGCTTGTGCACTTTGAACTGCTCAATAACCCAGGATTTAAAAACCAGATTTAAGGTGTTGAACATAGGCTCAGGAAACACACTGGATGGCTGACAATTGCGACACGCACCAAAAGGCGAGTGACTGATAATCTTTTGCCGCCTGGCTGGTTGGGGCAAACTGCTGCACTGTGGTCAGATTTGCCACACTGTCCATCAGAGCGATGTCCCGGTGTAACAATACCGGTGACATTTCAGCGCCAAGCTCTCTTTTCATCACCAGCATGAAATCGCGGCTGATCTCGGTTTCAGGCTGATACTGATTGAGCACATAGCGCACTTTGGCTGAGACAGGCGCATCGTTAAAAACAGCCTGGGTTTCGAAAACATCTTGCAGCACGCTGTAACAGGCGGCATCAGGGGTTAGCACCACCAAAACGGTATCAAAAAAATAGCCAAAGGCTTCATCCTCCAGTAACGCCAGATCCGACGATCCCAAATGAATCAGTTGCCAGTGATCCTGATTGTCACCCACCTCAAACCGCCCGAGCGCTTCAAGGATCTCAGCCAGATAAGGGCCGCGGTTAGCCTCAAACTGTCTGGCGTTATGCAATGGCAGTTGGCCAAAAGGCAAAAAAGTCACACCATTGGGACTTTCAAAGCCCGCTGACTGCCAATCGGTATTCGCACACATGTGACTGGCCCACCCCTCAACGCTGGAAATAGGCAATCCGAGGTGTAAACGCAGCAAATTAGCATCAACAGCATCAACCACCAGCACATTTTTCTGTACTTGCACTAGTGCCTGTGCCAGATTTGCCGTGACTGTTGTCGCCCCGGCGCCGCCACGCAAGCTGAGAATCCCGATCCTTTTCATACCATATCGGCCTGGCTGCTGTTTTCAGTTCTGGCTTGCTTTGTCCCGTGAGGTGATTTTTTACTTTTTAATATCAACCACTTATTTTTTACTTTTGAATAGGTCTCGCTTTCATTTAATTCGACATAATCATGATTAGTCATGTTATAAGACGCATAAATTGCATCAACATCTTTCGCAGGCATTACCACAATAATTCACCACTACTTAATAGAATTTATCAATGCCATTAATACAAACTATATTTAAGTACATAATTTTCAAAGAAACAAACAGGCACTAACGTTTATTACATTATCGCCTGTTCATTATTAACATTTGGTCCACAAAAAAATCATGTCCCTATTTATTAGATTTAATACTTGCAGCTATAAACGCTAATGACTGTGACCGGAAAACAACGATAATATTACAGTTAATTATGTATGCCTTTCGGTTCATAATCAAATCTCATCATCAGTACATTGCCCACATGTAAAACGAACAGTTCTTTATAGGTTTCAGTCGGTGCAAAGATAAACCAGATGAATGATTCGACATTTTGAGTAAATTCTATATGATCTTATTATATTAGTAACATCTTTTTCTGTCGTGTTCTTACTGTGATGGTGCCTCTGCAAGCTTAAAGAAGCGGGAAAAGTGCCGATAGCGAGCAACTGGTATTTTATATGTCTACAAATCCAGACTTTACACACTTTGTCGAAATAAACAATTTTCCGTCTGTTTATGTCAATCTTTTTGCCCAAAAAACTCTGGCCATTAATTATCTGACATCAATCATTAAACATAATAAAAACAATAGTTTCACTTGCTTTACAAACAAAGATAATTTTTACTCCGGCCTGAGCGAGCAAGATGGTAGTCAAATTTCAGCGGCGTTACAGGAAAAGTGTAAGAAAATCTTATTTCTGAATCGGAATAAAAGCCAAAATGGTATCCATTTTCATTTGCTGCTCGATGATATCATCAAGTTAAAAGCCACGAAAAAATCGCTCGCCGTCCTTTTTGTACCGGATATATTTTTCGCCAATATTAATAAAGATAATCTCACTATTGTTTTAAAAAAACTTAACGATCACGCAACCAGCAATGATCTGACTATTCAACTTCTGGTGTACGGCTCTATAACCTCCACCTCACTGAAACCGGCGTTACTGGCACTGAACCACCACCTGGCGGGGCTGGCTTCCATGAGTATGATCAGTGACGACAAATACAGCTACCAGGTACATTTCTGGGCGAAATCCGATGGTGTTCAATCCGATAAAACATTCGTTGTGCAGAAAACGGCCCATGGCGTGCTGGCTGCCGTGCCGGTGTCAACACCCAATATTGCGGCACTCAGCAGCCAGGATGACACGGCGCTGATTGTGATGAGTCATGCCGTTGTGGATGACGATATCCCGCTTCCTGCGCATGTCCAGCTGGCGGCGAACAATGCAGAGATCATCAGTGATTTAACAACCCCACCTTCAACGACATTGATCTTGTCCTGCCAGTCGCCGGAGGAGATCCGTCAGTTGGCTGTCGACTGCCTGCATTTACGGCAAAAAGCCGGGCCGCGGCTCAAGATCATCATCAGAGAAGTCAGGCAGTGCCTGCGCTATGCCGATGAAACCTTCCTGCTGAGTGCCGGCGTGAACCTGATTGTACCTTATCACCTGCCCTTTTTAAGGATGATGAGCCAGGTTGATGCGATACAAGGGCAACGCATGACACGCCTGCTGCCAGACAATACTGAAGAGCTGCTGTTAAACGACCCGAACTATAATGCCAGGGGATACTTGGACAATCAGACTTTTATCCAATATTGCCATACTGTGATGCAGCAATTTACCTCGCCTCAGCTGGACGTGGTGTTGGTTAAACTCAAGCTGCTGCCAGGAATGCAACCGGATGAGTGTCTGCGGCTGTGCCATATCCGGCGTGATGGCGATGTGATTACCGCCTGCCACCATGCGTTATATGTTCTGTTCAGCGCCATTCGCCAAACGGATATCCATACGGCACTCAATAATATTTTTGATGCGCCGGTGCGGGATCTCTTCCAGACCGTTCGCGTCATCAGTGCGCATCATGATCTGGAAAAAGAGCTGGAAGTGGTCGGCAAAGAGGCACTGACTGTGTGTGCCGACATAAAAAAAATCACCACTGAACCGGCTATTTTTGCAGAAAACAATAGCACCGAGGATAAGATGACGGCCCTTTTTGCCGCACCCAAACGCATTCGATTAAAAGGTGAATCATGAACATTGATGATTTTCTGCTCACTGCAGGGTTAAGCCTGTTAACAGGCATGGTACTGGGTTATTACCTGCGCCACCTGATCACACTGGGCAAGCGTTTCCATCGCAAGTATTTCGGGCGTTCCCGCTACTTTGAACAAGACTGAATTTTATTACTAAGCAGAGACTATGACGATTACACTCTCTTCTCATTCATCACAGCAGGTTAAAGGACTGGGGTGGTGGAATGTTTATTTCATTGCAAAGTTCGCCCTGTATCTGCAGGGCACGATTGATTTCCATCCGCTGGAAAACATAGCGCTGGCTCTCTTTCTATTATTGCCGCTGCGTTCTCGCCTGCTGGCAGCCATCAAGATCGTCATTGCAGTACCTGCCGCGGCCTGGTTGCTGCACTATGATTCTTTTCTGCCGCCTTTAGACCGCCTGTGGGCGCAAATGAACCAACTGATGCATTTCGAATGGGGTTATCTGTTCGAATTGGCAGGCCGGTTTTTCTCTTTCCAGGCGCTGCTGGGCCTTTTTGCCGTTGGCATAGGTTATTACCTGCTCAATCGCTTTTTACGTGTATCGGTACTGGTCATGGCGGCGATGCTGTTTTTCAGTCTGCCATCCGGCCAGATAGCGCCTGTGATTGCAGATCAGGGCACGGTTGAGAACAATACCCCGATCACCCGGCCTGCCGGCAATGCCAATACCAATGCCAATGCCAATGCCAATGCAGCCAACGTGCCGGCGGGGACGGATGATGCCTCCCTGAACCAGTACGTGACTGAATTTTTTTCCCGTGAATCAAAACGACAAGTCCTGCTGGATGACAACGCCGTTAATGCAGCGCCCTTCGATCTCTTATTCCTGAGTATCTGCTCAGTCGCCTGGGACGATATCAATATCGCCGGGCTGGACGATCATCCTTTGTTTAAAGAATTCGATATCCTTTTTGATCAGTTCAATGCGGCAACCTCCTACAGCGGGCCAGCCGTGATCCGTCTGCTGCGAGCCAGTTGCGGGCAGGAAAGCCACAGCCAGCTCTTTGCGGGTGCACCGTCTGAGCAGTGCTATCTGTTCGAAAACCTGAAGCAGTTGGGTTTTGAAGAAAATCTGGTGATGAACCACGACGGGATCTTCGACAACTTCCTTGAATTGATTAAAACCGAAGGTAATGTGGTGGCAGATCTGATGCCACAAACGGGTTTTAGCCCGTACCAGAAGTCTTTTGACGGTGCACCGATTTACCGCGATAAAGACGTATTGAATCACTGGTGGCAGCAGCGCCAGCAAGCAGGCAGCGACAAAGTTGTGGCACTCTATAACACCATTTCCTTGCATGACGGTAACCGGATCATTCACGGTAACCAATCCACCGGGCTGGTGAGCTACAAATTGCGGTTGAAAAACCTGCTCGACGATCTGTACGCTTTCTTCCAGTCGCTGGAACAATCGGGCCGCAATATCGTGGTGGTACTGGTGCCAGAACATGGCGCAGGTATGAAAGGCGATCGGATGCAGATAACCGGGATGCGGGAAATTCCGTCGCCTTCAATTGTACATACCCCTGTTGGCTTAAGAGTTTTTGGCAAGAACATCGTCCGTACCGGCGAGACAGCGCGTGTGGCATCACCGTCCAGCTATCTGGCGTTATCTCAGCTCATTGCCAATGTTTTAGAGCAAAACCCGTACCTGAGTGGCAGCGTCGACCCTGCCTCGCTGATCAGTAACCTGCCAGCCACACCTGTGGTGGCTCAAAACGAAGGCTCTACTGTCATCAGAGTTCAGGGAAAAAACTACGTCACACTGGATGGCAGCAGCTGGTCTGAATACCCGTCGAAATAACCGACGGTACGCAATGGCATTGCCACGCCCCAACCGGGACGTGGCAGTTACAACGGCAGGTTGAACGACAACAGCGTGATTTTCAGTCATTTGCATAAAAAATAAATTAGAAAAGATATTATTATTTATCTTAACCATGCAAACTACCTCTCTTATACGCTTTCAGCATCAAGCTTAAATTCATATGAAAAAAAATATATTCACAAAACTTCTCGCAGTCCCTGTCACACTGTGTGTATTTATGTTCATACTTTTCTGGAATCAAATGTCTGGAAATAAAGACACACTTAATGCAATGAACTCAATCTATCTTGATCGTGTCATTCCTTTGCAACAATTAAAAACAATTTCTGATGCCTTTGCGGTTGATATTGTTGATGCATTCAACAAGTGGAATATCGGTACACTCTCACAGCAAGAACTGGAATTTTCCGTATTAAAAGCAAAAGACGTAGTTGCAGATACCTGGGAAAGCTATTACTCAACCCAGTTAACTGCCGATGAAAAATCCATATCAAAAACACTGACAGCTGAAATCGATGCTATAAAAAAAGATCTTGTTACACTTTTACGAGAGGCAAAAAACCAGCCTGATGCTAAACATCAAATCGTCCACAGAGTCTACAACCGTATAGAGCCTCTCTCTGATAAAATAGACAACTTAATTAACATTCAGATAACGACTTCTGGACAGATTTACCAAACAAGTAAAAGAAAGTATGAGGCAGATATTCAGCTGGGAATCTTACTGCTTATCGCTGCCTGTATTACCGGGTTCATTTTTTCATTCTGGATCATACGTAAGGAATTACGTGTACTGCCTGAAATTACTGACAGTATTCAAAAAATGTCTGATGGCGACTTCACTCCACGTAAAATGACGAAAGCCAATAACGAACTTGATTTGATATCGTCGTCCTTGTCTACACTTCAGCAAAGTATTTTCAGTATCATCCAGTCTTCAGAGCGAATTCAGGAGCAGTTAGCCGTAAACCAAACGCAAATATCGACAGTGATACACAGCAACTCAGAGAATGCCCAGCGCGAATTATCTGAAATAGAGCAAGTCGCAGCCGCTGCCACAGAACTGTCTTCAACCGCATCTGATGTTGCTCACAACGCGCACTCGGCGGAAACTGCAGCGACTGAAGCTATCACCATCATCAACGCCAGCTCAAGTACGCTACAACGCTCCGATTCTATTGCTGAAAGTGTCAGTGTATCCATGAAAGAGTCCGCACGAATAATCAACGAATTAAGAGAGCATTCAGAAAAGATAAGCTCAGTGGTGGATGTGATTAACAGCATATCAGAGCAGACCAACCTACTGGCGCTCAATGCCGCTATAGAAGCAGCCCGGGCCGGTGAACAAGGCCGGGGGTTCGCGGTTGTTGCCGATGAAGTCCGAGCACTTGCAGCCAAAACACAAAAGTCGACCATAGATATTCAAACAATCATCAGCCAGCTTCAGGAACAATCCAAACTTGCAGATGAACACATGAAACTCAACACAGACATGGTTTCAGAGTCTCAGGTTATTACTCAGGCCTTGTCCGATGCGTTCAAAACGATTTCAGAGCAGGTTGGACAAATTTCAGACGTCAATGCTTTAGTCGCTACCGCCTCGGAAGAGCAATCTTCTGTCACGAATGATATCTCTCACAGGCTGGAAGAAATCAGCCAGATCGTGCAGAAAAACTCTGAGAATGCCAGCCAGACGACACTGGCAAATAATGATATTTCGACATTAACCCAACGCCTCAGAAAAGAAATGGCTTTTTTTAAAGTCAGTTAATATACAGATCAGGCCCAGCACCGGGCCTGATCTATTAATAAATTACTTACTTGCCATACTTAAAGTGGCTGACATCTTGGGCATGGCGGTTTCGGCGTACCCGGCACTCTCACATAACCTAAAGACATACCATCGGTATACTTTCCGTCAGACAAAGTAACGCTGACACTATTTATACCTGGATTAGCTGGCGTAACACTGATCGTTGTATTGCCCTGCAATGCACTCAGGCTCACAGATGTCGAGGCAGTCTGGCCATATAAATCATCCCGAACACGAATAATCAAGCGGGCATTCACGCTGGTGTCCTTCGCTGCTGTTGAATATTTATCAATCAGGTACTGTATATTTGCCTGCACTTTGCCCGAAGCGTGGGTCGCACTTCCACTCACAATTCTTGGTTTTTTCTGTACCCAGACACCTTCAGCTGAACACATACCGCCAGCTCGGTTTATCCAAACCAGGCCGTAACCGTAAGTACGTGAAAACTTCATATTAAGATAGGAATTGGCATCGAGGTTTGATTTATCTTTGCCGACATAGCCGAACTCTGAATTGTTGAAATGCACGTTAGCATAGCGGTCAAATAAATTGCCTTTGGCACGGAATACTTCATCCTGAACCACATGCTTTGGCACTTCCACCCGCAAATAGTCAAACGAGTTGAAAAGGTTAATCAGCGACTCAAAAAAGTTGGCATATTCTTCCTGATTATAATCAGTTTGATCTGGGTTAGAAGGATCCGGGTAGGTTTGTGGATCATTATAAATATTGTAGCCACTCTCGACAGCACCCCTCACATCCTCTGATTTAAAATCATAAGATTTTACTCGTCCGTACTCACAGCCAGAGGGTAAATCAAAGTTACGAGCCTGAGCACTCACTGAAGTTACAGAGAGCGCTAAAGCAGCAAAAGTAAGACAGAATTTCAACTTCATTGTCATCATCCTTGTGATCGTTCTGAATGGGAGTTTCATAACCCCATGATATGCACATAAACACACGTGCAACATCGCGATTGAACAGAATCAGAAATGATTAGGCAAGAAGAAACGCATAATAACGGGAAATTATGAATAAATTTAATATATTGATCACATATGCATTTCATTAAATATAAGATTAGCTAAAGTGACAATGTCCCTCATGTATGGAGTCAAGATTTCAGTTTCATATGCATCACCCGCCCGTACTCCAGCCGAAATCTTCTTCCTTCGATGTGTTTTTATCGTGGCAGTCTTGCCTTTGATATGATTCTTATCATGACCACCCGGTAATTTCCCCAACCGGGGTGTGGACTTCACACGTACATTATGCAAGCATAGTAAACAATAAGCATATCATTTATGATTTTTATGGATCTGAAGAGGGTTAATCGAAAGTATTCTTCAGCACGCGAACGGGGATTCATCCTATTCTGTGCATGCTTCGTAAGTACTGATTATTGGGGTAGACCATAAATTTTATAAAATGATAAATACATGGATGCCAGACACAAGAGAATGAAGGTTAAGCTTCATGGATACGAATAGAGAAAAACTGACTTCTCTTTATATGCACAGTTGATGCAAACATACAGAACAAACTCAAGATTACATTGACAAAAACAATACAAATCAAATAGTTAGGTTATTCATGAACAAATTAAACTGGGACGATTTAAAATTTTTCCTCACGCTATATGAAACAAATACAGTCAGTGTGGCAGCCAATCGGTTAAATGTGAACTATGCAACAGTATCAAGAAGAATTGACCGGTTAGAGAATGCTCTAAAACTAAAACTCTTTGACAGAACACAGGATGGGTTCATTTCTACGATTGAAGGGCGATTGCTTTACGATAAATCCATCACTATGAGAGACAAAATCAACAGCCTCGAAGAAGAGCTCTCGCCTGAATCAAAGTTCAATCAAAATACTAAAATATCAATGGTTCCATTTTTAGCAGAACATTTCGTCATAGAAAATTTGCATAGCTTGCACCAGAGGTTTCCCGAATTAAGGTTTGAAATTGACACTTCGAGTCGAAATGTCAACATATCTAAACAGGAAGCTGATATCGCTTTACGGATGGAGTTGCCAGAAAAAGGCGAGTCCATTTGTAAAAAACTGGGTGAGATAGAATATGTGCTCTATGGTAACGAGTATTGGCTGGACAAACTCGTAAAAAATGAAAACGTCAATATAATTACATACTCTAATCTGTATAGTCATCTGCCAGAATGTAAGTATCTCATCGAAAAATTTGGAACAAAGTCAATACGAATTCAATCTGACTCTGTTTCAGCTCAAAAAAGAGCATCTGAAAGCGGTTATGGTATCTCGCTAATCCCAAGAATTGTACTTCGAAATGACTCCTATCCATTTATCAGGCCTTCGGAAGAAATATACCGTGAAATATGGATGCTAACCTCTAAGAAAACATCATATTCCACGCCTAAAAAACTTGTTATGGACGAGTTAGTCAGGATATTCAGAAATGCATTTTCGAAATAATAATAAAGCGACAACCATAATTATGATTGTCGCTTTATTTCACCTTACTGGTTAAACAAATAATTGATTAACTTTTTGACAGCTGTACCTTAAACGAACTTGGGACATGTTTATCTTTCTTTGTAGTTGACCAACGCGTATAGACATTATTCATTAGAAGTACTGCAATTGTTATGGCTGCCCCGACAATTTCAGAATGACTGATAGTCTCACCTCTTGCCATACCAATAGCAAAGGCTGTAATTGGCACTAAGTTAATGAACAGAACACCATTTATTGGTCCTAACGTGCTGATTCCATAGTTCCAGGAAAATACAGCGATCACACCTGCAAACGTGATAAGGTACAGCAGCTCCCATTTGACAGAGAATATCTGCTCCAAGCTTGGTGCATGTGTAATGCTTAACGAATTCGTAATTAAAGCAATAATTAAGATAGTAAACGCTCCAAGTATAGAAGATAACGCTGTATACCTGAGCACAGAGAACCCTTCAACGTAACTCGCTCCTAACGTGTACGTAACCCAACAGAAAGCACCTGAAAGTATCACAAGTGACGGTAATAAATTACCTCCTGAAAAAGCGCTCATATCACCTTTAGTTATCACGAGTACCACACCAAACAACGCGAACACGATTGATATCAAGGTAAATTTAGCGGGCCTTACTTTTTTCAGTGTCCACATCATGATTGCAGAAATTAAAGGCATCAGTGCCATGATAATCGCACCATGCTGCGCTTTGGTATAGGCGAGCCCCGCAAATGCCAGAATGCTAAAGCCTGCGAATCCAAACGAACCAAACAACCATAATTTGAAAACGCTTCGGCCCGGCAATAATGAATGAATACCTTCTTTCATAAATAACATTAAAACCAATATCATAGAAGCCGCACCATAGCGGATCAAACTGATATGAACTGCATCCATGGATTGTAAAGCATTTTTTGCAATCGGAAACATCCCTCCCCAAGACATTGCAGTACCCATCAGGCATAGAATTGCAATAATATATTGAGTTAAGCTTATTCTGTTTTTATGCTCTGGATTTGATTTATCATCTGACACATTTTTATCTTGATTCAAAACCAAGTTTTTCAACTCTTCATTTCGCACTTTCCCTGAAGGTGAGTAAGGAATTGAATCAACACGACCGACGCCTTCCAGTTTAACTTTCATTTTCTTGCAGATATATTTAATATTTCGAATAAGCTCAAAATCATCCACAACAAAGTCACTATTGGTAACAAACCCGCAGTGGACTGTATTCTTATTTGAAGGGATCATTGCGACATCTTTTATGCCTGGCAAATGTCTGACTTCATTCTCTAACTCATAAATATTTAAAGCACTTTCACCCTGAGCTCTGTTCCTCAAGTAGATATTACCACTGGAATCCATTTCACCGGTTTCAGCAGTGATCAAATATTTCGTATCACCAATAACAACAAATTCGGAATCTTGATTACCGTAGCTATCCATGTTCATATAACTGGCAATCGCTATACGGCCAACTTCATGGGCAGGAAGCACATTTCCATCCTTACCTATAACAAGAATGTTATTGCCGTCATATGCCCTGCCAACACTCGTAGGGTTAGTGATTAAGTCGCTAGGTTCAGCTAAAGCATTCACACCGGTTTCGGTCGTTCCATAGTATTCATGTATGACAGGACCTAGAGAGTTGATAGCCTGAAGCTTGGCCTGAGGATGAAAATGCTTACCTCCAACGATGATAAATTTTAAATTATTCTCTTTCGCAGAATATCCGCCATCCACATAGTGTCTCACAACCTCATTTAACAAAGGAGGCGTCATAGCACTGGTTGAAATCCATTCGCTTTTGAGAAGTTGAGCCATGTGTTCAGTATCATGTGGTTTGGCAACAATAACTGTCGCACCAAGTTGCATGAACAATCTGGACCACCCACTACCGGCTGCATGATATAAAGGCATTGCAAGCAAATGCCTGTCTTCTGATGAGAAACCATAGCGAGCAGTGAAAAATGAAAACCTTCGTCCATCAAATGACTTGTTTCGAATTACAGATTTAGGAACTCCAGACGTTCCCGATGTAAAAGAAATACTTTTAAAAGGTCTATGCTGCAGCTGAAGGCTATCAATAGTCTTGTCTGACTCACATGCCAATTCATCATAACAAATGCTATTTCTTACATTATTATCGATATCAATAATAGTTACCTGATTCGATAATCCCTGTATGTTTATGTTATTTTCAATACAATACGATGAAGAAACAACCAGGATTTTACACCCAGTAGCCTTCAGCATTGGTTCTAGCTTACTGGAATCCTGAGTATAATCGATACCTGTACATGGTATTTTTAACGTGGCAGCTGCAGACATCAAATAAATGAGTTCTATGCAATTAGGAGAAATGTAACACATTGATATCTCTGAATTATAGTCAACTTTACTTGCTAAATTCAAGGTGATTTCATTGACATCCTTATAAAATTCATTCCAAGTAATTTTTCTTTTTTCATAGATCAATGCGTTCTTGTCACCACGAGCTGATGCTATCTCTTTAATTTTCCCTAGTGGTATCATCTTAATTTCCTTCAACAACTAAAAGTGAAATATTATTTATCAATGAGCTATTTATTTTATCTAAGTCAAACTTACAAACCGTTTGCCCTGGTGTTAAAACCGGAGTTCCTGGAGGATATAAAATAAAGAATGATGATGAGACATCACCTTCTCTTATATTCATCTTATTTTTATTTGCTTTTATTTTCTTTTCCAGACACTCTAATCCAAGTGATAAATAATCGACCAACTCATCAGTTACGCCACAATGAAAGTTTAATAAAAATGATTTTTCATTGTATCGACTAATGTAAACACCTTGATTATTAAATAAATACTCTCTTATTTTTTCACCATTTAATAATGGGGAACTGCAAGTAATCCAAATCTTTGTGGGATCATTGACAAAGAATTCACTGTTCACTTCTAGCTCTTCAACCTTGAAATGATTAAGATTTTTTACTACAAAATTTTTTAATTTATCAATCAAGAAAAGTGTTCTTTCAGTGTACTGATGTCCATAGTTTTTAGCATGTACTACAGCCAGTTCAGTACTGGCCAGGATTGGATAACTTGGTGAGGTTGTATGGTTTCTATAATGACTGCTAATCATTTTATCAAGGCAATGATCTGAACCATAAACATTGATTAAGCTTGCTTGTCTAAATGAAAATAGTGACTTATGTATAGAGTGTACTACGATGAAGTTTTTATCATACTTCTGTGAAAGGCGTTTTGAGTTATAAATACCACTCTTTTCTTTCATATAGGGATCAAATGCTGACCAAGCTCCCCACGCTTCATCAATAATGATATTTTCTAATCTTGTCGCAATCTGGCAAACTTGATCAAGAAACCTACTCAAATCAAAACATACACCGTCATATGACTGACTATTAATTATTAATGTTTTGTAAGGGTTGTTCAGTTCTTCAGCATTTTTTAATTCGTCTAATATTTTCTCAGCGTTCCCTCTGTAAATACTTGACTCATTATTGCATAAAATATCTTCTACGAAATTCACATCAATATTAGAGGATTTCAAAGTAAAATGGATTGATTGATGTACCCCTTTCTGACATATCACTTTATCGTCATTCTTACATAATGCTTCAATGACAATGTTGTTTGCTATCGTTGAACCACAAGTTACAAATAAAGACAGATCTGAACCATATATATCAGAAATAATATTTGAGGATTCATCAATCACCCTGGAAGGGTCTGACAAACTGTCAAAAAAAGGTCCTGTTATTGACAACTCTAAATGCTTTATCTTTTCAAAAGCACTCAAAAAACCTTCTTCAAGTATTACATTTTTAATATTGCCCACATTTTGAATTGGCAGAGCATGAAAACTTCCATTCATCCTCTTCTTTGAACTTGCTAGCGATTCATATATTGGCAATCGAATCTTATCAACCATATAACCTCCTGTTAATTACAGTTCAATTTAAAATATTCTTATCACTATAACTATGAGAATTTTTGCACATAGGTCGTGCGCCAACAGTTGAAATGGAATTGTAGTGATAAAGAATTGCTACAAGAATTTTTGCTCATCACGCATGCAAAATTGTTCGTTAACTATTCCGATAAATTTTCTTAGACTAGGCTTGAATTTAAAAAAGGAGTCTACAATGAGTCATTTAAATACTTTACGGAAAATATCAGGCTTATCCGATAGCACGGTTGATTGGAACAATATAGTTCTTCTATATATAGACTTTCAAAATGAGTATGCTGACGGAAAGTTGAAGTTAGGCGAAAATGGTACACTTGCACTGGATAAAGCAAAAATGCTTCTTGATATTGCTCGTGATAAATCGACCCCCGTCTTTCATGTGTTGCATAAAGCGAGTTCTGCATCACCAGTGTTTAACTGTGAATCAACTATGTCTGATGTTATTCGATTAGTAGAACCATCTGAGAACGAACAAATCGTGCACAAAACCCTTCCAAACTCATTTTTTAACACAGAGTTAGAAGAGCTGATACGCTTGACTGGCCGTAAGCAAATTATTGTGGCTGGTTTCATGAGTCATATGTGCGTTACAGCAACAACTATCAAAGCTGTTGAGCTTGGATACGACGTTATTGTTTGTGAAGATGCTTGTGCGACTCGAAGTCTTCCGGATCAAAATAATAACGAGCTTGATGGGAAACTGGTTCATGATGTATCCATCGCGGCATTAAGTGATCGATATGCCACTATCATGAAACTTTCTGATTTTACATAACCTTCTGATCGGCGATCTCTTAACCCGATTCAACGTTAGAAATAAGATAAAAAGCAAATTTAACCTCCTTCTCTTTTGGAGGTTTTTTCTTTCTTACCGCAATAATAATTATAGTATCCGGCAATAGCCATCTCCCCCAGGGCGTAGAATGGGGGGCGTAGACAAAGGCTGAGATAACAAGATCACAGTTCAATTTCTTTCTTGCCATACAATGAGTTAATCGGTTCACATTTCAATTCAATTTCTCCGGTAACAGCATTTTCAGCGTTATTTTTTGTGCTATTTACAACTCACCTGGCTGGATGAAATGTCCGCATCAGGTGTGTGAATAACCATAAACAATAACTCGATCCGTTCGGGAGTTATCTCTCTTGCAAAGGACGGCAAAAGGAAATTGAAATGAGAACCTTACCTACGCTTATTGTTGGTGCGACGCTGATCAGCGCCCCCGCACTCGCCGACTGGCATTTCCGGGGCACTCCGAACCAGTGGAACGCGGCAGCAATGACACAAATAACGACCACTCACTATCAAACCTGCCAGACATTTCTGCAAGGAGATGCTACCGGCGGTCCCCGGTTTAAAATCGACCGCTACGGCAACTGGCAGGAAAGTTATCCCGCCGGCGATTACACGGTTGCCGGCGATCAGAGCTACCGGATCGACTTTTATAGCGACAGCCAGACAATTCTCACCACGCCGGTGGCCAGTTGCGACAGCCAGTCTCTGACGCAAAACTTCCCGGCACTGCACTTTCGCGGCACGGCAAATCAATGGGCCGCGGAGGCAATGACTCTGGTCGATGACCACACCTGGTCACTGTTGGTTCATTTTGACGGACAAACCAATCAGCGTTTTAAGTTTGACCTGACCGGAGACTGGTCGCAAAACTATGGTGACAATCTAAACGACGGCGTGTTAGACGCGTCTGGCGATGACATCTATACCCAGGTCAACGGTGGATATCTGGTCACAGTGAACGACCAGACGCTGAACTATACCCTCACGCCCGTGACCCCATGTACCTCAGATTGCACCCCGCTTCCCACCCTCGGCGCACAGTATCAGCCTGATAAAACCACCTTTGCGATCTGGTCGCCGGATCACAGCGATGTGACGGTTACCGTGAACGGCACAGAATACCCACTGAGCAAAGTGAGCGATGCCAACGGCTACACAGATATCTATCAGGTTGACGTCAGCGGCGATCTGCACCTGGCCGAGTACACCTTTAAAGTCAATGGCATTCCGGTGCGCGACCCATACGGGAAAATGGCAAAACCGGGCACAGGAGACAATGAAGCCATCAACATTGTAATGGACATGTCCCGCACTGCCCCTGATGGCGGCTGGGCTGAACGCCCGGCATTGTTGAACCGCGAAGATGCCGTGATTTATGAAGTTCATGTCCGCGATTTCACCATAGATGCCAGCTCTGGCGTCAGCGCAGACAAGCGCGGTAAGTTCCTGGGAATGGTCGAAAGCGGCTCCCGCTACAGCGGGCTGAAAACGGGGATTGATCACCTGGTTGATCTGGGCATCACTCACGTTCAGCTGCTGCCAGTCTATGATTTTGCCACCTGCGACGGACTTCCTGACAGCGATCCTTGTTACAACTGGGGTTATGATCCGCGCAATTACAACGTCCCGGAAGATCGCTATTCACAGGTACCGACCGACTACGAGGCTCGCGCCAGCGAGTTTAAAACCATGGTGAACGAGTTCCACAAAGCCGGGATCCGGGTCATCATGGATGTGGTGTACAACCACACTTATGCCAAAGAAATGTTTGAAAACATCAGCAGCCGCTATTACACCCCAACCGATCTTTCAGGTACCGGTAACGCCATTGATGCCGACCAGCCTATGGTCAGCCGCATGATTCAGGATTCACTGGCTTATTGGGTCGATGAATATGGCATTGATGGTTTTCGGTTCGACCTGATTGGCATTTTTTCTTTTCAGGAAGTGGAAAAGTGGGGGCGCGCGCTGAATCAACAATTCCCTGATCGCAATTTACTCCTTTACGGCGAACCCTGGAATGGTTACGCCAGTGATCCGAAAGAAGCACAACGTGTTCGTTACGGCACCACGCATAATATGGTGCAAGAGCATGTCGGCGTTTTCAACGGCGCGTATCGTGAAGCCCTGAAAGGGTCGAACGACGATACCCGGACGGGTTATATGTTCAACAATCTGGACAGCGCCGATGCGGGCTGGTCCATCTATGATGGCATGCGCGGTTCAGCGTACGATCCCAATGACAGCCGCAACAGCACCTGGTTCAGAAACTTTGCCGCCGATCCGGAGCAAAGCATCAACTATATTTCTGCCCATGATAATTTCGGCCTGTGGGATAAGGTGTATTTAAGCCTGTCGGGCAATGTTGTACAGAACAGCTCGCACCAGACTCTCAGCCTGACGCCACCGACCAGCCTCGATTATGCCAAACGCGTGGTGAATTTTGGCATGGGCATGGTGCTGACCAGTCAGGGCATCGGGTTTGTCCATGCCGGTGACGAATTCTTGCGGACCAAAACCGACAACGAACAGATGAGTTATCCGGATGCCTGGAATTTCGGTGCGCACGGCGGCACGCACAATACCTACAATGCGCCGGACAGCTTTAACAGTATCAAGTGGCAGCGCCGTGCTGATAACGCAGCGATCTATGATTACTTCAAAGCACTGATCGCGCTGCGCCGTAATCACCCAGGCTTGCGCATGACCACGAATCAGGACATTGCCAATTACCTTACGGCCTCCCGAGCGGCTGAGTTTGGCGGGCAACTGGTCACAGGTTTTATCACTTACCCGCAAGACACGCATAACCTGTTTGTGGTGTACAACAGCGGCAACAATCAGACCATCAGCTTGCCTGCAGGCGACTGGACGCTGGTTGCCGATGCATCAGGCGCCCGTCATCAGACTGGGTTATCCGGCAGTGTGGTGGTTGAAGGCACTGCGGTGACTGTGTTTACCCAACCCCGTTAATTGCCTTGGTGCGTGTCCCTGAATGAAGGGGCACGTATCCACAAACAAACAGAGATCAGACATTCAAAAAATAACGACAGGAATTGAAACGTGAACAAAAGGATTGCTCATTCCACACTCTCATTACTAATAGCCGCAGCGCTGGCAGGATGCGGAAGCTCAACCCCATCTGCGGACGAAAACCCAACCATTGCGCCTTATGCCTGTAACACAAACGTTACCGAGCAAAGCCAACAGCTACGGATTTACCAGATCATGGTCGAGAGCTTTATCGATGGTGACCCGAATATTGGTCATGGCACCGGCTACGGCACCAGTCATCATCAGGGTGATTTGCAGGGGATTATCGACTCTCTGGATGATATCCAGTCGTTAGGTGTTAATGCGATTTGGCTGACGCCTGTGTTTGAGTCAGTGGCCAAAATAGGCCAGGACCACTGGGCAGACCGTTTGGATGCCACCGGCTATTATGCCACCGATTATTTTTCGATAGATCCGAAATTTGGCACGATAGAGACCGCGAAAGCATTGGTCGAACAGGCCCATGCCCGGGGGTTATATGTGTTCTTTGACGGCGTGTTTGGTCACCACAAAGAGAATGTGGTGCCATCGCCAACCGGGAAACTGCCCGTGGGTGGCAGCAATCCGGTCAGCTACCCCGAGAGCCTGCCTTTTTATCAGGAAGTGGCAGCTTACTGGATAAAAACACTTAAAATCGATGGCTGGCGGTTGGATCAGGCTTATCAGGTGCCTCTGAAGGCCTGGCAGGATATTCGCCAGACAGTTGATGACGCATCGCAGTCCGTCACTTACATTAATCATCTTGGCGACACTGTCCATCCGCTGGGTTACATGGTGGCTGAAATATGGAATAACGAAAACGCGATCAATCAGACTGGTTATGGCCCGCAAGGCACACCGGGTTTGTGTTCAGCCTTTGATTTTCCGGTCCGCTACCGATTAGTGGAAACCTTCGCCGTGAATGAAAACAGTAACGGCGGCAAAGGCGGCAGTTGGCTGGCAGAAGGCATGGATTTACATCGGCTTTATCCCGATCATGCCAAGCCCAATCTGATGCTGGGCAATCATGATCTCGTCCGCTTTGGTGATTTGCTGCAACGGGGCAATATTGCAGAACCCAGCGATGATCAATACTGGCAGCGCCATAAAGCAGCGATATCCTTCCTCGCCGCTTATACAGGCCCCATCACCCTGTATTACGGTGATGAAATTGGTGATCAGGTTGAACATTTTGCCGGTAAAGTGCCGGGCGATATCTGCGCCATCCAAGGCTTATGTGATGATCATGTGGCCCGTTCCAGTGGCAAGATTGACGGCGTCAGTGCCACGCTGAATGCACGCCAACGCGATCTCAAAGCCTATGTCACAGAGCTGATGACAATGCGGGCGGCGCACCCGGCGTTATACCAAGGCGAACGCCTCAATATTATGGCCAATGACAAGGTGTATGTGGATCGCAAGCAAAAAGATCAGGACGCTGTCGTTTATCTGGTCAGCACCACAGACGCTTCGCAACACCTGTCTTTAAATGCGGAAATACTGGGCTCAGCCGGTGATTTGATTGACTTGCAAAGCGGTGAGCGCTTCCACGTCAGCAGTGGACACTACACTATTGCACTCAATGGCTTTGAAGCACGCTTCCTGCATATTGTCTCCCCAGTACAGCCTGCCGAGGATCTGACAGCCAAAGCCCTGATCTTAACGGGTACAGGCCTGATGGCAAAGTGTGATAATCCCACAGTGACTGAGCAAGGCCCGGTGAGCAAACCGCTGTATGTGGTGGGTGATTTCACCGATTCAGGGTGGAAGCACAGAGACAACCGGCAGTTCGAATACAAAGGCCAGAACCTGTACCAGGTGGTAACCAATGAACAGGCAGGCAGTTTCCGTCTGCAGTACGCCAGTAAAGACTGGTCGCCTCAGTATACGGCCGAAGGGCTGGAACTCCGGCCGGGTCAGAAAACACCGCTCACGGCTGGCAGCTATGGCAAAGACACAGCTGCCATGCTGCCTGAAACCGGACGTTATGTGTGGAGCCTGACTTTCCAGGATAACGGCTTACCTGACGCTGTGATGGTGTCGAAATGTGAGTAAACAATTAAATGGCGAGTGCGGTGCGCTCGCCATGATCGGCTCAATCAAAACGTCAAAATAAAAACACATCCGCCTGCAACCCGGCTTCTGAACCAGCATATTTCTGCCTCCAAATATTCTGATAGAATTAATAATAACTACTAAAAATATCAATCGCCTACTCAATAAAAGAAAATATAAAACATACTTTTTCACATTCATTTACAACCCATAAAAAATAGATTGTTTTATTGTGACTATTCACACATAAAAGATCTTTTCTTCTAGATTAAATTTTTAATTACACGATGATTGCGCTCGGGGCGAACAGTTGTATATTTTGATATTTATCAATATATAAAATTATTTATCCATTGAATTTCACCGATTTAGAAAAAGTCAGAATTTAAAAATACTGGTAATGCTAAATACATTCTATCCACCCACAAAAATCGACTCCATTTTAAAATGATGATTTTTATTTAAATATACATCACCACTCCCGGAGACATTATATGAAAGAAGTAATCTTTAATCGAAAATTACTTCCCTTATCGCTTGCCAGTCTCACATCCAAAATTGGCGACTTCGCACATGAGGTTGTCTTCGCGTTGATCACCATTGAGTTATTATCAGGCGATATATTCTATATTGGGCTAGTCTATTTTCTAAAATTTATCCCTTATCTCTTTTCCGGACCTGTGGGTGGCTGGATTGCCGATGTATTTCCATTCAAGAGAAACATGCTGCTCAGTGATACACTCAGGCTGAGTGTGACTTTCGTCATGTTTATCACTTACTACTTGGGCATATTGAATATAGCCGGACTGGTTGTCTGCGCTATGCTGATGACGATAGGACGCAGCCTGTTTCAACCAAGTTTCAGATCCTACCTGCCATTTGTGTTGAACAAAGAAGAATTACCTGCAGGAAACAGTCTGTTTCAAATCATCGAAGATGTCGCATCCATTATCGGACCATTGCTATGTGCCTTGATCATCTCTGTTGCCGACAAAAGTTTTGTCTTGCTTGCCGATGCAATCACTTATGCACTTTCTCTTATTTTTCTGCTTTTGTTGAAAAAGAATCAGACACACAGAGAGGAAAAACTTTCGTTTACCGCTTTGTTTACTGATACCAAAGAAAGCATATCGAATTTAAGAAATTATCAAACTGATTTATTCATGGTGATTATTGGTACGACTGCATGTGTACTCTTTACAGCCGCGCTGCTGAAGTATGTGCTCCCGGCTATCATTGTTGAACATTACCTGCGTGAGGAATTGGTTGGTTATGTCTTTTCAGTGATGGCAACAGGAACGGTCATAGGCGGCATTTTATATCCGAGAATTGTTAAAGACACGACACCAGAACTGGTGATGAAATCGTGGATGTTATATGGCGTGCTGTTTGTACTGGTGGCGATAGCTATTAACATCAACCAGCCTGCGCTGTTCACCTCTGTCTTCATACTGGGGTTTGTTGGCGCCATTGTGGATATTTCTATCATCACCAATATCCAGACCCTGTCCCGCCAGGGAGAGCTTGGCAAAAATTACGGCCTCTACTCGACCGTTGCTAACACAGGTGAATCCTTATCAGGCATTGTGGCTGGTGCTCTGACCATAGTAGCTGGCGGATTCTCTTTTATCTGCATGGCGACTTCCATTGTCATTTCGGCCAAATGGGCACTGGTTAAACTCAGAAAAGAAGAAAAAGCACATGAACGAACAGTGTAAAATCGCCCTTTGCCGGGAAGCAAAGGTGTTAATCGTTTCAGAAAGAACAAGCTTCGTCTCTACGCGAATGTATTGAGATAAAAACGATGCACGCTGAGAGAGAGCAACACGGAGACAGGAAGTTTATTCATATCGACATGGACTGCTTTTTCACAGCAATCGAGATGAGGGATAACCCTTACCTCCATAATATTCCCATCGCAATCGGCGGCAGTGTGTTGAGAGCCGAGGGGGGGGGTCACAGCGAAACAGATTGTGCCGTTGGATATCGGAATTGAAGGTGGAGAGCTGGATTTGGGGTTTGAGCGTTGGGAGATACTGAAGGCTTCCGAGAAGTGGACGCAGGTACTCAACTGAAATCAGACGCTATCCCAGGTGAGCATTCACTGCCCTAACAGGGTCTATCAATATGTGGGTCTGTGACTTACGCTGGCACAGAACAATGAACAGCCTCCCGCCAAGGTGTCCACGAGTTACAAAGTCAGATCACTCAAACCAACAACGTATGTTCTACAACAAGTAACGAGTTTATGTTCCCGCCACAACAGGGCCTCACTTGTGATACGAACGAAAAACTGATAACAATGAATACATTACCAATCATGTGTTGAATTTATGCTACTAAACGATCTTCTCGTGGTGATGAAAGTGGCGGAGCTTCGCAGTATCACAGCAGCCGCCAACAGTTTAGACATGCAACTCGCTACCGCGAGTGCCGCGCTTAAACGCGTTGAGAAAAATCTGGGACTTGAGCTGTTTATCCGTTCGACACGTCAGTTGCGGATGTCGCCCGCTGGCGAGCGTTACCTGCCTCAGTGCCAGCAGGCTCTACAATTACTCGAGAGCGCACGACTCAATATTCAGTCAGATTTGGATGAGTTGGGCGGCGAAATGCGGATTGCTCTGTCTTCCGATCTGGGCCGAAATGTCATTACCCCTTGGCTCAATGAGTTCCTTGATCAACACCCGAATCTCACTCTACGCAGTCACATAAGCGACAGTATCATCGATTTTTATCGCGATACCGTTGATATGGCTTTGCGTTACGGTTCACCCACGGAAAACAACCTGTATGGTTTTAAAATCTGTGATGTCCCTCGTTTGCTTTGCGCGGCCCCTTCGTACCTCGCAACGCATGGCACACCGTCGCATCCTCACCAGTTGGCGACACACAATGGCTTGTGCTATCAATTGAACGATGTGGTCCAGAATGAATGGCAGTTTGCCCATTACGATCAAACCATCAAAGCCAAACTGTGCGGGAATCGTATATCTAACGACGGCGATCTAGTACGCCGCTGGTGTGTATCCGGATATGGAATGGCCATCAAGTCGTGCCTCGATATGGCGGACGATTTGCTCAATCAACGAGTGATCAGTGTAATGCCTGGTTATACGCCGACGCCGACAGAGTTATGGTTAGTCTGCCCCAGTCGTCAGTCCATCACGCCCACCGTCCGTTTGCTGCGGGATTATCTCAAAACCCGCACTCAGGCGTTACTTTCAGCGCTCGCGGCGCGCCACCTCATCCCGAGCTAAGCGAGCAGCCTCTCGTTTAGCTTGGGATTAAAACGGGTGTGCATCAAGCCATGCTCGAGTCACTGTATCTAAGATTTGCCCCTCTCGACGAACCTGGTAGTCGAGATCAGCGATGATGGCGTTGGAGAAACAGAGTGCATCCAGTCGCGCCAATTGCTCCGGCGTAAACCGAGCGCGACGATCTTCACGTAATAACAGTACCGCGCGATCAACACCGCCCAGCAAACCCTTGGGGTCGTCCAAGTCGCGTATACGATGCTTATGATGCAAGAACTGGGGTTGCCACAGCGGTACCACGACCCATTGTTGGTGTTCGACCGCCTGTTCAAATGCACCAAAACACGCTTCTTCACTGCCGGTATGAAAGCGATAGCCCACCTCCTCCAGACCATACGCGACCATCATATGAATTGAGAAACGCGTGATCCCTGCGCCTGGATTAATGCCTTGAATATCTCGGTGCATTTTTGCTCGCACTTCCGGCTTCAGCAAATCCTCGACACTGGCGACCTGCTCAACCGGCACGTAATCGGGCACGCCCCACAGGGCATACGGTTGATAATGGAGGCCGAGCTCTAGCAACGGCACCTTGGCTTCGACTTGGCTTTTGTAGGTACCATGGCTGGATGGCAACCAAGCAGAGCTCAACATGTCCACCTCACCAGAGGCCAACTGCGCAAAGTTTTCCTGGTGCGGTGCGTACACGCGATCGACCTCAAACCCCATGTCGACGAGCACATGACGAACAAGTGAGGCCGTCACCCGGTGGAAGGAGAGATCCGTGACCCCTATTGTGATTGATTGTGGCATTACTTTTCCTCTTCTGACATAACCTTTCAGGTCGTGGCGATGTGAGCACCACCACGGCTGCGGCACGTAGTGCTCATCACTCCAACTTGAGGCGCACAATGCGATAAGGCTTGGTCGCCTCTTCCTCGCCCTCGTTCATGATTGGATGCAGGTGCAACGCATTTTGCGTGAGATACAAATAGCCTTTACCTAATGCAAAGCCATCAACCCAGTTGAGCAACTGATCATCTTGCGCGATCAGTCGATAGCCAGTTTCGTCGGCCACACCGATGGCATTTTTCTCCAGATCACCCACATAGGTTCGGCCATTCTTTGCCATCACCATGCCATCACTCGGTCGTTTTTCACTGTAAAATTCGATGGTTTTCGCAAGCTGCTCGGGCGCGAGCTTGGGATCAGCCAAAGCCGCAGTTGGGAGACGATAAATAGCACTGCCGTTGACCGTCCCGAAGTACACCCACTCATTATTGGTATCGATCGTGATGGGGTTGAGACCCAGATACACAGGATCGGATTTGCCGTCTTGGCGCTTCGTAGCCAACGCCGACCCATCAATATTGATTTGATGCTGAGGCGCCATCAACGCTTTGTTCGATTCCAGCACGCGCCGCGCCTGACCGGTATTGAGATCCACCACCACAAATGCCGGAGCGGCCGACCCGGCGATGTTGCCTAAGGTGGTGTCAGCGATATACATCAGATTACGCGAAGTATCGAGGGCAAAGTCCTGAAAGAAAGAGTTATCCACCATCACTGAAGAACTGAGCGTGAAACGCTTAGCAAGCACATGGTTGACGCTATCCCAAGCGACAATCTGAGCGGGCGTAGTGGCACTGCCCATATCCAACATCCAAACCGTCCCCTCTTTCGTGCTATCAATGCCAATGACCGACGACAGCCCCACTTCCCCGATCTCAGGTCCATCGGCCCAGTCCTCGGTAGGAAACGGCCGTGTTGTGCCGTCGTCTAGCAACTCCATCACTCGATATTTTGGGTTTTCCAATGGATGCATTGACATGATCAGACGTCCTTGCTCCGTGACGGTCAGGTTGCCCGGGCGTGTGCCATTTAACTGTGCAACTACCTCTAAATCCGTCGCTGTAGCCACGTTGGATCCTATCGCAGCCATGAGGGCGATCCCTGTTTTCAGTATGTTCATATTGTACCTCTGTAAGCTCGCACACTCAGTTTGGGCTCTATGTGAATATGTTTCGACAATACGCGAGATATTCAAACCTAAAAACAAGCTAATGATTGAATAATTATCAAATATTATTTGAATATTACGGAGGGGATACCTGTCGAAGGGTAAGAGTTGAGGGGGTAGTGTTCAGAGTTTTGTGTCTTTTCCTACACGTCCTAAAAAAGGGAGAGACACATCATGGCTGATAAATACGAAATTGATATCCAGGCATTCGCTAAAGCGCTGCAGTCCGGGCAAAACCTCAATGGCAAGGATGGCCCGCTCACGCCGCAGATCAAGCAGATCTGGTTATACAATTATCATCTTAAACTACTAAAGTGCTCAATTAAAAAATCTACAAACAAACGAAGTCGCTTGGGTTGATACTGGCGACTCAGGTAAATCACATTCAAATCCGCACCTGCTGAAGAGGTCGATGCGTTGAAGTTCTTCATGTAGCCATTCAACACCGTCACTAAACGCTGCTTTTTGATATCTTCTTGCACATCTAAAATCGATTTCAACGCAATACCCGCCCCATCCAACGCCCATTGACGAATCACTTCACCATCATCAGAAAAGCGCTTTGGCAGCACAGTGATGACGTTGTGTTGTTCTTCATCTTGAAAATGCCATGTTTTCAGTTCTTCATTGCTGCGAACCATAGCTAAACAATCGTGCTGTGCTAAATCTTGCGGCGTAATCGGCGTCCCTTTCTTTGCCAAGTACTGAGGAGAAGCGCAAAGCACTCGGCGACTGGATGCAAGCTTGCGAGAGATAAGATTGCTGTCGGCCAGCTCCCCGTATCGGATAACGATATCCAAACCGGATTCTGCCAAGTTGGATAAGTTATCGTTCAAATACAGATAAGGGATCACTTCGGGATAAAGCTGATTAAATTCCGACAGTATTGGCGAAATGTATTGCTTGCCAATATCACGAGGAGCCGAGATTTTAAGTGTCCCGCGCACTTCTTTGGTGCCAGTTTGGAGTAAGTTTTCCGTCTCTTTTACGCTGTCGATAATTTCCAGACATGCCTGATGGTACATCGCGCCAGAGTCCGTCAACGATATATGCCTTGTACTGCGATTAAGCAATCTCACCCCATAACGATCTTCCAGCGACTGTAATCTTGCCGTGACCGTTGCTGGCGATAAGCCTAGCTCTCTGCCAGCCGCGGCCAGCCCTTGGTTCTTCACAATGCTGGCAAACAGCGTCATATCTGAAAACTTGTCCACGATCTCTCCTTAAATTTCATTATTCATCTTAGCTGAATAATAAATTCAAATATTACCCAATTATCAAATTCACTCCAATACATATACTGACCCCATCGAAACAAGATTGGAGAAACAAATCATGAAAACAGAAAAAAGCGTTTATGTCGTACTGGGTGGCACATCAGGTATTGGTGCTGAACTTAGCCAACAACTTGCAAGCGAAAATGCGGTTGTCCACGTAGCCAGCCGTAAAACAGGTTTAGACCTCAGTGATGAACAATCGGTTTACCACTACTTCGAAACCATTGGTGCTTTTGACCATCTGATCGTCACAGCAGGTTCTTATGCTCCTGCGGGCAAAGTGATGGATGTGGAAGTATCCCAAGCAAAATACGCTTTTGATACCAAATTTTGGGGCGCCATCAACGCAGCTAAACATGGAGCACGCTACATCAAAAAAGGCGGCTCAATCACACTTACTTCCGGCATGTTATCTCGCAAAGTTGTCGCGAACACCTATGTAAAAACCGCTATTAACGCTGCCATTGAAGCAACCACGAAAGTACTGGCGAAAGAATTGGCTCCTATCCGAGTGAATGCGGTCAGCCCGGGTTTAACCAAAACCGAGGCGTATCAAGGCATGAACGAAGACGACAGAAATGCCATGTACCAACGCACGCAAAATAGCTTGCCAGTAGGCAAAGTTGGCGAAGCCAGTGACGTTGCAAAAGCTTACCGACTTCTGATTGAAAACAGTTACATGACTGGCGCCGTAATTGATGTCGACGGTGGTGCACTGCTTGGCTAACACCAAATAGAAACAAGGTGCCATCGCAACAAAAATGCATGGCACCAATGGGTTCAAACTAAATAAAAAAAGAGACTCCCCATGAATAAAGAAAAAATGCCGCTGCAGGTATGGGTCTTAACGCTTGCAGCTTTTGCTATCGGTACCGCGGAATTTGTTATTGCAGGAATTCTTCCTCAAGTCGCCAACTCATTGTCCATCACAGAAGGGCAAGCGGGTTACTTAATCAGTGCCTACGCGCTTGCCATTGTGTTTGGCGGTCCACTACTTACGATTTACTTTGCACGCTTTAACAAGAAAGCCGTGCTGGCTGGGCTAATGGTGTTGTTTATCCTCGGCAACATATTGTCTGCTTTCGCACCAAACTACTTTGTGTTGATGGTAAGCCGAGTGATCACTGGCTTGGTTCAAGGCCCTTTCTACGGCATTGGTGCCGTGGTAGCGACCAATTTGGTTTCAGAAAAAATGGCAGGTCGCGCGGTCGGACAAATGTTCGCAGGATTAACATTGGCTAACGTTTTAGGTGTGCCTGGCGGTACTTGGATTGGCTTGCAATTCGGCTGGCACACCACTTTCTTAACCGTTGCAGCTTTTGGCTTAGTGGCTCTGTTCTTCATCACTTCAGTGGTCAAATCGACCGGTCATGGCGAAGCAAAAGATGTCAAAGCGCAATTGGCAGCGTTCAAAAACCCAATGCTACTTATCAGCCTTGCGATCACTGTATTTGCTTGGTCGGGGTTCATGACTTTGTATGGTTACATCGCCCCTATCGCCATGCACATCACTGGCTTTGGTGAAAGTGCGGTGACTTGGATTCTGGTTATCGTTGGCGTCGGTCTGATTGTTGGTAACACCATGGGTGGCCGTTCATCAGATAAAAACCTACAAAAAGCCTCCATGTTCTGGGCTATCGCGATGATTGTTTCACTAATACTGGTCGGCTTAACCGTAGACAACAAAGTACTGTTCATCGCCACCGCCTTTGTGTTTGGTATTGCTTCATTCGCTAACGTACCAGCGATGCAGCTTCGAGTAATGAACCACGGTGGTGAAGGCCAGGAATTAGCGGCGACGGCAAACATCTCAGCGTTCAACTTAGCCAATGCCTTTGGCGGTTTCTTAGGCGGTATGGTGCTCGATAGCCAAATGGGCGCGGGCATGATCCCTTACGCAGCCATCATTGTTCCGCTGATTGGTTTGCTATTCATCGCCAAGGCGAACCGCAAAGAAAGCAAACAAGCCGAGTTAGCTCCAAGCTTCAACAACTAATTTCATCCCTACTGGTAGCCCTGACTTAACGCCTCCCGAACAAGCGGGGCTGTCCAATACGAATCAATAGGAAAACACTATGAAACTCTACATTTACGAACATTGCCCATTCAGTGCTCGCGTCCGCTATGTTGCTGGCATGCTGAATATCCAACTCGACGTCATCAATATTGCTTATGACGACGACAAAACCACAACGGACCTGATTGGAACCAAACAAGTACCACTTCTTATCAAAGACAACGGTGAAGCGATGGCAGAAAGCCTAGATATCATCGCTTACTTCCTTGAACTGGCTACATCAAGTGAAACAAGCCAACCGTCACAACAAGTGTTGGATTGGCAAAAAATCGCGTTTCTTCCACTGCAAAAAGTGGGTTACCCAAGGTGGTCAAATATGGATTTACCAGAGTTTGCCACTCTGTCAGCGCAACAAGCTTGGCGCGCCAAAAAAGAAACTGCCGCACTCAATTTTGATGCGCTCCTACAAGACACACCAAACATTGCCAAAGAGGTAGAAGCGCTCATCAAAGGTGCGAAAAGCGTGTTGAATCTCGATGCCTGCCAGCATGTGACTTTGGTAGACGAAGCCATCCTGTTTTCTATTTTGCGTGGGTTCTTTAGTGCAACAGAAATCCAATGGGACAACACAGTGAAAGATTGGATGGAATCTGTAAGCAATAAAACCCAAGTACCACTACTTCAGTAAGGAACCGACCATGAGCAAACTTTTTGAACCAATACAGTTAAAACAACTGGCTCTACAAAATCGCGTAGTGATGGCACCAATGACCCGAGCACGCACTAGCCAACCGGGTAATATTCCAAACCCAATGATGGCGACTTACTACAAGCAACGTGCGACTGCGGGCTTAATTATCTCTGAAGCCACCCAGATTTCAGACGATTCACAGGGGTACTCGTTCACGCCAGGCGTATACACCGATGAGCAAGTGGCAGGCTGGAAAGCAGTCACTCAAGCAGCAAAAGAACAAGGTGCTGCAATGTTTTGTCAGTTGTGGCATGTGGGCCGAGTATCGCACCCAACATTCCAAAAAGGCGAACAGCCTATTGCCCCATCGGCACTCAAACCGGTAGAAACCCAAGTATGGATTGCCGACGAACAAGGTAATGGCAATATGGTCGATTGCGTAACGCCACGAGCCATGTCCCAAGCCGATATTGACCGTGTGGTGAGTGATTTTGCCTATGCCGCTAAACGTGCGATTGAAGCCGGCTTCGATGGCGTCGAAATCCACGGTGGTAATGGTTATCTGATTGATCAGTTCCTGCGTACCAACTCAAACCACAGAACCGATAACTTTGGTGGTACTCGCGAAAACCGACTTCGCTTTTTATTGGAAGTGGTCGATGCGGTGAGCGAAGCCATTGGTGCCAACAAAGTGGGAGTACGACTCGCTCCTTTCATTACTTTTAAGGACATGAACTGTCCTGACATTGTGCCGACTATCCTCGAAGCATCGAAACAACTTCAAGCTCGCGATATTGCGTACCTGCACCTATCTGAAGCGGATTGGGACGACGCTCCAGTGATTCCAGAGAGTTTCCGAATCGAACTGCGCGAATACTTCACAAACACGATTATCGTCGCAGGCAGTTACACCCAAGATCGCGCTGATGAGGTACTTGAGAAAGGTTATGCTGATTTAGTGGCATTCGGACGCCCATTTGTTTCTAACCCAGATTTGGTAGCGCGCTTAAAGCAACAACAGCCTCTGGCTGAACTGGACGGCTCAACGCTATTTGGTGGCAACGAGAATGGATATACGGATTATTCAGTACTGGATTGAATAATTGATTCTTTACTAGAGGCCTAAAAACGGAGTGGATCCCAGTATCGGGTTATCAAGCTCTGCCGAAGCAAGAGGAAATATAACTCGTTACATTTCCTCTTGCTATTACAGCCAACTCAGGCCTCATCAGTATAACGAAGGGCTGGCTCCCAATGAATCTGAAGGCTGTATTGCGAAATACTCTAAACTGCGGCCAATTTTAGTTGACCACTACAGTTATGACTGACTCAACAAGGGATCTCGAGCTGATGGTAGAACCTAGCAAACCTTTACGTATCACCGCTTTATTGCTCAATAACGTCCCAAGCACCGCGATAACCGGTCCAGCAGAGATGTTAATGATCGCCGCCAAACTAGCAGGGCTTCCCAAACCAGAAGTACATTATATTTCCCCGTACGATACGCACATTCAAACCTTTGCCGGATTGACGATTGCCTTTCCCACACCATGGCAGCAGGTTGATAAAACAGATATTTTCTTGCTCGGTTGCTGTGGCGAGCCGAGTGATGAGACCTACCTGCTGCCAGAGACAATCAAAACATGGTTGACGCAGCAACTGGTTGATAGCCAATATGTCGTTTCCTTATGCACGGGCACTTTTTTATTGGCAGAGCTGGGGTTGCTCAATCATCGTAGCGCCACCACCCACTGGGCTCATGTAGCGTACTTTCGTGAACGCTACCCCAGTGTCAAGCTGATGCCCCACCTAAAAATCACTCATGAGAGCCCGTTTATCTGCTCGTCGAGTGTGCGGGACTATTACGACGCCACTTTGTTGATCATTGATGATCTGTTCGGCAGTGAGCATCGTACGCGCTGCGAGCGCTACATTGGGGGGGATATTTCCTGTATGACGCGGATCTGCCTGACCAGTTTCGGCCAATATCGGCAGCACAATGACACTCTGATCCATGAACTGCAAGACTGGATGCATCATGAACATCCAGGCAATCTGACCGTGGCGCGATGCGCGAGCAAGAGTTTTTTGAGCGAAAAACAGATGACGCGACGGTTCAAAGCGGCAACCGGCGACGTTCCGGTTAACTATATTCAACGTCTGCGTCTCTCTTACGCACGGGACAAACTGAGTACGACTAAGTTGAACATTGAGACCATCAGTCGCCAGGTGGGCTACAGCAACATCAATCATTTCCGATTACTGTTTAAGAAATTTTATGAAATGACGCCAACACAATACCGTAAAGTTACGCAGTCATATTGTGAACACAAACCCGCCCACTGAAGCCGGGGCCTATCCGTCAACGTTCGATCAAGACTACCTTCTCACCACGAATGATTTGGTAAACGGCTATCTTGTATTGGCGTAGGTGCACCCCAGAGATCTAGTGAGTTAGAATGCTGACAACGCAACCTTAAGCCTTTGATAGGTTCTCATGCAGCACTGCGCAATTACCAAATGAATATTGACCTCGCTCTGCCAGATTTCTTCTTAGTAGGCTGGCCACTCTCGCATAAGGCCCCTTAAAAAGGCGAAAAGAATGAGCCCACATCTTGCGAACTCATCCTTCACTCCATTAAACAACATCAAATAGGAATTAATGTCCAGGTCCGAACCCTGCAATACAGTCAATAAAGTCTTTAATACTTATCTTACTGCCCTCTCATAGACAT
>NZ_JAKLTE010000028.1:0-47514 GCF_022014395.1 Photobacterium sp. WH77 | reverse complement strand
GGGAAAGTGACAATGATAATTTTGATATCGGTAGTGCTCACTGTGATATTCATTCAAGAATGTGACTTTAAACTTCATCGTATGTTACACGGCTAATTAATAGTAATGATGGTAGGAACTGTCAGAATTAAAAGTTTCTTTACAATCGAAAGTAACAGTACCATGTAGGTTAGAGTCAGACCTTGAAATAGTGAACTCATTGATATTAAGTGAGTGAAGCATATTTTAAATCCGATATCTAAGCGTATTACTGATATAGATTCCGGGTGAAATTCAATATGAGGAGTGTTTCTGAGAATGGTTCAGCGAGAGCATGAATTGCAAGATTTTAAGTCAGATGAAACTAAAAGGCGATTAGATGATTAATTGCAGAGCCATAGGTTGTATATTTCTTACCTTGTTTTCATTACCTGCTGCTTGCGAAACTGAAAACAAGGCTGGCCAGTTTCAGTTTGAATTGATTTGTGATGACTTGCACAAAGGCGAGTATATCACTGATGATTTTGGAACATATCCGAAATATGAGATGGAGGATGGATATGATGGAACAGTCAGTTTAAGCATAATAGGTGATGGTTTTACAATTAATAAAGATGGGAAACTTTCATTATCAGGTGCTATCAACTCAAGCCTAGTGAAGGTGGATAGAAGTTCAGGTTTTATTCTCGGTGAATATGATAAACATTATTACATCTTTGATTTTAATGAAAAGTTATCCTTGATTAATCATGTTAAAAAGAGTGCTGATGAATCAGCAGAGGATATTTTTTTAGAATGTGAGCATCATCATTCAGTTGAAGAAATAAAGTCTATAAATCAGTATTTGAGAGATATAATAAGTTTTAATTGAACTATATTTATCTACCAGATAGTAAGGGTTTCGACTTGCGCCGTCAGGGAGATTAGCGATGAAACTGGTTATTATGTCTGCATTGTTCGCTAATCTAAGTGTAGGCATGCAGGTAAATGAAGATGAATATTCATTTCAATTCCACTGTGATGACATTCACGAGAGCGGAGAGGTTTATTCGTATGGTCCAGATGATGAAAGTGACGATGATGGTTATGGTGGGGTTGTTGACTTATTTATAACAGGCGATAATTTAACGATCAAACACAATGGAGACATAGTTGCTGAAAAACGATTGTCGTCTCCCGACGTTAAAGTGAATCGTTACGATGAATTTTCAGTGTACCTTGATGAAGGAAATTATTATTCATTTATGTTAAAAGAAATTTCAGTTGTTCATTACATAATATCGACCGGTGAGAAAAGGGAAGAAAACTACTTAGAATGTAAGAATTTTTTGACACGAGTGAAACAGGCCGAATTAGCTGATCATATCAGAAGTTTCAAAAAATGAGGTTGTTGCTTTTGACTTTGCAATCCTAGTACTTGTTTTCAATTTAGGAACGTGACCAAGATTTTATCTGCCATCATGTTTTTAATAAACCAAAGCTGCCTGCTGATTTATCAAGTAATCCCTTAAATATCATCAACGAAATGTCGCCTTTATGGTTGAAATCAACGGAAGGTAATAATAATGATGTTTCAACGTTCTTGGCTAAAGGTGTCATGTTTTACAGCTTGTATCGGCTTCATCTCCTCAGTGGCGACTGCTGGGGAAGTACAGGTACTCAGCGCCGTCGTGAAAGGCCAGTCAATCCAGGACGCCGACGTGACCTGGCAGCGAACCGGTCAAAACTCTGTCAGAGTGAAAACCAACGCGCAGGGCAAAGCGGATACTGCTCAGCTGGTTGATGACCTGAATACGACCATGCTGATTGAAAAAGAAGGTTATTCGACGCTGGTTGTAAAATGCCCCTGTGAAGGCTTTACCTATGCGTTATCTCCAGAGATGCCAAATCTGGATGGCTTGCGTGTTGTGCTGACCTGGGGTAGTTCGCCATCGGATCTGGATTCTCATCTGGTCTTTCCGGGCAACCATGTGTATTTCTCGCAAAAGCAAGGTGATCAGACTCATCTGGATGTTGATGACACCTCATCTTACGGTCCTGAAACCATCACTGTGGTGAAAAAGAAACAGGGCGAGCGATATGTCTATATGGTGCGCGACTTCTCAAATGGTGGCCGTGATGATTCGACGGCTTTAGCTGCCAGTAACGCGCGTGTTGATGTTTATATCGGTAAAACGCATATCAGAAGTTATAAAGTACGTAATGATGTCCGTGCCAATAGCTGGGTAGTGTTCGGCATTGATGGTGAGGGCGCTTTTCACGACATCAATCAGTACCTGTCTTTAGTTAAAAATAAAGACATCAACAGTCATCTGGCTGGCGTACTGGCTGCTGACTCCTTTGAATCGCACAGTCTGGTGACAGCGGCCATGATCGCTCAGGCAAAGCGGCTGAATACGGCTGGCGAAAAAGCCTACCAGGATAAAGATTATCTGGCTGCCATGTATTACTTCCAGGATGCCATCAACCTCAATCCGGATTTCAGCCAGGCATACAGTAATCTGGGTGTGACCTATCCTAAATTAGACAGACGTGCTGAAGCATTATGGGCCAACCGTAAAGCCATTGAGCTGGCATCCGGTAACCGCGCCGATCGCATTAAAGCTGGGTCTTACTACAATATCGGCCGCATCTATGAAGCCTCTTCTGAGTGGCAAAGTGCTTTGGATAATTTCGAATCGGCATCACGGCTTCGTGAGCATTCTGCATACCAGAGCGGTATTGATCGGATGAAAGAGAAACTACACATTCAATAATTGTCTTGCCTGAAAACGCCTGCTGTGACGGGCGTTTTTCTTATTTTGGATGACGTTATGAGATTGACACATTTTGTCCTAGCTCTTAGTTTGTGCGCTTGCTGGGCGCAGGCCGCCGGGCCAAATAAAGTTGCCACAACAGACAGAAACTTATGGCCTGAAGTGATTCACTCACAAGCGGCCTTTGACCGTGCTTCTGCCGCAGAGATACTGCAGTTTGTCCATGTGATGGCGAAAGTACCGCTGGCAAGCGCAGAGGACATCTCTCGTTTTACCGGTGTGAAGCAGGTGAGTGTTGACTCTGTTGTGACATGGCGTAGCAAAACGCAGCGGCAATTGCTGGAAGGGTATCGCTTTGCTTCTCACAATCAGTCTGTGAAGCATTGGGACGATCTGGTCAGGATCGCGCGCGAACGCCTGCCTGCTTTTGACAGTAAATGGCGTGAATCCAGTGAGCAGTTTTACCACTATTATTTGTTTGAGCAGGTACGTTTAGCGGCGCTGTTTCCCCGGATAAGCAGTGAGATTCTGACTTTTAACGACACTGAGGTAACGGGTGAACGTTTTGACGACGGCGAGTTTCTGCTGACCTACGATGACGGCCCGCATCCCACTCGTACCCAGACACTGATTAATCAGCTGAATTACAGAGGCATCCAGGCGTACTTTTTTGTGCTGGGTAGTAAGCTTGTTCCGGCTGAACATAAGAACTGGTATCAGTCTCAGTGCCTTGGCTCCCACGGATGGCGACACCATGCGCATAAGGCGCTGGATAAATCGAAAGACTCCATTACCAGCACGGATCAGGCAATGGCGCAATTTTCTTCCCTGCCTTCAGACACCGCTTTCCGCCCGCCTTATGGTATGCGAAGCCTGGCGCTTTCACAGTGGTTACAACGTCAGGGCAAACCTGTTTATCTGTGGACTATTGATAGCCAGGACTGGAATGCCCGTCTGTCATCACGGCAGGTTGCTGATCGTGTCATGACATTGATGTTGTTATGGCGAAAGGGGATAGTGCTTTTCCATGACATTCACCCTCACGCGACGGTTGTGCTGAATGATCTTGATGACATGGTGCATCAGGCCGGGCTGAAATGGCGGTCATGTTCATAAACAGCGAAAGACGTTGGTCTCAGTGCCAGCGTTTTTTTCGATCTTCATAACTGATTTCTAATGGCCTGCTTTGTATTTGCGGGCCAGTGGTCGTTTTTATTCTTAATCGCAGCATTTTATATTCAGGTCGGGATAGAATAATGCGCATAGTGAACATAAAAGCAATATTTTACGACTCTAGTTGGTAAGGGCAGAATAATACTTTATGGTTATATCAATTAATTTGGCGCAATGGCGGCAATGTTTGCTGCTGTTGTGTCTGTCGCTGTTTTCGTTATTCAGTTATGCGGAAGCGGATCAAGAAAAATCACAGCAAACACCGGAAGTTTTATTTGTCGGCAGCGGACCACTGGTTCCGCAGTCTAACCAGCAATCGATCCCTGTTAACTTTATCAATCTTGACCATGTCGATGTCGAGATATTACAGGTGACTGAGCCGGGGCAACTGCTGAACAGGCATTATCTTCAGGACCAATTATCCAGCTATGACCTGGACAATATCAAGCATGCTTATAAAAGCGTGTTTTCAGACCGCTATACACTGCCGCCCAGCGAGAAAGATGTCCAGACCTCAGCCCGACTGCCGATTCCGCATTTCCTGGATGCGGGCTGGTACATAGTGGTGATTAAAGCGCCTGGTACGTTTTACCGCGTGAAAGCCAAGCATATGCTGCTCACCGATGTCGGTATTCAGGCCAGAATCAATACCCGCCAGGCTGTATTCAGTCTGGCGAGGCTCTCGACGGGCGACGCGTTGACACAAGGTGTGGTAGAGATTTACCGCAATAACGCCTTACTGGACAGTCAGCCTGTTGATCTGCACGGAGTTGCCCGTTTTGATATCCGGACTCAGCGTAAAGATATTGTTATCGCCCGGATGACAAGCCGCAATGATAGCGGTGTCGCTAAAGAAGAAATGGCGATTCTGCCTATGCGTGAAGCGCCGCTGGATTTGTCGGACAGTGCCGTTGGCGGTCGAAAATATCAGGCGACAGAAGCCTATATCTACAGTAACCGTGATTTGGTGAAACCCGGTGAGGCCTTACCGGTAAACATTCTTCTGCGCGATAAAGACGGCAGGACCTTATCTCAGCGACCTGTCTCCTTGTCTGTGGTGAATCCATGGAATGAGGAAATCTTGAAGGAGCAGTTACAGCCTCAGGCCGAGGGTTATTATTTTCGTCAGCTTGAGACCGAGGCGAATTGGAAAACCGGGCGATACCGTATCGAAGTCCGTTTAGATCCGACCGCGCCAGACCCGATAAGCGAATTGTCATTTCAGCTCGAAGAATTTGTACCTGAGCGTATGGATCTGACATTTCAAAACGCCGCGCCATTTGTGTTCGCGGGCCAGACGAATAATGTCGAACTGAATGGCCGCTATCTTTTTGGCAGCCCGGCGGCTGGCAATAAAGTGAAATCAGCGGTGACTTATGCCCCCGTCACTCATATTCCGGGCAAGTTTGAAGATTATGCTGTCGGCGTGCCTTTTACGCTGGATTCCAATTATCAGGAGCTGAAAGAAGTCGCCCTGTCGGAAGAAGGACGGTTAACTGTCAATCTCCCTACGCCTGATCCGGAACAGATAAAAAGTCCGGTAAAAACCGTGGCAAATTTCAGTTTGCTGGAGTCGGGCGGTGCAGCGGTACAGCGTAAGCTCAATTACGTGACATGGAAAAATCAGCCGGTTCCCGGCATTAAACCTGAATTTGTCTCTGTACCATACAATACCGATGCCTTGTTCAAGCTTGCACTGCTCAGTGCTGATGGACAGTCTCTCACCAGCGGTGAATTGGAAGTCACCATGGATTATGATCAGGGGCCGTATTACTGGGTTTACGAAGAAGGCATTGGCTGGAAACGTAAAAAACAGGAACGCTGGAAGCGTTTATCAAGCCAGAAAATCAAAGTCGGCCAGCAGCCGGAAAGCTTGGCGTTTTCCACCAAGTGGGGCGACTATCTGCTGACGGTGACTGATGTGTCGACCGGTGTGTCGTCCAGCTACAGCTTTTATGCCGGTTGGTATCAGGGTAATGAACAGCTGAAAGCCAAACCGGATCATTTGGTGAATCAAACGGATAAACCGGCGTATGTCGCCGGTGAGCAAGCCACAGTCACAGTGACTGCGCCTCTGTCCGGAAGCCTGCTGGTGACACTGGAAGCGGATCAGCTTGTCTGGTCGGAAAGCTATCCTGTACAGGCCGGTAAGATTGATGTAACTGTACCGGTTCCGGCATCACTGGCCCGCCACGATGTGTTCCTGACCACCACACTGACTGGAATAGACGGACAGACACCCAAGCGCTACTTTGGTATCAAACCGCTTAAATTGGATCGCAGTAACAGAAAACTGAATGTTGCGCTGGATCTGCCGGACTTGATCAAACCCTCAGAAACGCTTTCTGTCCCGGTGACTGTCGATAACATTGATGCCCGGCAGGGCGGTGATACCTGGATCACCCTGTCTATGGTTGATAAAGGGATCATCAATCTGAGTCGGTTCAAGCCGGTTAATCCGCATGATTATTTCTTTGGCCAGCGCCGATACAGTGCGGATGTCATCGATATGTATTCGCGCTTGTACGATCAGCGGCCTGATCCGTTTGCTCAGTCGCGGTTTGGCAGTGATGCCAACGAAGACACCGATAACAAAAATGACGGCCTGGTTGAAAGTAAGTCCATCATTCTGATGACCAGGCCGATAAAACTGGTGGACGGTAAAGCTGTGGTTGACATGGCCATCCCGGACTACAACGGCGAAGCTCAGATTGTGGCGACCGTCTTTAACGGTTCGCAAGTCGGGCAAGCGGTGCTGGATAAACCCATCAGCGCCCCTGTGGTGGCTGAACTGAGTGTGCCGCGCTTTCTGGTGCCTGGCGACCAATCAAGTGTCACTGTCGATCTTCACAATGTGAGTGGTCACACTCAGACTCTGGCGGTGGCGATCGCGGGATCCGAAACACTTAACTTCAACCAGCAGCCAGCGACTGAACTGGTGCTGAAAGATGGTGAACACTGGAGCCAGAGTTATCGTTTTGGTGTGTCAGATACCACTATCACTGACCGTGCTTCGCTGACGCTGAGTGTGAACAACCAGGAGATATCGATTGAACGCTCGTGGGGGATCCCGGTTCGCCCGGTCATGCCCTGGGTGACGCAGGCGCAGTCGGTGCTGCTGGATTCGAAAGAGACATACAATGTCAGCGAGCAGCTTTGGTCTGGCCTGGATGTGGTACGTGGCAGCATGGGACACGCTTATTTCAGCCGGACACCTGTGCTAAATACCGAGGAGCATGCGCGAGGACTGTTCCGGTATCCGTACGGTTGTGCCGAACAGACAACCAGTAAAGCCTGGCCATTTCTGCTGGATGAGCCAGAACTGCAGCGTTTCAAAGCCCAGGCCCATCAGACTCGTCATTACAGTGATGATGACGGAGACGATACGCCATCGACAGACAAACAACTGATCGAAAAAGCCGTGCTGCGGCTGAAAACCATGCAGAAAAATAGTGGCGGTTTCTCATTGTGGGACAGCAGTGGGCGGGAAAATCCCTGGCTCAGCGGCTATGTGACCGATTTTCTGCTCGCGGCTGACAAACGTTTCCCTGGAGTTGTACCGGCTTCCATGCTGACTAAAGCCACCAATCGCTTGATGGCGTATGTGCGTAATGAATCACTGACCAGTAATCTGGCCTATGACATGGAATCAGCCAAAGTGGCGCGTGCCTACGCTGCCTACCTGATGAGCAAGCAGGGCAAGCTGAAGTGGAGTGATCTCGACAGCATGAAGCTGACGACCCTGCCAACCCAGCTCAGTTATCTGCATATGGCGGCCAGTTATGCCAACGTAGGTGCCAGTGATGATGCGGAAGATATGCTCGATGACATCAGGGATTACAACCGCAGGCACAGGTATTTCGGCGATTACGGCTCGAACCTGCGCGATGTCGCAAAATCGGTGACTGTGTTGCAGGAGATGGCGGGTGATAATTCTCTCAAAGAAATGGCACAAGAGCTGCAGACAAAGTATCTGGAGCAGTTGATCGATCTGGCAAACACATCTTGGATGAGCACGCAGGAACGCGCTGCACTGGTGCAGGCATCTGCCCTGACCAACGCGGCAAACCGCGATCAGATTTTCAATCTGTCCTTCAGCGGTAATCCGATGAGCCAGACAGGGATGTTCAGTCAGCCACTCGCGAGTGACATGACAATCCAGAACCTGGATGACAAACCTGTGTATGTCAAAGTGCTGGCGGAAGGCTACCAGATGTTAAATCGTGGGATTGCCAATGAAGCTAACCGCTTTAATACCCTGGATGCCGAACGGGTAGAGCGCAAACTCTATACCATGAAGGGTGAACCTCTGGCGTCTAATCGTGTGAAAGTGGGAGACCGGGTTGTTGTGGTACTCACTGTCGCATTGAACGAGCGCGTGAATGATGCCTTACTGGTTGATAAGATTCCTGCCGGCTTTGTGCTGGAAAACCCGGCCCTGAATCAAGGCTTGCCGCTCGAACGGGTATTACCGGCAGGTATTGAGCTCAAGACTGCCGATCATCAGGAATACCGCAATGATCGTTTTGTGCTGTCCGATGAAATGCGCAAAGGCCAGCAATCCCGTTATGGGTATATTCTGCGTGCCGAAGTACCGGGCACGTTCGCGGTACCGCCTGTCTTTATCGAGTCAATGTATCGTCCGGAAAAACATCTGGCGTACTGGCAGACGCCGCAAACCATGACGGTGGAAAAATAGCCGTGATGATCCAGAGTAATCATTTCTGATGAAACGATTATTGCTCAATCTGCGAGCCACTCTGCCAGTGAAAATGGCAGGGTTGCTCGTTTTCTTTTGGCTGGCAGTATTTGTGCTGAACAGCTTGTGGCCTTTGCCTCCTCTGTACCCGGATGGCCCTGCGACAGTCGTCGTTAGCAGGGATGGCGAGATACTGCGCTCATTTGGGGATCGGCAGGGAGTTCATCGTTACAACGTCACACTGGCCGATGTTGATCCTTTCTATATTCAGGCACTGCTCAATTATGAAGATCGCTGGTTTTACTGGCATCCGGGTGTTAACCCTGTGTCCGTTGTCCGGGCCGCCTGGCAGTGGGCCAGCAATGGTTACGTTGTGTCTGGCGGATCCACGCTGACCATGCAAGTGGCCAGGTTGATTGATCCTCATGCACGATCGATTACCGGCAAGCTGAAACAGCTCTGGCGGGCTTTACAGCTTGAGTGGTATTACAGTAAAGACGAGATACTCACTTTTTACCTGAACCTGGCGCCTTTTGGCGGCAATATCGCCGGTGTTGAGGCCGCCTCCCGGCGGTATTTCAATACTACGGCCGGGCACCTGACGAAGAACGAAGCCGCTTTACTGGTGGTCTTGCCGCAAAAGCCGTCGCTGTACCGGCCTGACCGATACCCGGACACAGCGCAATCCATGCGAAATAAAGTGTTGGATCGTCTGTACGGCAGCGGATTGCTAAGTGATAAGGCGACACAGCATTTAAAACAGGAAGCGGTTGAACTGAGACGTTCGCACAACACAACGCTGGCCGCTTTGCTCAGTCGTATGCTCAGGGAGCAGTATCCGGACAGGCATATTATCCAGACAACGCTGGACGGTGTTATTCAACAGCGGGTCGCCCGCTTACTGACCAAAGTGAAGCGCCAGTTGCCTGCGCATTCCTCCGCGGCTGTATTGGTGGTGGATAACCAAACAGCCAATGTGCTCGCGTATCAGGGCTCGGTGGATTTTCAGGATAATAGCCGCTTTGCCCATGTCGACATGATTCAGGCTGTCCGGTCTCCAGGTTCCACACTCAAGCCCTTTATCTATGGTATGGCGATAGATCGCGGCGTTATTCATACCGAAAGTCTGCTGAGTGATATCCCAACCCGTTTTTCTGATTACAAGCCGCAGAATTTGAATGAGCGGTTTCAGGGCGCCATCAGTGTGAGTGAGGCGCTGAAACAATCGCTGAATGTACCTTTGATTCAGGTGTTTAATGCGCTGACGCCTGCTGTTTTCGAGCAGGGCTTACGTCAGGTGGGGGTGCAGTTACAACACCATCAGGCCAACCTGACGGTTGGATTAGGCGGGACGGGAACCAACCTGCTGACACTGGCTGAAATGTATCGTTCTCTGGCCACAGAGGGGAAGTTCAGAACGCTGAATATGGTGGTGCCTGCACATCAGGCGATGCCAGAGCCCGATAAAACGCTGTTGAGTGCTGAAAGCAGCTGGATGGTATTTAACACCCTGAGTGCGATCAGCGCGTCGGACCGGGTGGTACCGCGGGTGCGTCGTGAAGTTGCCTGGAAAACAGGCACAAGTTATGGATACCGCGATTTCTGGTCGGTCGGCGTCAGCGCCGATTACACAGTGGCGGTGTGGGTCGGCCGCCCGGATTCATCGCCTGTTGTCGGTTATCTCGGCGCAACTCAGGCAGCACCGATTATGTTTGATGTATTTGATCAGTTACCCGAGGACGCCAGTCGGGTACACCAGCCGGCAACGGTGAAGCGCCAGTTGATCTGCTGGCCCGGAGGCCGGGCCAAATCAGTATCAGCGGACGCCAGCTGCGCGTATCAGAAATATGCCTATACCCGTAATGGTCTGACGCCGCCTACTCTGGAAAGTGATGGTGACTTTGTGGTGACGGATAGATGGCCCGAGGCGCTGAGTGTATGGCTGCAACAGCAGCATATGATGAGTCAGGGGCTCTCTGAACAAGCGTCATCTGAGCAGAAGCAGCCAGAGGCGGGGATCAGGATTTTGTCTGTCAACAATGGTCAGCACTATTACCTGTCACAAATAGACTCGATTGCACTGAAAAGTAACAAAAAACCGTCTGAGGTATTCTGGTATGTCAATCACCAGCCGTTTAATGGCCGTCAGATCGATCTTACGCACCATCAGGGAGAGCTGACTCTGACAGCATGTCAGGGGCTGCAATGCGACAAGAGAGTGATAGTGGTTCATCACTGAGAAGCATAGATATGGAATATGGACTGTGAGCGGATGGTGCAGAAGCTGGCCAGCAGTTCATTGCGCGGTAAACCGACGGCTAGCTGAGAGACTTGCTGGTATTATCTGACTCCGGGTGTAATCGCATTTTTTGTCTGTCGATCATCCATTTTGATATCAGGTCAAAAATCAGATTACTGCTTCGCCAGCGCACCTGATGCAGGGATGCAGACGTGCCATGAATGGCAGCCGCCGGCATGGCGGAAATACCCTGCTGTTTGAGATCACTGACAATACTGAGTTGTTGAAAGTAACGCAGCGAGTAGCGAACCCGGCGTCTGAAATAAAGCTTGTAGTCCTGCCAGCGTAACGGGCTGAGGTGGGAGTAGATGAACACGGCTTTGACGCACACACCAATGCGTTGTTTGGGTAAATCAGTACCGCTGCAAATATTGGTTGCTGAGAGAAATCCCAGCATGCTGTCGTCACCGATCAATCCGACGGGCAATTTGACGTGGCTGTTTGTTAATGCCCAAATAAATAAAGGGGAAAGCAGGTATAAACCACCAGCCAGGTCATGATTCTGCTGCATTCTGTTTTGCATCTGTTTACTGCTTCTTCCCTGATCATAAGGAAAGCCTGTAATGGCATTGTAGTGTGGCTGTGAGATGTGGCAGTCAACAATATGTTTAAAGGCGTTGTTACCAAATGTCAGATCGCCATCGGCAAAAACGGCGACTGAATGGCCATCATAATATTGATAGATAAACGTATTCCAGGCGTTTGACTTGTCACCTATCTCAATCAAAACCGGGTGAAGATTGGAGTTTGTATCAGCGATACCAGACACAATGTCATATGTCTGATCGGTACAGCCGTTTATCATGACAAACAGTTCATACTGATAACTGCCGCAGTTTTCCATGACGCTTTCAATACAGCTGGCAATGCTTTCCTCCAGGTTGTATGCAAAAAGGCAAATTTGAACATTGATCATCTTACCATTCCCGGCAACGGCCATCCCTTATTGGAATAACTATATACGGGTTTTTGAACACAGCCCAAACGCAGGATGAAATCGCACTACGGCCCGGACTTAGTCATTGTGCCTTGTGATTCATATCAATCTGACTCAATCCTGTCTTATCATTTGGTGTCGCGGGCATAGTCACGGGGTGAGAGCGTTCTCACCCGGAAATACAGCCTGTTGAATCGGACTGCTAAGGTACAGTTGCATCATTACTGTGCAGACGGTGGGCGGGGGTATTACGCAGTTGCTCAAACAGTGACTTAGCATTGCTCATGGCATCGCTCATTGATTCGGGTGGGCTGAAGCTGTTATCCGAATAAGTGTCGAAATGATCCAGTGAAGCTGTCAGCTGAGGCTGATGATGCTGATAAAGCCAGACACCTTTATCTTGGTGGTAATGATAATAGGGCAGGAGTAAGTGGCCTTGGTTCGCGATAACTGACACGGCCTCAAGGATATAGTCGACGGTTTTTTGATCAAACAAATAGTGTAAGTTTAACCTCACCCACCCGGGTCGGCTTTGAGTGTCTCCAGCTTGTAGTTTCTGCCGGTTTTGCTCAGCTTCAGAAGATGAAATGCCCAAGAGGTGATGCGCGTATGGGCCAGCACAAGAACACCCACCACGAGCCTGGATGCCAAATAAGTCATTGAGCATGGCTACAACGACACCATAATGCATCTGTTTGATGTTAAAGGAAAAGATAGCGAGACGTTCTAATGATTGGCTGCCAAGCATGTCCAGCTTCGGGATAGATGCCCAACAGGTAAATGCCTGTTCGACCAATTCTTTTTCTCTCTGTTCAATGTAGTCCAGCCCGATTTGTTGCTGGATTTTGAAGACCAGGCCAGCACGGATGGATTCAATAATTGCCGGTGTTCCGCCTTCTTCCCGTCGTTCAATGTCCTCAACATAATGGTGCATGTCTGCATTAACATAAGAAACCGTACCACCGCCATTCAGCCCCGGAAGCCGTTGTTGAAAGCAGCCTCGACGAACGACCAGTAATCCCGGGGTGCCCGGGCCACCCAAAAACTTATGAGGAGAGATAAAAACAGCATCCATAGGAATGGCTTGCATATCAATGGGCACATAAGGTGCAGCGGCTGCGAAATCCCAGCAAGCCAGAGCACCGAATGATTTGAGTAATGCCGTTACTGCTTTTACATCGGTTTTTATTCCGGTGACATTGGATGCTGCAGAGAATGAACCGATTAATAGCGGAGACGACTGGTGACAGGTAAGTTGCTCACGTAATGCATCCAGATCGAGATCGCCTGCTGCATTTAGCGGTATGCGTACCAGTTTGACATTCGCTTCACGCCAGGGAAGATCGTTAGAGTGATGCTCATACCCGCCAATAAACACAACAGGTTTATGTTCTTGATACCGAGGTAAATCCAGCAGGTGTATAAAACGATTGATGGCGCTGGTGGCACCAGACCCTGTGAAAATCACGTGCTGTTCTTCAGAAGCATTTAAGGCTTTACGGATAATACGCCGGCTTTGCTCGCGCAGGAAGGTGGTCTGCCTGCCAGTAAGCGAGGTTTCAGTATGGGTGTTGCCATAAAATGGCATCACTTGATCCTGAATAAATTGCTCAATTAAAGACAGACTACGGCCAGAGGCTGTGTGATCGGCGTACACAAGGGGTTTGATGCCGAAAGGAGTGTGTACCGGCCATTGATCTCCAATCACAGACTGACGAAGATAGTCTTTATTTAATAACATGTTTACCCTCTCTAATTATGCGTTGATGGATTTTTCTGCAATGATCAAAGTCATTTCACCAAAAGGTGTTTGTAGTGGAAGAGATCGCAGGTTTGCTGGTGTATTGGCTTCCAGTGCGGCTTCAACTTGCCCGGCCTCTAGTGAAAGTGGCCCATTGGCTAGTTCGGCAGGTAAGCGCCCCAGTATGTGAAAAGCGGGCTGTGTGCGCGCCGTATTGAGCGACTCATGAAAGCTGATGAAAGTTCCGCCTGGCTCCAGAGCCTGCCAAAGCTGGTTAATGCACTGGTTGAGATCGTTGGCAAAGTAGAGGGACATGGCGGCGATAATGAGTTGATAACCCACTCCGAAGTTAGCCTCATTCATGTCCCCTGGCAGAAATCTGATTGCAGAGGCCAGCTTACTTTCTGGCAAGACCTGTTGCTGAAGGAGCTCACAGCAAGGTGGCAGATCAAAGATTGTGATTTCACATTGTGGAGAACAGTTCAGAATATCTTCAGCGAGCTGGATAGACCCTGCACCAAAATCCAGAATTGTTAAGCCTGTATCCCAGCCTTGCAGTGTGCTCAAAACAGGAAGAAGGATCGGGTTGCGAACACTGCGCTGGAAAGCTTGTAAACCGGTAGTCGCCTGCTGCCAGAACTGCGTATTTCGCATGTTCAGTTCTGTAGCAGACCGGTGCGGGAATTGGAGTAAATCATTAATAGTGGCAGGTGAGATTGACTTCACGCGGGCAAGGTGAGTGAGGGTGTCGCCAAGGTACTGTGCAGAATGACTGAGCAGATAGGGGCGATATTGCGTATTTAACCTGTAACCGCAAGCAGATTTACTCACCAACTCCATGGCAACTAAGGCGTTCAGTAATAATTCAAGCCGCTCAGGATCCCAGTGGCGTTGCTGCGCGACGATTTCAACAGAATTGCTTTGTTCAAAATGGTCAAATAAGCGGTGTGAAAAAGCAAACTCCAGCACCTGCCAGCGTACAGGCCCTAACAGGGATGAAAATAGTGCATGCTGCTCTGGGGTGCCGCAAAGTGAAGTCATCATGACTGGCTCACCATTGATAGTTAGCGGTAATTGAAAATGTGCGCGGCTGAGTGTCTTCGACAATGGCGCCCGCAGGTGTGTTGACAGCGCGGCTGAAGATTTCCTCATCAAAGAGGTTATTGACAGCAAAGGTCAGCGTAACCGGGCTCAACAGATAGGTGGCACTGAAGTCGACCACTTCATAAGCATCCTGTTTGAGGGTGTTTTGGCTGTCGAAGAAATAGGTGTCGCTGCCCCTGACCGCAAGCTCAGTATCCAGCGTGGGTAACGGCGAATACCTGAGGCCGACAGACCAAGTGTAATCGGGTGTGTATGGCAGGTCGTTTGTTGTCTGCCCTGAAGCATTATTACTGGTTTGCTGGCCTTCACCATGCTGCAGGCCGACTTGTGTTCTGACGGACCAGAGCGAGTTGAACTGCCAGTCAGCCAGCATTTCTAAACCATAAATATCCGCTTCAGCGGCATTTGTAATTTTCTGAACCATGCCAGGCAAAATGTCGAGCATCTGTTTATCTCGGATCTGGTTATAGAAGAGGGCAGCTTCTATGTGCAGGTCGTGATCTAGCCAGTCACTCTGATAGCCAGCTTCAAAGCTGTTGGTGTATTCCGCATCATAGGTGAAATTGTCATCTGACAGAGCAGAGCTGTAATTAAACCCGCCGGGCAGATAGCCGGTGGACCAGCTGAGATAGGCCAGTTGTTGTGGCGAAAACCGGTAATGGCTGATCAGATTGGGTAACCACTGTGTATCGTCCAGCGTCTGAGTTACATTTTGCGGGCTAACGCCTGACATTGCGCCTTCCTGCTCTGAATGCTCTACCCGCAAACCTGCAGTCAAGCTGAGTGCAGGCGTGAGCGGTATTTGCAGATGACCAAAACCAGCGATCCCTCTATGTTCGATTAAGGTATCACGGGCAAGACCTGAAAAGCCCATAGTGAAATCAACGTGTGTGTCCTGCTGAAATAAGTAGGTTCCCGCTGCCCACTGCAAGCCAGAAGCCTGAGTGCCGGCAATGCGGATCTCCTGAGAAACAGAAATGTCGTGAAGGTATGAGGTCGTGGCGGCTATCGGTGCGGGGCCTGTGTCCGGATCAATAATGAAATCTTGCAAATAATCGGTATAACCGGTGATAGCCGTTAGCGCCATTGGGCCGAAATCGTGGTCGATACGCAGTGAATGCACGGATGTGGTTTCGTTTTCATCTGAGAGCGTATTTTGATTTACGACGAATCGCTCGGTTGCCAGCGGGCCTGTCAGATAACGCATTGTGGCTCTGCCATCATCACTGTCTTGCCACCGGCTGCGCACTTGTATGGCCGTTTGTGCATTGGGTGCGTAAGTCATTCCTGCCATTACATGGAGGCGAGTTAATTCGTTTTCATTACTGGATTGTCTGAACTGGTTATAGTAGGGGCTTTCTGCATCTAGTGAACGGACTGCCAGTATTCCTGCAATCGTTTCTGAGCCTCCTTGGATACCAGCTTCAATCTGATGGCCAGGCGCACTGCTTTCGCCTCCTTTAGACTGAAGATAGCTGTATGCTCCCCAGCCGGACATCTCGCGACCGGGAGTGAGGCTATGTACTTTGATTACTCCGGATTCAGAATTTCTGCCGTAATAACTGCCCTGAGCGCCTTTGATGAGGTCAATATAGTCGATACCCAGAAAATCCGGGGCTTGCCGGATACCCAGAGGCAAAGATACATCGTCAATCATATAACCTACAGGGCTGCTCAAACCCGTATCCAGTGATGACTGACCGCGGATGACAACCCTGGGCTGGACGGAAGAATTCTCGACAATGGTATTGGCAGCATACTGGCTGAGGCGCTCTATATTTTCCTGGGCAGGTGTGGCAATACTTTCTGACGGAATAAAGTGGCGCGTGGCGGGTATATCCTGTCCGGATTCTGGCCAGTATTTTGCTTCAACGACAATAATGTCATCAGGTGCTGTGTGGGGGATTTGATCTTGAGCATTGAGACAGGTGACTGGCAATACCCCTAGCCCGATGATGTGATGCCGTTTCATTATTTTTCTCCGCAACGAAATACTTGCATCACTATAGGGGCTGTAACTATTTGCGATATAAAATGCAGAACAAACCGATATCAAATTGCGAACAAATAAGCGGGTGTTCGTCATTTGATAGAAAAAAGCTCGCCGTTTGATATTTTTTATTTCCCTTCTTCTCTTTAATACAAAGTGAAAATGAGTTGGTCTTCAAAAGTAAAGGCCGGAAAATTTCAGAGGGTTAGATATGAAACTATTACCAATAGTAGAACCTGCTCCAAATCTGTTGAGAGAAGAAAAAGAGAGATATAGTCGTCATTTATTGTTACCAGATATTGGATATATCGGTCAGTGTCGGCTAAAGAATGCCAAAGTGCTGGTGATTGGAGCCGGTGGACTTGGTTCTCCTGCGTTGCTTTATTTGGCCGCCGCTGGGGTTGGAACCTTGGGTATTATTGATTTTGATGATGTTGAAGAATCAAACCTGCAGCGACAAATTATTCACGGTATTTCTGATGTAGGTAAGAATAAAGCGGACAGTGCACGAAATGCGGTTGAAAATATTAACCCATTCATTGAAGTGATTTGTCACTATGAGCGACTGGAACCGGAAAATGCTCTGTTGATTATTAGTCAGTATGATTTGATTCTGGATGGCACAGATAATTTTTCAACCCGTTATTTAGTGAATGATGCTTGCGTATTAGCAAAGAAACCTTATGTGTGGGGATCCATTTTTCGGTTTGAAGGTCAGGCATCGGTTTTTTGGGAAGACGCGCCTGAAGGGCAGGGGCTGAATTATCGCGATCTGTATCCTGCACCACCGCCACCTGAACATGCGCCGTCTTGTTCTGAGGGAGGTGTACTTGGCGTGCTTTGTGCGGCAATTGGTAGTGTCATGGCAACGGAAGCCATCAAACTGATCACAGGAGCAGGTACCAGTCTGCTTGGTCGCCTGATGGTTTATGATGCGTTGGACATGACCTATCGCACCCTGCCATTGCGCAAAGCACCTAATCGTAAGCCCATTCATGCTCTGAGTGATTATCAGATGCTGTGCGGCTTGAATAACACAGTTTCTGATGTCGCTGTTCCGCAAATAGCGCCGTTAGATTTAGCGCGTATTCTTGAGCAGAAAGCGACCTTTCAGCTGGTTGACGTCCGAGAGCCGGGTGAGCGCGAAATTTGCCATATACCGAGTTCTGTCAGTATTCCCCAACGAGACATCATCAGCGGTAAAGGCTTATCCCAGCTCGATCGACAGCTGCCGGTGATCCTGTACTGCAAAATGGGTGGACGTTCACGTAAAGCGCTGCTGGCATTACAAGAACAAGGCTTTGAGGATCTGAAAAACCTCGAAGGCGGCATTCTGAATTGGATTCAGCAGGTTGATCCAACTATGGCAAGTTACTGAGGATATCTGGATGTTAGTACTGACTCAGTCTCAAATTGACGCCATCGTTGCACATGCGCGGCAGGAGCATCCTCTCGAGGCCTGCGGGTTAATCGTTGGTCCGGCAGGCAACGATATCCCATCGGCGGTCATCCCTATGCGCAATATCGCTGAATCTGAAGTGTATTTCCGCTTTGATTCTAAACAACAGCTTCAGGTCTGGCGTCAGATGGAAGAGGAAGGTAGTGAGCCTATTGTGCTGTATCACTCTCACTCTGGCTCGCGGGCCTATCCCAGCCGTGAAGATTTGGCCTTTTCTCTTACGCCACATACTCACCATGTCATTGTTTCGACCTCCCCTGATTCGTATCTGGAAGTCCGAAGTTTCAGGTATCTGGAAGGACGTCCGGTTGAAGAAAACATTAAGATTATTCAATAAGGAAAACTCATGTCTGTCACTATTCATATTCCAACTATTCTTCGCGTTTTGACAAATGATCAGAAAACCGTCACATCGTCAGGTAACAGCGTTAAAACAGTGATCGAAAATCTGGACGTCGACTTTCCCGGCATTAAAGCTCGTTTAGTTGAAAATGAGCAAGTCCATGGCTTCATTAATTTATATGTCAATGATGAGGATATTCGTTTTGGTGAAGGGCTGAATACTGCTGTCTCGGCCGGTGATGCCATTACTATTCTTCCAGCCGTCGCTGGCGGTTAATGTTCCGGGCTTTTAATCAGTCTTCAATAATGCAGAGTGAAAAGTCATGTCGAAATCAGCATATTTTCAATCGTTAAACCTGACGGGTAATTTCAGTCAGGCCAGTGACGCATTTTCCCCTTTTATTCAGGCGCTTTATTCTCAGGCGGTGAAGCTGGGAATTCGGTTCGAGGATCGAAATAACGAAACGGCCCCGAATGAATTGCATCTGGCACTGAGTGAGCAGGATGGCATTGCATTCACTGTTATGGTTACAACGCCGATTGTAGACGGTGAGGTGTGTGGTGAGGGGGCGTTACAGGTATTAACCGGTTTGGCTTCGGTTCATTCACGCTCTCTGGATCGTCAGGTGACGTTAGGGGTCGATTATATTTCCATCGCGGGTGCATCTCTGGTTGTGCAGCAATTATTTGCTGGCCTGACCGGGAAGCATCGTGGGATGACTTGCGATCAAACTGTTTTTGATTTGCGACAAGCAGGCCTGTTAGCGGTAGGACAATATATGGCCGGGGCTACAACAGCCTCTGATCCCGAGTGTTTTTCCAGTGGCCAGTCGGATCCCTCTGTTCGACCACCGTTCACATCTAAAGACGGTGTTTTGTTTGAGCTGGAATCCTTGTCACCGCAGCGCTGGCAGGCATTCTGGCTGTCCCTGGGCGCGGCTCCGAAAGATGTCAGCCAAGGTTGGCATGCGTTTATGCAGCGCTATGCCAAGGCTATTGCCCCGTTACCTCCGGCGATGCCATCACTGTTAGCTGAACACGATTTTAGTGATTTGGAAAAAGTAGCAATAAAAGAGGGAGTTGCAATTACGGCAGTGCGCTCTTTGCAAGCGCGGAGAGAGGATGACGATGTCGAGGCCCTGTTGTCTCAGGGGCCATGGCATTTCATGTTTCAGCAGTCTGATTCTGTTTGTCCTCTGCCTTTCAGTACTGAGCCCGGAGGGCTTCCTTTATCAGGTATCAGCATAGTGGAATCCTGCCGTCGGATTCAGGGGCCGCTGGCCGGTTACATTCTGGCAGCGCTTGGAGCAAGTGTGACGCGCATTGAACCTTTAGGAGGAGACCCGTTACGCGGTATGCCTCCGCTTGCCGATGATTGTTCGGCCCGCTTTTCGGCACTGAACGGTAACAAGCAGGTGATTGAAGTCGATATCAAGTCAGAAGCGGGCCGGGCACAGGTGACTGCATTATCTGGTGATGCCGATATGTTCATTCACAACTGGGCGCCCGGCAAGGCAGCAGAGCTCCGTCTGGACATGACTGAACTGAGTAAAGCTAACCCTGATCTTGTGTATGTCTATGCAGGAGGCTGGGGGCAAATGGACAGCACAATCCAGATACCCGGTACTGACTTTATGGCTCAGGCCTATTCGGGACTGGCCGATGTGATTAGCCGGCACTCGGGTATTCCGGGAGGGACGCTTTTTACGGCTACGGATGTTTTTGGCGGTATTCTGGCCGCTCAGGCTGCGGTAATGGCGTTGTACTGTCGAGTGAAGGGGCAATCTGGCATATACGCCGAAAGCTCATTGCTCGGTGCAGCCACTCTGCTGACCGAACCGGCATTACAAGGTGATGCCTGCGACTGCAGTTCTTTGATGCATAGCGATTACATCGAGTTAGCGTCCCTCTCATCTGCTAATGAAACCGAACCTTTCCTGACAACCCGGGCGTTTACCCAGTTAAGCTCATTATGGAGGCCGCAATGAATTCTGCAGGCATTATCAATCTGGTTCCTACACAAGTACGTACACAGTGGAAAGCTGAAGGTGCTTATCCGGACATCACTGTTTTTGATGCTTTCACCCAGCAGGCCAGGCGACAGCCGGATGCTATTGCAGTGTGTTCCAGTGAAGGAAGCCATCGATTTGAGGAGATCTATCAGCACAGTCTCAAAGTCGCAAATGGATTGGCGCAGGCCGGAATGGTGAAGGGAGATGTGCTGGTTTACCAATTGGGCAATAGCTGGCGATCACTGGTGATTGACATGGCCGCGGCCGCGATTGGTGTGGTGGTGTGTCCCATCCCGCCAGGAAGGGGCAAGCTGGATATTGAGTCCATACTCAAGCGATGCCAGGCCAGAGCTATTATCGTAGAACATCACTCGGAAGGTGAAGATGTTTGCGCAATGCTGGAGACTCTGCGGCCATTGTTGTTGTCATTGCGTTTGCTCATTACCGTAGGTGAACAGCGTCAGGGCTGGTGCGATTTTGCTGATTTACTGAATGCTAGCGCTTTGCCTGAATGCCCGGCACTGTCGCCGGATGATCCTGTTCGCTTTTTGGTGTCGTCAGGTACTGAATCTGAACCCAAACTGGTGGCTTATTCGCACAATGCGCTGTTGGGCGGCAGAGGGCGGTTTATGGCATTACTGTCGGACGGGAAACCACGATTCGCCCCGCTTTACCTGATGCCTCTGGGGTCGGCTTTTGGTTCGACAGCCAGTTCGTGTGTGATGGCCTTACTTGGCGGTACTGTCATTATTCTGCCTAAATTCTCCGTAGATGCAGCGATTGACGCGATTCGCATGTTCAGGCCGACTCATGTTCTGGGCGTGCCGACTATGTTTCAGCGCTTGGCATCCGATGATCGTTTGGCTGCGCTCGATTTGAGGGATCTTGTCGCCTTAGTGAGCGGCGGCGCATTGATCGATGAAGCCACGATTAACCGGTGTTATGAGGCTTTTGGCTGCCAGTTCATTAACCTGTACGGTTCGGCAGATGGAGTGAATTGCTTTAATGCGTTGACCGATAGCAGGGAAAAGGTTGCGGCAACCGTTGGTAAGCCGGATCCATCAATCTGTGAAATCCGGGTTGTTGACGATCACCATCAGCCGCTGGAACAGGGTGAGATCGGCGAAATTGCAGCGCGTGGCCCCATTACGCCGATGCAGTATGTTAACTCGCCAGTGCTGGATGAAACTTATCGGGATCAGCAAGGCTGGGTCTATACCGGCGATCTGGGCTGTATAGACAGTGACGGTTACCTGAATCTGATGGGGCGCAAGAAAGATGTGATCATTCGCGGTGGTGTGAATATCAGTCCTGCCCAGATAGAAAAACTGATGACACAACATCCGAATGTTGTCAGCGCTTCCTGCGTCGCTGTTCCTGATCATGACCTGGGTCAACGCGTTTGCATTTGTCTGTCATTACAGCAGGGTACATCACCACTTTCTCTGAATGACGTTACCCAGTATTTACACCAGCAAGGTCTTGAAAAACATAAGTGGCCAGAATTCTTAAGTCACTTTAGTCAGTTACCGCTAAGTCCGGCCGGTAAAGTTGATAAACCGTCTATCACTAAGTGGTTAGCCAGTTTGCCACAACCTGAACAGTCGGAAGCGTCCCAGGTTAGCAGGGAGAGATAATATGCGTGAATCCCCCAATTCCTCTCAGGCTCAATTCGCGCCTCAGATAGAAGCGAAAACAGACTATACCTTACTGCTTACGCTGCTAATGGCAATGGCTTTACCCATGCTCATTTTGTATGCCAGTGGTGCGCTTGCGCCATTAATGCTGGCTGATGAACATATTAATGCCGAGCTGTTAGGCATGTTTACACTGGCAGCTTTTGGCGTGGCCGCGCTATTGTCTGCGCAGGCGGGTCGCTGGGTAAGGAAGTGGGGATTGCGACGCTCAGCCACTGCTTTGTTTTTGTTAACAGGGGTGTCTTTTGCCGCGTTAGTGCTCTTTGAACATTGGTTCGGGATGTTAATAGCGATTGCGGTATGCGGTGTGTCGCAGGCATTGGCGAACCCTGTCACTAATCAGGCGATTGCACTTCAGGTCCCCCCTGCGCGTAAAGCTTTCATGGTTGGAGTGAAGCAGTCCGGTGTTCAACTATCGGCACTGGCTGCCGGCTCCGTTTTATCTTTGGCTGCCTCATTGTGGGGATGGCGTACCGCGTTTGCTTTCGTTATTCCTCTGTGTCTGCTAATGGCATTTCTTGCCGCTGGGCGAAATTGGAAACCCAAAGTCCATGCCGCACCGCCACCTGCCAGAGGCGAAGCGAACCGCGCCTGGTTACTTTATGTTATGCAAATGCAGGCAAGCGTAGGGATCACACTGGCAGCCTTCATTACTCAGGTACCTGCTTTTGCTTCTCAAAGTGGCATGTCTGCCCGGCAGGCGGCATTTTTAATCACATTGTTTGGGCTGATGGGTATTTTATCCCGCCTTGTACTTACGCCGCTAGCCAGCAGGTTACGCCACGAGTCTGATTTACTGATTGTGCTGTATGCCATAGCGGCTATAGCTCTGGTGGTTACTTTTGGTGCCGGTACCGAACACCTGTGGATGATTTACGCAGGTGTCGCAGGGATAGGCGGAACCTTGGTGGCGACGAACTCAGTCGCCATGGCAATGATCATCAAGTATCCGGGTTTTGGTGAAGTGCCAGTAGCGTCAGGAAAAGTGTCAATGGCGTTTTTCGGTGGCATTGCAACGGGCTCTCTGCTGTTTCAAGGGGTCGTCCTGCTGGCAGGTTCTTTATATGCAGGGGTCGGACTTTTGCTGGCGTGTCTCATTTCATGCATATGGGCAGCCAAGCGCTTACGGGCGTCGGTAACAAAAGCAGGGTGCACACAGTGATGGCAGTATCTCATATGACAAGGGCTGAAATTATCTCCGGGTTGGCGGCGCACATACTGACAACTGATTTGCAATCAGAAGGGCAGTTTCCACTTTTCCGCAAAACCGGTAATGAGTGGGTGATGTCATCTCGTGGCTCTTGGATCGCAGGGTTTTGGTCTGGCTGTTTATGGCTGGCCGGGTACGCGACGGATTCTGACACCTTGCAAAACCGGGGGCGTCGCCGTTGGAATCAGATAGCACAGGGACTGAATGCCGACTCAGTATTCAGAGCAATGAATGCTTGGTATGGCTTTGGCCCGGTTGCCCGGCTAACCAATGATAGCGAGGCCGAAACCCTGTTGACTGAGTGTCAGAGTCAATTGTCGGCAACATTCGCACACTGGGAAGGCTTTCCTTTAGGAACAGCGATGGGGGGCGGGGAGGCTGGCAATAACAGAATAACCATTGATCCCTGCGCGGCGCTGATTGAAATGGGCCGGCATGCTGACTGGCAGTCTATGCCTATGGCGCATACCAAGTTAATGGTGAGCCAATTAATGACAGCCAAAGGTGATTTTTATACCCATAGCTTATTTCGAAACGCTTGGCATCCGGAAGGTATCAGTGGGGAATGGCCAAGAGGACAAAGCTGGGGAGTATTAGCAATGGCAACAGCTGCATTGTATGACCCAGAAACCTATCAGGAAAAAGCTCAGCATTGCTGCGAGCGCTGGTGGCAGCGTTTTGGTGTATCTATTCCGTTCAATACAGCTCAGGACAGTGTGTTATTGCCAGATGCCTCTGCAAGCCTGATTAGCGTGGTGGCTTATTTGAAAATGCACCAGGTGATGGGGGGCGTTGGCGAATGGAAGGACAGAGCAGTTGCCATGTTGGACTCTGTTCTGGCGAGTGATTGTGTCACCGGTAACACAGAGGGTATTCGCTTTTCTGGTTGCTGTTATGCCACTGCTGCGAACCGTCAGGATAGCGTAGAAATGCCTTACGGTTATTTCTTTTTATTGCAGGCTTTGCTGATTGTATCGGGAAGAGTGGAAGCCAGTGCATTTTAATCTGAGTGAGGAGAGTTCAAGTGCATCGAAACATAGGGATTTGTGTGATAGCCCGCTCTGCCGAAGTTCGTAACGGGGTACGGCATGCGATCGACAAGTTACATTCAGCTATGGCCGCGGAAAACGGACAGCTTGCCAAATGGCATTCCGGGGTCAACCTGCCGCAGGAAGAAATATTTAATCACTTGTTGAGTCAGGCTAAACATTACCTCAGAGACGCAGAGGAACACCATCAGTTTTCTTTTCATATCTGTGAATTTTGCTCAGCAGAGGAAGCCAGGACTGCACTCATGGCGGCGGATTCTTCCCCGATAGATGTGATCATTGCGGATGACATTTTGCTTTCGTCTGAAAGTGGGCAAACACTATGCCAACACTTTTGGTCGGTTCTTGAGTGTAACCCTGGCAGAGTTTCATCTTATTCATTTCTGCTGTCATTACCGGATCTGTCAATGGCTGAAGGGCGTTCACCCGGTATGGTGGCCTTGAGCATTCAGCAAGAAGCGCCTTTGATCTGGGAAATGCAGATTCTGAAAACCCTGATGGATCATCTGGACAGCGCTTATATTAATAAATTGCTGGCAAGAACCCTGGCAGCCACCCCAACCGTTTCTACCACGGCGCGATTTATCCATCGCTTTATGTCACTGAACTTTCCGGATCGCTGGGATTTTCACTATTACACAGGTTCCATGATCTCTGGGTTTATCGACTCAATGTTCCGGTTATCCGAAAATTCTGCCACGTTATGTGAAAGCGGGCCCAATGAACACAGTCTGGCTGTGTCGGCACTTTGTGGCTGGCAGTTGTCTCAGCGTGGTTATGTCATTGCAATTACGTCAGGTATGATCGATGAATTTCGCGGGACCTTATACAATCTAAAACGTGCAAATGCACCAGGTATCATATTGTGTGCTGACAGTCCTGATACGAGCTGGTTTCCGTTTCAGGGGACAATGCACTGCGATTATGATGGGCGTGAGACACTGGCAGCCAAAGGAATTCCCTGTGTTTACCTGAACGATAAATCGACGCTGGCGGATCGACTGGCTGAGGTTGCCCGTATTCAGCAGACGCAACCCGGTCCGGTATTCGTGATTGCCACCCAGCAGATGCTGGAGTGTGTTTTGAAAGAGGGCTTAGTACCTGCCCCCGAACAATGTTTGCTGCCTGTGGCAAGATCAAACGTTGAACCGGACCGGCTGGCAGAAGTCATGAATCTGTTGAATCATTCTAAGCGACGTATTCTCTGGCAATGCAGTCATTTGACCGATCATGAGCGTGATTTGGTCTACCGGATTGCCCGTAAGGCCGGTATTGCTTTAGCCGATTCAATGGTGTCTCCCGGTTCAGTGTGTGATTACTACCAGCAGCAGCCTGTAGATAACTATGTAGGAACATTCTCTGTGTACGGCTTTAACCGTAAAGTCTTCCGTTATCTGCATCAGGAACAACAACTAGCTGACCCGGCCTCCCAAAGCCTCTTCTTTCTGAAGAGCAAAGTTGATCAAGCGGCTTCTCCTCTTTCACCCGGTAAATTGAAAAACAAGTGCCACATTGTTCAGGTGAACAGGAAGCAAGAGCATATTTCGCCCTTTACCGATCTAGGTGTTGTCAGTGCATTGCTGCCATTCTTAGAGTCAGTTTATACCAGACTGGATGTTGATTCAGAGGTGCTGGATTTCCGGCAGTCTGAGTTAGACAGGGTGCAGGCAGAACCTGAAACCATGCCATCGGATTGGCTGTCGCAGCTTCCTATGTCTCCAAACTTTTTCTTTGCCTCCCTGGGCTCCTTGTTACATCAGAAGATTGTTCAGGACGGATATCGATACTTGGGAGTGTACGATGTTGGTCGCTGCGGAATGAGTGCGATTCGTAATTTGCCGAAGACAGATAAAGGGTTTTCAGGTTGGTATGGCAGGGCGCTCATGGGGGATGCATTGATGGCTCTGCCTTACCTGGCGCGAACGTCCAAACTTCCCATTCTGGCGTTTATCGGAGACGGGGCACGAGCATTAGTGCCGGACATAGAACGCCAGACACAGGCTGCACTTGCGCAAAACCCTCATCGGGATCAAATCAGTATTACCGTTTTCTATTTGTGTAACGGGGTGCTGTCTATGATTCGTTCCTATCTTGATAATCGCAGTGCGAGCAGTAATACCAGACAGGTTTCTTTGTTACAGACGCATGATGTATCGCAGAGCGGCCGTTTGGAGGGGCGGTATTCTCTGGACTGCCCTCCGATTGTTCGTGAGCGGTGGGAGCGTTTTGATCCAGAGCAATGTCAGGCTCGGTTAACCAAGCAGCACGGCCTGCATTTCATTGATGTGGTACTCGCTCATAACTCAGACGGTGATGGATTAAGCCTGTTGTCGGAAGCGGCATGGCATCGAATAAACGTAGCATAAGGATTTGATAGTGAAATTTGGTTTTATTGCCCACCCAACGTCCGTGCCGCTCAAACGGCATGCGAAACTGATGGATATGTTTGGCCGGATGAGCCGGGAGCAGGCTTATGGTTTTTCGCCTGAAAACTGGCAGAAAGAAAATGTGGTTCCCTTTACACGATTTGAGCGGGTGGTTAGTGCTACGGGGGCGCAATGCAGCGGTATTGTTCACTACATGCCACTTACTGCTGAAGAAATGCTGAGTCAGCCTCAGGTGATGACTGACAGAGTCGTTGAAGGGATCCATCAGTTACAGCAGGAAGGCGCAGAGTTGGTCGGACTGGGCGGCTTTACCGGCATAGTCGGGCAGCGTGGCATGCAGACAGCGAAACGGGCAAAGCTACCGGTTACAACAGGTAATTCTCTGACAGCGTATGTCGCTTATAAAAATGTATTGGATGCATTGGCAGAGTTGGAGGTCAGTGAAGATGGTGCTGAGGTCGCTATTGTCGGATATCCGGGTTCCATTGCATTAGTGATTGCACGCTTGCTGTTGCCACATGGAGTGCGACTGCGTTTGGTCCACCGTCACCGGGAATCTTCACCGGCACATTTGCTTGCTTACCTGCCGGAGCAGTACCACCGACAAGTCATCCTGACCAATGATTTGTCGTCCTGTTATCAGAATATGCTTTTTTATGTTGCAGCTACTTCGTCAGGTGGCGTGATTGATCCTGCCCGGCTGCTGCCAGGCTCAGTTGTGGTGGATGTTGCTTTACCGCGTGATGTGATGGAACAGGCATCGCCCAGGAGCGACTTGCTGTTGATTGACGGCGGGCTGATTTCTGCCAGTGAAGAGGTTTCATTTGGGGGCGTTCAGCCTGAATTTGACCCCAAAATGTTTATGAACGGCTGTTTGGCTGAAACCCTGATACTGGCATTGGAAGGTCGGGCTGAAGCCTTTTCTATCGGTAGGGAGCTAGACAGTAAGCGCGTACTCGAAATTGGTGAAATTGCTCAGCGTCATGGCTTTTTTCCGACGCCGATTGCCAGCCTTGGGCGCAAAGTGACCAAGCAGCACTGGTCGGCAGTCAGGCAGTTTCATCATTCGCGTAACATAAATGTCGGCGTTTTGGCTGAACGGAGTGAGCTGACATTAAACCAGACGAGATCGCGTTTTGCGCAGTATATTAATCCGGAAATGGCCCGATTTTATGAACATCATCATTTAGAGCGGGTGTTTGTTAAAGGCCAGGGAGCGATCCTGACTGATACGTCAGGCGCTGAATATCTGGACTTTGTGTCCGGTTACGGCTGTGTCAATGTCGGCCATAACCATCCTTCCATTACCGAGGCAATGACCAATTACCTGGTGTCTCAGCAACCAACCTTTATTCAGTACGTGTCTATGCCGTATCAGGCCTCTTTGCTGGCAGAACAGCTGGCTGCTTTGGCGCCGGGTGATTTGTCCCGAGTCTTTTTGAGTAATTCCGGTACTGAAGCGGTTGAAGCAGCGATAAAGCTGGCCTTGGCGGCATCGGATAAATCGCAGATGCTGTACTGTGAAAATGGTTACCATGGTAAAACGCTGGGTGCATTGTCTGTGACAGGGCGAGAAAAACACAGAAAACCATTCGAGCCTTTGCTTACACAATGCCATTCAGTGCCATTTGGCGATATAGCGGCACTGGAAGTGGCACTGGCAAAAGGCGATATCGCAGCTTTTATCCTGGAGCCAATTCAGGGAGAGGGAGGGGTCATTTTACCCCCTGGCGGTTATCTCGAAGCAGTACGCAAGCTGTGTGATGACTATGGTTGTTTACTGATATTGGATGAGATTCAGACCGGACTGGGGCGCACCGGTAAAATGTTTTGCTGCGAGTGGGATAACGTCTGTCCTGATATCTTAGTTCTGTCTAAATCGTTGTCCGGTGGCATGGTGCCGATTGGCGCGACACTGTCCGCTTCCCGTGTCTGGGATGCCGCCTACGGCAGCACCGATCGTTTTGCACTTCATACCTCCACTTTTGGTGGTGGCAATCTGGCCGCGACTGCGGCTATTGCAACACTGGACATTATTGAAAAAGAGCAGCTTACAATCAGAGCAAGCACAACAGGTGTGATGCTCAAACAAGCGCTTGACGATATAGCCAGTGAATATCCCTTCATCAAAGCGGTAAGAGGAAAAGGACTCATGCTGGGTATTGAGTTTGAGCACTCTTTTTCCGGCAGTATAGCCGCCACAGTTGAGGAGTTGGCACATCGCTTTATGTGGGATGCCGCCGGGACTTACCATCAGATTTCAGACAAAGCCAAACAACACATTGATTCGGCTGTTGAGGATATTGAGAAAAGTCTCGAGGATATGTTTGTGCTGCGTGTTGTGACAAAGCTGGCAAAAGAGCATCAGATTCTGACGTTCATGACGGCAAACAGTAACCGTGTTATGCGTATTCAGCCTCCGCTCAACCTGAGCGAAAGCGATGCTATGCGGTTTATTCATGCATTTCGCCAAGTCTGTGAAGACCTGTCAACATTCAGGAATTAGGGGTAAACCGTGTATTTAAAGGAAGGAACCGATTGATGACAATTTTGACAGAAAGCCAGACAGTTTTGGTGGAACGTGCGCGTCTGTTCGCTCATGAGCAATTGCTGCCCTTTGAATCCAAGATCACTAAGTTTGCCACTCTGACCGACGATGATGCGAAACGGCTCACTCAAAAAGGTATAGAGGCTGGTTTTTTTGCCACGAATATTGCCACCGGGCTGGGTGGCAGAGGACTGAGTCTGTTTGAAAATGTACTGGTACAAGAGCAATTAGGTGTGACCAAAGATATTTTGGTCCGTCGTGCTACTGGCAACGTTTATGATTGCTTGACCTTGGCGAGCGCGTGTCAACGGGAGCAGTATCTGCAACCGTCGGTGGCGGGGAAACGTTGGGCGGCTTTAGCCGTATCTGAACCAGATGCAGGCTCCGATGTGGCAGCGATGAAAACGCAAGCGGTCAGAACCGACAGTGGATGGCTTTTGAAAGGAAGCAAACTGTATATCAGTGATGCCGACTATGCCGACTACTTTATTGTTGCTGCGAAAACGGCACCTGAGCGTGGAGTGAAGGGAATATCACTCTTTCTGGTTGATAAGCAGGCAGCAGGGTTCTCACTAGGGCAGCGCTTTAACATGATAGGTTTTGATGGCACCAGTCACAGAGAACTGATTTTTGATCAAATAGAGCTCGCTAACGATGCGTTATTAGGTGAAGAGAATCAAGGCTTTCAACTGCTCTGCAGTACTTTGGGCAAAGCGAGGCTGGCAAAAGTGGCCGCCAGAGGGTTAGGCAAGTGTGTCAGGTTGCTGCACGAAATGACAGAGCACGCTAAGCAAAGGCAGCAGTTTGGTCAGTCACTCTCCATGTTTGGAACTGTGCAGTCAAAGTTGGCAGATGGGGCCACAGGAATCCGCCTGTCCCGAGCACTGTTGTGGGAAACAGCGAAGCGAATGGATGCCGGAGAGGCTTGCCGGGAAGAGATCTCTATGCTGAAAGTGTATGTCTCTGAACTTTTGGGGCGATTAGCCGATGATGCGGTGCAGCTGTTTGGGGCGTCAGGTTGCCATGATGGTGGCACTATTGAAAGCTTTTACCGTGACGCCCGTTTGTTCCGCATTATTGACGGTACGTCTGAAATTCACCGTAATATCATTTCAGGTTCTCTGCTCAAAAATGGGGTTTTACCGCTCTGTGACGTTTAACCCTCTGCGATAGCGTGTTGGCGCTGATGCAACAGAAACAGCGGCAACACAGCGAATAACAGCAGTGAGGCCCACACAGGGAAGAGCGCATCAGCCTGGTACATTGCTGCCCCTGCCAATGGTCCGGCCGCCAGCCCTATCCCTTTACCAATAATATTGATTGAAGCGGCATAAGCCTGGTGGTTTATGCCTGCTTTTTGGCTCAACAGCGCGAGGTTAGCAGGCAGGACTAACCCCATGGCGAGGCCTGTCATTGCCATTGAAATCATCATTGCTAAATAGGTATCCGCCCGGATAAGCGCGGCTAAGCCGATACAGCCTAGCACCACCCCTCCGAAAAGAATATTCACTGGCCGGCTAATCGTTAAACAGGACAGCAGCACCTGGCTTAATGCCATACAGCCCATTGCCATCGTGAGCATAGCACCACTGCCTTTGAGCGCTTGCTGAGCGGTATAACTGAACTGATCCTGTAATCGTAAACCTGTGGTTTGCTGTATCAGGCCGTAGATAAAAATCACGACAAACGTAATCAGCACATAAGGCGCGATTGTTTTCAGAGGCAGTTTCTGAACGGGGGCAGATTTCTCACGAACGGTTTGCCTGACCAATGTGCCGTTAATACGGGGAAGATACAGCCAGTATGTCAGTAACATCAGCACCGCTATGATTAGCATTGAGTGAGGAAAGTACGCGACGCCGGTCAGCATGGCTGTACTGCCGCCAATTAAGCTGCCAATACCGAATGTGGCTCCCATCAGTCCCATGCCGGATACACGTTTTTGTTCTGGGGTAACATTGGCAATATGCGCCTGAATACTTGGCATCATCCCTGCAACCGCAATGGATTGAAAAATACGAATTGCCAGAAAACTGAGAAAAAGGGCGGTTGCAGACAAGATTAATGAGGATTGCAGGGTAAACAGAGCCGCACCCATAATCAGGAACAAAGCTGTCGATATGATACCGGAGCGAATAGCCGGCTGGCATCCGACGCTATCACTGTATCGTCCCCACCAGGGGGCGACCAGAAGCATAGTAAAGGCGGATAGGGAGAGAACAGCACCAGTTTGTATATCACTCATTCCCAGCACTCTCCCGGCAATCGGAAAGCTGATCATGAACAGGCTATGAGCGACGGCATTACCGATGAGTATTGCCATCAGAGGAAGGAGCGCGCGGATAGGGTTCGGCGGATTATTTTTCATTTTGAGAGGCTTTCTGTAGTTGATGAGAACGGTAACAAACAGGGGTGAACCCTTCATGATTTCGGAATGCATGGGTAAAGTGGCTGGCACTACTGAAACCGCACAGATGGGCAATATCCGTAATGCTTTGTGATGGGTCCTTCAGGTAGGTTTTTGCCAGATCCAAACGGTAGCTTCGCAGCCAGCAGAAAACTGTTTTACCGTACGTTTTCTTGAAATCCCGGTTTAAACGGGTATGGCTCATACCGACTTCTTTCGCCAGCTCGTACAAAGTCGGGGGATTTGCTAAAGCGGATACCAAAATATGACGCGCGCGCTCAATCGGTTTATTGTGCACAGGATTGGGGGGAGCTTCCGATGGCTGGACAGACTGTGCCAGAGGCACTAGCCAATGAGCCAATAATTCAAGCGCGCTTCCTTCTGCTTTAATGCGATCAAAAGGATTGTGAAGCGGATTGCTGATCAGAGGGGCGATCCATTCCTGGTTTTTTTGCTGTACAGCAACTTGTGCGCTGGGCATGGTAAAAATGGCGCTAAAGATTTCATCTTTTTCGCAAAATGCTTTTTTAAGGCGTTGAGTCGGAATTTTCAGTACAGCCATTTCGTGCGGAGCGCCAGCACTGCTGTAACGGTAAAACGTGTTGCCTGTCAGGTTGAAAAGCCAGATGTCCCCGACATTGATAGTGTGAAGTTTTGAAGGATGAAAACCGAGCTGACTTTTACCTTTTAAACCAAATACCATCAACGTGGTGTCACTGTGATAATCAATTTTTGATAAGAGCGGTTCATCGCTTTGATAGGTGCTTTTGGTGAAGCAGACATCTTCTGCCAGACGGAAGCAGCGGAAGTGACTCTCGCCTTTATTGTCTGGAAATGTTATGTCGTACCACCCTAATGGGTTAAAAGCACACCTCTCATGTAAGCCGGGTGTGACCTGTGTGACTCCGGCCGTCGTGTCCTTGACGATAAGGTTATGAATAGGCTGAATTGACATGTCCGTATGCGCTTAATAATAATTATCATTTAGATTAACTAAATATATATGACTCTATAGACACATGCAACGATAAGCTTTATCGACGTGAATTGTGCAGACCAATTCTTATGCTGTTATCTGAAGCTTCTTGCTGGTTTTCCTTTACTAAATGGGAAAATGAAGAATAAAGGCTTTGGGTGTTTCTACTCACCACGTGGAATATTCTGCAGGTGAAGAATGAAATCTTCTGGTGCCATGGTCTCGTCATTAAAGAAGCGAAAAATTTCGCTGGATGTGGCACGCTGCGCTATTGGGCTGACGGCCATAGAATCTACGATGCTGGGGATTAACTGACCAGATTTTGACGCTTTCTCCATGTCGGCTTTGGCATTGACTGAGCAACTGTTGTATCCCTTCAGGCTGATATCGTTTCTGGCTGGAATGGCACCTTTCAGAGCATTAAAGGATTTCTGAAAGTCCGGTGAAGACAGGGTCTTACTGACGATTTGAGCCGTGTCAGTATTGGTGCGCGGGCTGTCGAACAGTGCGAAGCTGTCCATGTTATAAATAAAGCCTGTCTGTTTTGCAGGGGTCGGGTAGCAGCCAATGGCGGAAGGAACAGCGATGTTATTGGCCAGCAAATCACCCAGAACCCAGTCTCCTGAGATCTGGAACGCCCGCTCGCCTTCTATGAGTAATTGTGTCCCCTCATCCCATCGCATGTGAGACATGCCAGGTTTGACCAACTGGCTGATAGCGCGGAAACGCTCAAGGATGTCGTAGGTGGTTTGGCTGTTGAGTGCCTGCGGCTCCATCTTGATAAAGGCGCGTCGGTAGTAATCCGCTCCGCCATAGCCAAAGGCGAGGTTCTCAAACAGCAGTGCAACCTGCCACTGGTCTTTACCAAGTGCCAGTGGCTCTACGCCGTTTTGTTTCAAACGGCTGAATACATCAATCAATGCATCCCAGCTGGTGGGGACGGCTAAACCGTATTGGCGCAAGACTTTGCGATTAATCCACATCCAGTTCAGCCGGTGGACTGTGATGGGAATTGCCACATAGTGTCCCTGATACTGGTTAGTGTCTTGTGCAATAGGAAGCAGGTTTTTGTGCCAGTCTTGCTCAACAGCCACCTGATCCAGTTTATGGAGAAATCCCAAAGCGGCCCAGGATTTAATCGACGGACCTTCCAATTGCACGATATCGGGTGGGGTGCCTGCAATCGCACGGGCCTGAAGGATAGACATTGCCGTGTCGCCGCCCCCGCCTTGTACGGGCAGATCAAGAATAGACACGCCGGCATCTTGCAGTGCCTTTGTCGCCAGATTGAAAGCGGCAACTTCACCTTTGGCTGTCCACCAGTGCAGAAATTCCACTTCCTGATAGGTGGTACCTGGCGATGCCTGGGCTTTTGCCTGTGATTGAGCACCGGATACAGTGAGCACCAGCAGGCTAATGAAAAAGAAAAACTTCATTCATCTCTCATCAATTGAATGTGAACAATCAGTCCCTGAACAGGGTGGTTTTGCAGGGTGAGATCGCCGCCGTGGCTGCGAGCAATACTGCGGGATATGGTGAGCCCAAGACCGGAACCCAACTCATCTTGCGGATTAACACGGAAATAAGGTTCGAACACTTTTTCTGTCCATTTTTTATCCAGACCCGGGCCGTAATCTCTGAACGTGAGTAGAATACTGTCGGTCGTTGATATCAGTTCGATATCGACTTTTTCTCCGTACTTCACGCCATTGTCCACTATGTTATACAGACAACGTTTTACGGCCAGAGGTTTGCCCAGGTAATGAACCGGCTCTGCGAGACTTAATTGAACCTTGGGGGTGTTCCGGTTGTAGTAACTGGCACATTGTTCAACCATCTGGGTAACATCGATCCACTCAGGCTCTTCGTGAATGTCTGTGTCCCGAATACATTGCAAGGCACCTTTTAACATCAGATCAAACTCATCCAGTATTTTTTCGAATCTGGCTTTTGCTTGTTCATCATCGAGCATTTCGGTGCGTAACTTCAGACAAGCCAAGGGTGTTTTCAGATCGTGGGAAATGGCGCCAAACAGCATTTCTCTGTCCCGGATATAGGCGCGGACCCGCCGGTTCATTTTGTTGAATGCGCGAACAGCAGCCCGGGTTTCTTTACTGCCTTCTTCTTTGACTTCCTGTACATAGAGCTGCCCGCTCATCAGAGTCGCTGCTTTCGCCAACCGGCGAATAGGGCGAATTTCCAGGCGCAGTAACCAGACAGTGCAAAGCACCAGTAACAGAGAGGAAATACCCAGGAACATCAGCTGTTTTTGATCAATAAACTGCGGGGACAATGCAGAGAAAGGAACGGGTAAAGTGGCAGCCAGATAGAACCATTCCTGTTCCGACATCTGGATTTGCATGACGACAATAGGTAAATCCATATCGCCCAGTGCCAGACTGTACCCCGCCCATATTTCCGGCAGGGCATCGAGTTTGATGCCTGAGTTAAAAACGCGCAGATCCTGTCGGCGACTGAGGGAAATAGTGACCTGTTTAGCATGGGAGATTTTTTTGTTCAGCACGTCATGCGCAGCAGACAGCAGAATGTCAGTGCGTGCATTATTGGCGGGAGGAACAACAGATAATTGGTGCTGATTGATTGAGATGAAGAAACGGGTCCCGCCCATTTCACGGATCTGGTTCAGAATAAGGTAGCGATAATTGACCGGCAGCGCATGAAAATAGTTGTAAGTATCGGCCGCATTCGACATCAGGCTGACGATCGTTTTATGCAGGTTTTCAACTTCCTTTTTGGCGCTGGACTGGTACCAGATAAGTCCGGCAATCAACTCAGCAATCATAATGATGATGAGCAAGGTCGCTCCAATCCGAAAAGTAATGGATGAACAGAGCGATTGCAGGGTTGTCAGCTTCAGAAATGACGGCGTATTCATACAGTATGGACATCGCTTGCCAGCATATAGCCTTTGTTTCTGACCGTCAGAATCAGCGAGCGCTCTTCGTCGTGAAGGTGTTTTCTCAGGCGGCTGATTTGTACATCAATACCACGTTCAAACGGGTCAGCATCCCGGCCCCAGATACAACGAGCGATGTCGTCCCGGCTCAGCAACTGATGGGGTTTCTCCAGCATCAGGCTTATCAGGTTGAAATCTGCCCCAGAGAGAGGAACCACTTCGCCATCCGGGCTGATTAACCGCCGCTTAATCAGATCGCAAGTCCAGCCTGAAAACTGCAACTGGTGTGCCACTGTTTCGCCCTGTGCGGGTTGAGTACGTCGCAATAAGGCTTTAATACGCGCGAGTAGTTCCCTCGGGCTAAAGGTTTTGGTGATGTAATCATCAGCACCGATTTCAAGACCCGCAATACGATCAATTTCGTCGGTCACCGCTGTGAGCATAATGATAGGCACATTCGATCGCTGGCGGATTTGCCGGCATAAGGTGAGCCCATCATCGCCGGGCATCATGATATCGAGGATGATCAGGTTAGGTTCGGCACGATGGAAATGATCCCACATTTCTTCACCGTCACTGGCGGTCAATACATGGAATTCAGATCGCCCAAGATATTCTGTGAGTGCATCACGGAGTTCCTGATTATCGTCGACGACGAGTATGGTTTTCATTTCCCTGAGGTTTTTCATACCTTACCAAGTTGCCTACTTTCAATAATCTATCTGATACATCATTTCTTATGGGAAGGCTACAGGTATAGCGCAAAATTCACGCACGGTGCAATGTGCGTATGTAACAGGCTACTTACAAACTCATAGGCTTTTGTAACCTTCAGCACGCTGCTTTTCATTACCTTATATGTGTACCCCCAACTATACATCAAGAAGGATCGAGAAATGATTAGTAGCACCTTTGGGTTATTACAACGGATAGGCAGGTCGCTAATGCTGCCTGTTGCTGTCCTGCCTGTTGCCGGTTTATTGCTGGGGATAGGTTCAGCTAACTTCTCCTGGATGCCGGGCCTGGTGTCAGAGATCATGGCGATGTCGGGCGATGCAGTGTTCAGCAATCTGGCACTGATATTTGCGATTGGTGTGGCGCTGGGCCTGTCAGATAATGACGGGGCCGCCGGGCTGGCTGCGACTGTGGGCTTCGCTATCATGACAGCAACAATGGGCGTGATGGCAAAACTTCACGGCATCGAACCGGCAACCATCATAGGGATTCCAAGCCTGAATACCGGGGTTTTTGGCGGTATCATGATAGGTGCCGTTGCTGCATATCTGTTTAATCGTTTTCATAATATCAGGCTTCCTGAGTACCTTGGTTTTTTTGCCGGCAAACGTTCTGTTCCCATTATCACCGGTATCACAGCCATATTTCTGGGTATTTTCCTGAGTTATGTCTGGCCGCCAATCGGTAACGCAATTGACAGTTTTTCGCACTGGGCGGCATACCAGAGCCCGACCACGGCATTTGGTCTTTATGGTTTGGTGGAGCGTTCACTGATCCCATTCGGACTACACCATATCTGGAATGTGCCTTTCTTCTTTGAAGTGGGTGAGTATATCGATCCTGAAACCGGCAAAGTGATTAAAGGTGAGATTCAGCGCTATCTGGCTGGCGATCCTACCGCGGGCAATCTTGCAGGAGGTTACCTGTATTCCATGTGGGCACTGCCTGCTGTTGGTCTGGCGATTTACCACTCCGCAAGACCTGAAAAACGCGCGCTGGTTGGCGGTATCATGGCATCAGCAGCATTGACTTCCTGGTTAACGGGTATCACAGAGCCTATGGAATTCGCCTTCCTGTTCGCGGCGCCTGTACTGTACGTTATTCACTGTATTCTTACCGGCCTGGGTTTTGCGCTGGTGACCAGCCTGGATATTCACCACAGTGTGACTTTTGCTCATGGTGCGATTGACTTCCTTATCTACTATCCACTCTCGCAGAATGCGTGGCTGTTTATTCTCATCGGCCCTGTTTGGGCGCTGATGTACTACACCATTTTCCGTGTACTGATCGCCAAGCTCAATCTCATGACTCCTGGCCGGGAAAGTGAAGAGTCTGAAGTCAGCAACTTGTCTGAAATCGGTAATGAGCTGGCACAAACTCTGGTTCAGGCGCTCGGCGGAAAGGATAACATCAAAAATGTAGACGCATGTATTACCCGTCTGCGTGTCAGTCTTCGCGATATTAATGGCGCTGACATTCCGAAAATCAAACAGCTGGGGGCACGTGAAGTGCTGGTGGTAGGAGATAACCTGCAGGCTATCTTTGGTACCCAGTCAGACAACATCAAAACTGAGATTAATGCCGTTCTCGTTGCTTCAAACTGATACAAGTCTGGGCGGTTTACCCCGCCCTTTTTATTTTTGTTCGTTGAAGAAAAGGAATAGAAAATGCGTTTCAATACCAACTCATTAGTGGCTGGATTACTGGCGACAGCAAGCTGCATGGCCCCGGCTGTTCAGGCTGCGCCACTGGATGTCAATCAGCACAACCTGTATTTTCTCAGCCCGCATCCGGATGATATTTTGCTTACCTTTGGAGGCTTGATAAATAAATTGTCTAAAGAAGGTACGCTGGCACAAAAAACAAATGTCACCGAGGTATATTTTTCACTTTCCAACTATACGACCAACCATTTAAACGAACTGACAAACAAGCGCGTGTTCGATGTTTCTACCATGCGTTACAAAGAAGACTTTGAAGCGCACATGAAGATGTTTACTCAGTGGGATCACTTCCGCTATAAAACCGCCGGTTTTTATGATGCGCCATTGCGTAAATATGAAGGCTCTCCGACTGCAGGTGGCGGCCCAGCAGGTACTTTTACTGATTTTCGTCAGGATGAAATCGGCATTTATGAGCGCATTGCCGCAGATGTCACCCCTATTCTTAAGCAGGATAACTGCGCCGCCTTTGTGCTGCTGGCGAATGGTAGCCATATCGATCATTTCATCGTACGTGAAGCGGTAATGAAAGCGGCGCATGACCTGGGGGCAGAGGCGAAGTGTCAGATTTATTTTGGTGAAGATCAGCCATATACAGGTTCGAATCCAGATAATGCAATGGACGAAGTAAATGGCATTCAGGCACGTTTGCCGGCAAACTCAATCACGCCAATGACGTTCTGGATTGATAAGCAACATAAAATTGATGCGTTTAAGGAATTTTATCTCAGCCAGTATGATCTGGGTTATATCCCGCCACTGGAAAGCACCGATTACGAAACCATTTATAAATGGGATAAGACGACATACAGCGCCCTGCAGCCGCATGCACATTGTCAGTCGGCTTATTGTAACCTGCAATAACGAACGTGTTCAGTTCCCCCTGACACATTAAGTAAAAGACCGGGCCGTCGTTATGCGCCCGGTTCATTGAGCTCTTATCCTGTACTTTGCCTCTGTTACGTAATTGCCGGTACTGCTGATCAGTAGGGTGATAAGTCTATGCGCTCTTCACTGAGTTGGCTGGGTGCGAGAACAATGGGGATAGCCTTGGATATCGGGGTATCACTCAGGTCACCGACGCTGTCTAATGCCACCAAGGGATTCGTTTCCGGGAAATAGGCGGCAATATTGCCAGCGGGAATGTCATAACTTACCAGCTTAAAACCATAAACAGTGCGTTTTACGCCATCGGCTGACAGTGATGTCACATCGACCCGGTCACCCGGCGCCATGCCGAGAGCGTCGATATCAGCCGGGTTGATCATCAAGACTTTGCGCTCGCCAGAGATCCCGCGGTATCTGTCTTCAAAACCGTAAATTGTGGTGTTGTACTGATCGTGTGAACGGACAGTCTGCAGCACAAAAACAGGATCGTCGCTGAGTGCACGCAGATTGGCTGGCAGCAGGTGAGTTGGCAGCGGATGCGCGATGAAGGTGGCTTGTTGAGAATCGGTATGCCAGATACGCTCTGCCGCGCTGTTGCCCAGATAAAACCCGCCCGGCTGTTTCAGTTTCTGGTTCATGTCGGTAAAGCCAGGGATAGTTTTGGCGATAAGTTCGCGAATTCTGTCATAGTTATCAATTAACGAATCCCAGTCGACCGGATGATTGCCCAATGTCGCTTTGGCGATACCGGCAATTATGGCAGGTTCTGAGCGCATTTCGCCTGTGTCACTTTCAACCACACCGCCTGAGGCATGCACCATACTGAACGAGTCTTCGACTGTCACTGACTGCGGGCCGGATTGTTGCAGATCAACATCGGTGCGGCCAAAGCACGGCAGGATCAAACTGTCTTTACCTGTGATCAAATGGCTGCGGTTCAGCTTGGTGGCGATGTTGACCGTGAGATCGCAATTCGCTAATGCCTGCTGAGTCAGCCGGGTATCCGGTGTTGCCGAAGCAAAGTTTCCACCCAGTCCGATAAAGATTTTGCTCTCGCCGGTCAGCATGGCTTTGATGGCCTGCACCGTGTTGTGACCGTGCGCCGCCGGTGGGGTGAATCCAAAGGTTGTTTCTATCCTCTGATTAAAATCCGGGGTGGGCTTCTCATTGATCCCCATGGTACGGTCACCCTGCACATTACTGTGGCCGCGCACCGGGCAAAGACCGGCTCCGGGCTTACCTAATTGCCCGAAAAGAAGTTGTAAATTGGCAATTTCCTGTATCGTATTCACTGAGTGTTTGTGCTGAGTGATCCCCATCGCCCAGGTGATGATCACGCGTTCAGAATGCCGGTACAGGTTTGCTGCGTATTCCAAATCTTGTTGCGACAGGCCAGATTGCTCTGTGATAAGAGACCAGTCAGTGGCTGCCACTTCCGCCAGATACGCTTCAAGGCCCTGAGTGTGGGCCTGAATGAAACTGTGGTCAAAAATAGAGCCCTTGCCCTGTTCAATTGAACTGTGATCCATAGCGATCAGTGCTTTAACCATGCCGCGTATCACCGCCATATCACCACCCAGTTTTGGCGTGAAGTAATGACTGCTGATCGTTGTTGCTCCGCCGGTCAGCATTTCTGCCGGCGACTGCGGGTTGGTAAAGCGCTCTAAACCGCGTTCTTTCAGTGTATTGAAAGTGACTATAGCGGCTCCGCGTCTGGAGGCTTTACGTAAGGTATCTAACATGCGGGGGTGATTGGTGCCCGGATTTTGTCCGAACACAAAAATGGCATCGGCTTTTTCGAAATCATCAATACGCACTGTGCCTTTGCCAATCCCTATTGACTGCTTGAGCGCGACACCGCTTGCCTCGTGGCACATGTTGGAGCAATCCGGGAAGTTGTTGGTGCCAAACGCCCGGACAAAAAGCTGATACAAAAAAGCCGCTTCGTTGCTGGCACGGCCAGAGGTGTAGAACTCGGCCTGATTCGGGCTGTCCAGACCTTGCAGGTGCTCAGCAATCAGTGAAAAAGCCTCGTCCCAACTGATGGACTCATAATGATCCGTTTGTGAGTTATAACGAACCGGATGGCTGAGGCGGCCTTGATATTCAAGAAAATAATCACTTTGCTGTTGTAACCAGCCGACAGGGTACTGGGCAAAGAAATCCGGCGTTACCCGACGGCGGGTTGCCTCCCAGTTCACGGCTTTGGCGCCGTTCTCGCAGAAGCGGAAATGTCCCGGTTCATCGGTTTCGCCCCAGGCACAGCCCGGACAGTCGAACCCCTGATCCTGATTGGTTTTCAGCAGATTCCGTATGTTTCGGGTGATATTTTCACTTTTCACCAGGTGACGGGTGGTGCTTGCTAGCGCTCCCCAGCCACCGGCTGAGCCTTTATATTTTTTCACTGTCATGGCGACTGTCTTCCTGCATGGCCTGGGCGACGGATTAAAACAGAACATATCCATAAAGATACCGGTTTCTATAGTATGACGGCAGGCCAGACAAAAATGTAACCTTATCCACAAAATGTGTATGGGTAGCCTGTTAGTTTATGAATTTTCAACCATTTCGGGTAAAGGGATATACTCAACGGGTGCAACATACTGTGATGAGCCGGTAATCATGGTGCCTGTTACTTTAGCGTTACATTGAACCCCAAGCGTTTTGGGCCGGAGTCTGGTATCTTACATTTTTGAGTCGTATATGTGCAAAGATGCTGCTTTTATCTGTCATGAGTACCTGTTTACCATGCCGGAAATGGCCGCAATGAGGAAATCAGAATGGTTGCGGACAAGTCAGTACTGGTCGTGGATGATGATCAGGAGATTCGTGAACTGTTGGGCGAATATTTGGGCAAGCAGGGCTTCCGTGTTGTAACAGCAGAAGACGGTGTGGCAATGAAACGGGAACTGACCATCAGTGAGCCGGATTTGATATTGCTGGATATTATGCTGCCCGGTGAAGATGGTTTCACTTTGTGTCAGCATGTCCGGAAAACGTCTGCCGTCCCGATTATCATGCTCACAGCCGTATCAGACGAGATGGATCAGATTGTCGGGCTGGAGCTCGGCGCGGATGACTATATTGCCAAGCCATTCAGCCCCCGTCAGTTAATGGCGCGAATTAAAGCGCTGCTGCGAAGAGTGCAGCCAACAGAATCGAACCAGCCGGTGAACCCGTCGTTGCCAAAAGCCTTTTTATTCGATCACTGGCGTTTGGATACGGCTGCTCAGTCTCTGCAGGATACGCAGACTCAGCGCACCTATGAAATGACCAACAGTGACTACGCGCTGCTTTTACTGTTTCTCAGTCGTCCCAATGAAGTGCTCGACCGGGATACGATTTTCTTTGCGACACGCGGGCGTGATGCGCAACCGTCTGAGCGCGCAGTAGATGTCCAGCTGAGCCGGTTACGCCAGCGTCTGGGTGACAAAGGGCGTCAGCAGCGGTTAATCAAAACAGTGCGGGGAAACGGCTATCTGTTTAATGCAGATGTCACTTACGAAACGGATAACTGACCGGAAAGCTCAGCAGATGATCAACTGGAAAAAATGGTGGCCTCAATCCCTGATGGCCCGCACTTTGTGGTTTACCTTGCTGGCTGTGTTTCTGGCACAAATGATTGCGACGCTGATATGGTACGGGCAGTCTAAGCGTCGGGATCTGGCCGGACTGGAATCGGCGGCCACCAGTATGGCCACCATGTTTGCTTCCACTGTCACTTTTTTTGAATCCCTGCCTTTACAGTACCGGCATATCGTTCTGGATCAGATTCGGAACATGGGCGGCACCCGTTTTTTTGTTTCATTCAACGAAGAAGAAATACGGATCGATCCTATCCCCGGTTCCAGTATGAAAAACACCGCAGTTAAAGCAATACAGGAAGTGCTGCATGACAAACTGCCGCGCCTGGACGTTATCCGGGTGGAGTTTTCACGTCCCGAAACCCTGCATGTACTGAAAAATGACATTCTGCTGAGTGACTTACCCCGTTCCTGGGCGCATTACACGCTGAGTCTGGAGCCGCTGAATCCGCCGATTCTGGTGGTGCAGCTGGAATTGGCGGACAACGAGTGGCTGTATATCGCCGCTTTGTTACCAGCGCCGTACTCCACGCTGGAGGATGAGATCATTACTAAGCAACAAGTGCTGTTTCTGCTGTTCATCACCGCCTTGCTGCTTTTCTTCACCTATACAATGATCCGGCGCCAAACGAAACCGCTCAAGCAGTTAGCGGATGCCGCTAATGCCTTGAGCATGGATATTTATCAGCCGCAGCTCAAGGAAGAAGGTGCCAGTGAGCTGGTCACCGCGACCCGGGCCTTTAACCGGATGCAGCAGCGCCTGCGTCGTTATATTGATGACAGGGAACATTTGTTTTCCGCCATTTCCCATGATTTAAAAACCCCGATCACCCGTCTTCGGTTGCGTGCGGAACTACTGGAAGATGACACCAAAATCGACAAGTTCAATAAAGATCTTGATGAGCTGGAAATGATGGTCAAAGGGGCGCTGCAGACAGTACGGGATACCGATCTGCATGAAAATCTGGCCCAGGTGGATGTGGCAGAAGTGATGCGCAGTATTGCCGAAGGGCATAACAGAAACAGTATTACAGTGCATTTGCCTGTTGCAGACATTGCGCCTCTTACGGGTAAGCCGCTGGCCCTTAAACGTTGTTTAAGCAACATCATTGATAACGGGGTGAAATACGGTCAGGAAGTCTGGGTACTGACCGAAGACACAGCAGAGAGTCTGGTTATTCGGGTGCAGGACAGGGGGCCGGGGATTCCAGAGGATAAAATGGACAGTGTGTATGAACCTTATGTCAGATTAGCGAAGGATGATGAAGGCCATGGCCTCGGCATGGGAATAACGCGCAATATTTTACATGCCCATGGCGGTGAAATGTCTATCCGCAACATGGAGCAAGGGGGGCTGGAAGTGACGATGATCCTGCCTCGCCTGATGGACTGATGATAGCCGCATCTACTCACAGCAGATACGGCGTAAAGTAAGAGAACCTAAATGAACATGAGTGTTTCAGCGGGGCGCTATCGCACACTGTCGCTGGCAGCGGTGTTAATCACGGCTTCGGTATCGGCATTCTTGTCTGCGCCGGTCATGAGTGCATCTGATGCTGGTCAGCAGCCTGAGCAAGAGGTTGAAGTACTCCACTGGTGGACAGCGAAAGGTGAAATGAAAGCCGCGGAAGTGTTGCAGGATAGCCTTGAACAGCAGAGTATCGGCTGGAAGAATTTTGCTATTGCGGGTGGTGGCGGTGAAAGTGCCATGACAGTGCTGAAAAGCCGTGCTGTGTCGGGGAATCCCCCTTCGGCGGCACAGCTCAAAGGTTACGACTTGCAAGAGTGGGGCATGCTGGGTTTTCTGACCAGTCTTGATGAGGTGGCAAATGTTCAGCGCTGGGATCAGCTATTGCCACCGGTTATCAGCCAGATCATGAAATATCAGGGTCATTATGTGGCCGTTCCTGTGAATATTCACCGTGTTAACTGGTTATGGATTAACCCGGACTTGCTGGAGAAAGCCGGTGCGACTGTGCCGGATTCGCTTGAGTCGTTTTTTGTTGCGGCAGACAAACTGAAGCAGGCCAATATTGTACCCATAGCCTTGGGCAGCGATCCCTGGCAAGAGGTGACCTTGTTCGAATCTGTGGCGCTGGCGGTACTGGGTCCTCAGGGTTATCGCCGTGCTTTTGTTGACTTAGATTCAGACCTGCTGGCCGGTGAGCAGATGGTGGATGTTTTCCGCCAGTTCGAGCGAATGCGGCAATACATTGATGTGAAAACCAAGGCCATGGAATGGAGCGACGCCAGTACCATGCTGATGGAAGGGAAAGCCGCGATGCAGTTCATGGGGGACTGGGCGAAGGGGGAATTTTCTGCGTTGGGGAAAACTCTGGGTAAGGAGATTCTGTGTGTGCCAGCTCCGGGCACCCAAGGCTTCTTTACATACAACATCGACAGTTTTGCTTTTTTTAAGCATAGCGATGACCTGAGTATTCAGGCGCAGGAAACGATGGCACATACCATTCTGACACCTGATTTTCAGCGAAAATTTAATTTAGCGAAAGGCTCCATCCCCGTGCGTACCGATGTGGACATGACAGGTTTCGACAGTTGTTCACTGGCCTCTGCAGCTGCTTTTCAATTAAATCAGCAAAATAATACTCTGGTACCCAGTATTTCTCAGGGGCTTGCCAGTACCAGCTATGTGCAGGCAGCAATTTTTGACGTAGTGACCGATTTTTTCCACAGTAAGCAGGCTGATCCGGAAAAAGCCGCGAATCAGCTGGCCAGGGCCGTTAAATCAGCACAGTAAAGCGCTTTCGCCTAGCCGGTGTTAAGCCGTTTTGTTTGCGCTAGGATTAGTACAAACAGCACTGGAGCAAAAGACTAACGGGGAGTTTGCGGCTATGAAACTGCTTTATATTGTTCGTCACGCCAAGTCATCCTGGGATGACCCGGAATTGGATGATCATGATCGCCCGCTGAATGAGCGCGGCCTGAAAAACGCGGCTGAGATGGCAACCCGGTTCGCCGCCTGGCAGGCGCTGCCCCAGCGAATTCTATCCAGTACCGCTGAGCGGGCATTCCAGACCGCGCAATTTTTTGAACAGGCGTTGCATCCGCATCCTACTGAGCTGGCAACCACAGTGGGCTTGTATACCGATTCTGCCCATGAGGTGGTCAGCATTATTCAGTCGGTGCCTGATGAGGTTGAACGGCTTATGGTGGTCTGCCACAATCCCGCCATCAATGAACTGGTGGGCCGTCTTGGATTAAAAACCGACAATGTTCCGACCTGTGGCCTGGCGGTTTTTGCAATTGAGGCAGAAACATGGCAGGCGTTCGGGCCGGAATATTGTCAGTTGCTGTATTTTGATTTTCCGAAACGCCTGGCTCACTGATATGTTGCGCTGTCAGGGGCAGGCTTTTTCTTTCTGAGAGAATGTCTCTTGAACACTTGTCGCTTATGAATTTGCCTCTTGAACATCTGCCTCTTGAGCATGGAAAGATGCTCAAGAGACAGATTGTCGGCAGGGCAGAAGTTAACTGGCTGCTGACATTTTTTGCACGGCCATAACAACATCGTTAATACTGTCTTCAATGTCTTGAATGGATGTGCTGGCTTCTTTGACTTTTTCCATACTGCTTTCAGCGCGGGCAATAATTTCAGACATTGAGGATACGGCTTGGGTCGTGAATTGACTGTTTTGCTTAACCACATTATCAATTTTTACGGTCGACTCATTGGTGCGCGAAGCTAGCTGGCGAACTTCGTCGGCAACAACGGCAAAGCCTCGTCCCTGATCGCCCGCTCTGGCTGCTTCAATGGCCGCATTGAGCGCCAGCAGATTGGTTTGATCGGCAATGGCGGAAATGGTGTCCACCATGTTAGTGATGGTTTTTGACTGTTCCTCAAGCTGGGATATCACATCTGAGGTTGAATTTAACGCCTCAACCATTTGTACCATCTGTTCGATAGCCTGATTACCCGAATGACTACCCTCGGCGGATAACTGACGGGTCTTAACTGACAAGTCATAAGCCAACTGACTGTTTTCCTGGCCGAGAATGACTGTCTGTGTAATATCTGTGGCAAATTTTATGACTTTATACAGTTTGCCATTGGTATCAAAAATAGGGTTGTAGGTGGCTTCCAGCCACAGAGTCTGGCCCGCTTTGTTTACCCGTTCAAACTTACCGCCCATGAATTGCCCTTGATTGAGCTGGTACCAGAAGTTTTGATATTCACTGGTTTGAGCATAGCTTGGGGTGACGAACAGGCGATGATGTTTTTCTTTGATTTCATCAAATGTGTAGCCGACCGTTGCTAAAAAGTTTTCATTGGCGTGCAATATATTACCATTGAGATCAAATTCGATAACCGCCATGGAGCGGGAAACCGCCTGTGTCTGACTGGCAAGTTCATGGTGCTCTGCGACTCTTGTTGAGGTGTCAGAAGCAATTTTAATGACTTTATAAACACTCCCTTGATCGTCGAAAACCGGACAATAACTGGCTTCCAGCCAAATGTCTTTCCCGTTTTTAGTCATACGCTGGAACAGTCCCTTAATTTGCTTGCCCTGACTTAGCTGATACCAGAATTGTTGGTACTCCTGACTTTGTTTGGTTTCATCGGTACAAAAAATCCTGTGATGTTTGCCCTGAATGTCATTTAGGCTGTATCCCATGGTATTAAGGAAATGTTGGTTGGCGCTGATGATTTCTCCTGATGGTGTAAATTCAATAGATGCAAAGGAATCACTGATTGCAGCTAAGGTATTGGTGGTTTCCTGAAGTTGCTGTTGAAGTGAGTTGTACGCGTCTTGAGTTACGTTATTCTTGTTAGATAACCCGAACATGTCACAGTCCTTGTCGATATATGCCCTCTAGCTGAATATAGAACAGAGAAATATGTTTAAAAGAGATATTTTCAGAATGACTGAAAAATTAGTAAAAGC